>DLMG01000058.1:21406-33461 GCA_002479245.1 Verrucomicrobia subdivision 3 bacterium UBA7542 | reverse complement strand
AGCGCATCGCCACGCTCCACGGCGCGATGTTGCGCGGTGTCACCAGACAGAATAATCCGGCAGTTTTGTTTTTCGGCAAGATCGGACACCCGCGCCAACGTGCGAACACTCAACAATCCCGCCTCATCAATCCAAATCACCTGCCCGCGAACCTGTGCTTGGAGTTTTTGATTTTGCAAAAGTGCCTCGACCGTCTCCGCGTTGGCAAAACCGGCATCCGACCGCAGGACACCACGCGACGCTTCCGCCGACGGCGCGAACGTGAAAACTTTCAGGCCGGTGGATTCAATGGCGGCGACGGCCTCTTTCATCATCGTCGTTTTGCCCGTGCCCGCCCCGCCGCAAACGGCCGTGACACAATCCGTGCTTTGCAGCACATGGAGAACGGCGGCGCGTTGCTCATCGGAAAGTTTTGGGTTTTGGAACTGATATTTACCCGGATTGAACGGCTTGAACTTGCCTTTTCCATCCTGGACGAAATCGATCAGCCGTTTTTCCTCGGCCAGCACATCCTTTGTGGTGAGCCATTGCCGGCCGTCCATGTTCTCGGCGATGAATTCATCGCGCAAAAGCTGGCGTTTGACCTTTTCAATATCCACGTCGCCAACGCCGAAGCGGAGCGCCTGCCGAAGCAATTCCTTGTCGGTGACGATGGAGGCGCGCTCGTAACAGTGCTGGACGGCAAAATCCATCGCCTTCATTTCGGAAACTTTCGGCGCGTCAGCAGTCGTATGGCGCAGGTTGTTTTGAATCGCCGCGCGCTCATCCGCCGAAATCCGTTTATCCCACAGTTCACGCAATTCTGATTTTTCGATGTCCTTCCGTTTGCGTTCGCGGGTCAAAGCGGCCAGCCCGTCCTTTTGTTTTGCCGACGTAATGCCCAATTCTTTGGCCTTTTGTTCGACCTGCTCCGTGCGCTTGGAAAACTCATCCAGCACTCGTTGCGGCATCCCGGCCAGCTCCCAACCTTTGGTCGTCCGTTCGATGCGATAACCCAATTCGGCCAGTTGTTTGGAAAATCGCGCATGGAACGCCGCTTCAAAATAGGGCGCGTCAGCTTTCAAATCCCGGAACTGGCCGGCCTTCCATTTCTTCTCGGTGTCATCCCAGGTCGTGTTGAAGGCGTAGCAATGCGCGTGTAAATGCGGATCGGGTATGCCGTTCACTGGCCGCGCGGTAAAATGAACGAACTCCGCCCAAACCATGTTGCCAGTCGTTCGATTCTCATCCGCACCGTTTTTCCGCACCCGTGTTTTAATTTCCGATTCAATTTCCCGCATGGTCTGGTTCACGGACATTTTGAACAGCGCCTAAAATCCGTTCATCCTGCGTGAATTCGTAAGCAACGGAAACTGATTTTGGACAATGGAAATTGAAATCATAGCCGACCGTGCGATTACTTTTGTTCCGTTGCGTCAATCGTTCATCTGTGCCCGGCTTCTGGTTGTCACACAGGGATTCAAAAGCAGCCGTCGTCACCGCGCCTGATAGCCCCAAGCGTTCAGCCGCCAGCCCGTTCCAATCGCCGCTGACTTCCTGCCCTTCACTGTAATAATCTTCACGCTTCAAAGATTCAGCGAAGTATTCTTTGGCATTCCGACTCGCTATGACTCTTAACATAGAGGCCACTGTAACCGGAATTTACGCCCCGTCATCCCCCTGAAGCCACTATTCGCGCATACCCCGAACGTTTACCCCCACTACTCGGTAAGCCAAAACGGTTCAATGGTTTTATCTTCATGGCAACGGTAACACACAGCTATGAAGACAGTTCAAAGCATCAATAATTCGGTCAGACATCTTCCCTTAGCACAGCTAGAGGAGCGCGGCCAGCGCCGCGCGTTCGCGCGAATTTCGCGCAACTTTCGCGCGAACGTCCGACCGAATTATTGATGTTGAAAAAACAGATATGAATTTACAACCACAAGCCGAAGCCGAGCAGGAGCGCCGGACGCGCAGCAAATTGGAGGCGCATCGCGAAGCCATTTTCGCCTTGCGCCGCAAGCATTGGAGTCATCGCCAGATTGCCGAATGGCTAAATGAGCATGGCGTCCAAATCACCTTGAGTTCCGTCCATCGGTTCTGCCAGCGGGCAGTCGCACGCCGACCGCGCAGCAGCGGCGGCGCGTTGGAAATCGCCGACGAAAAACCAGTTTTCATTCCCACACCGCAACCACAACCAAACAAACCAACGCCGGTGAAAAAACATCGGTTCAACCTTGATATATGAAAACAACAAAACATCGCCTGATTCTGCCCATGCAGGCCAAAGGTAATATGGGCAAAAGCATCGAAGCCGCCGCCCGCGCGTGCTGGCTCAATCAACGCAGCATCCAATGGCAGGGATTTGATCTGGACGGGGACAACCGCACCTTATCCCGATTGTTTCCCAGCCAGGTGCGGCTCATGCCCTTGACCGGGCAGGCCGACGACCTGGACGAACTCATTTCGATTCTGCGGAAAACAACCGCCCAACCCGTGACGCTGGTTGATCCGCGCGCCCATTTGGACGGCCAGATGATGAAGGCGCTGGCGGCCACGCATTTCTTCGACATCGCCGGCGCGCAGAATATCGGCATCACCTTGATGGTTTTCCCGTTCGATGACATGGACGTGATGACCAACCTGGATGCGGTCTGCCAGTTTTGCGGCAAACAGGTGGATTACGTTGTCGTCCGCAACCCGGCCCGTGCGCCCAAAACCCGGATGTTCGACGGCAGCCCGCTGGAAAAGGAACTGTTCAACCTGGGCGCAGTCACCGTCACCGTGCCGGTGTTGTCGGAATTTGTGAAGCTCCGGCTGGCCAAACTGGAGGCGGAACAGCAGCGCGGCATCCCGTTCAATGAAGCCATCGGCAACGACGCGCTGGGCCTGGACATCATGGCGCGGGGTGTGTTGCAGGACTGGCTTGCCACGATGTTCAATCAATACGACCAGATTGCGGCCAAACTGCTGCCCGTCGTTGAAGCGGCCAGCATCAAACCCAAAATCGTGCCGCCCATCGGCGAACCGGCGGCCGTAAAGCGCGGCGCGAAGGTGAATTTTGCCAACTGACCGGAGGTATTATGGCTGAACCCAATCTTTTTGAAGAAATGCTCGCCACCTATCCCGCTGAAAAGCGGGAAATGGCACGGGAGGTATATCATCGCTTCGCTGACGGCGACAGCGGCCAGTTTTTCTCGCAGCTTTTCTTGGTGCTCGACGTGTATGCCCATTACGTCGAGCGCATCCCCAGCCGGATGATTTCGGCCAATGCCGATTCGCTGGCGGCGTTGCAGGAGATGCGCGAGGAAATCGGATTGATCACCAAGACGATTGAAAGCCGCGATGTAAACATCACCAACCACGCCGAAAAGACTGATGAGTTATGCCGGGTGACAGTGGCCAAGTGCAACGAAACGATTGGCCGCATCGAGTTGATGATGAAAAATCTCGGCGCGCAGGTGGACACCCAGGCTATCGTGCGCGGCGTTCAAAACTCGATTCAATCCGGCATTGACCAGAAAATCATTTCACCGTTCATGGAGCGCACGAAGGAGCTGGCACGGGAGGTAATGCCTACGCTGGAAAAAATCCGGGACGCCGCGGACGAAGCCAGGTCGGAATGGACCAAGCACATTTGGAAGACCGCCTGGACGACCAGTTTGTTCTGGAGCATTTGTTCGGCGGTCATCCTCGCCAGCCTCATCTGTTTGAAATTTGCGACATACTACGAACACAAAATGGCGGCACAGGTTGCAGACATGGCGCAGGTGATGAAATTTAATCAGGAAGCGTTCCGAAAACTGGCGATTGCCCAAGTGCCAATCCAGGTATTGCCGACGCAAAATGATGGCTTTGACAGTCCACCGGGTTTTGTGCTGGTGATTGCAGGCGCATACGCCGCCGACATGCAACCGGTAAACGGCCAAAACGCCGGCTGCATCTTCTTCAACAGCAGCGTCCCGGCAAAACAGATTCGGCACTTGCAGCAGGACATCGAAAATCAGTCACCAGCGACCAACGGCCCGGCAAAATGATTTGCCACATTGTTTCCCCGCGCGACACCAAAACGCCGTCAGAAAACCCTGACGGCGTTCTCGTGTCGTGCCCCCGGTGCGCGCCGACCCGCCCGAAGGCTCGCGCGGGCTGCGTTGCTCTCCGCCTCGCCGCTCGCTTCGGGCGGGTCCGCGCTCCAATCGTGCAGTCGCACCGGCCAACGGCCGTAAATCCTCATGGAAAACTATTCAGACCGGGAAAATTGAAAATTCATCCTGTGCGGAAACCACACAAGGCGGCTCCGGCAATCTGCGAAAATGCCGCCAATGAAAAAAGTCATGGCCATAGTCGCCCATGATGGCAAAAAGACCGGAATTCATTTTGTGCAATGATTGCACAACGATGCGCCGGAAATTTGCAAAACTGCGGCCATGAACATTTTGTTCAACGAAACATCGCCCCCCGGAATTCCGGCAGGCTCAACCAACATATTAAACTGCCATGAATCCAATAAATGATGAACTCAAGGATTTTCTAAATCTCGCCACGCTGCCCGCGCGGTTCAACAAAGAGCAGGCCGCCGGTTATCTCGGCTTTGAGCCGGATCACCTCACGCTGCTCATTCAAAAGGGACTGCTCAAGCCGTTGGGCCGTCCGGCATTAAACAGTGAAAAATTCTTCGCCAGGGTGGAATTGGAAAAATTGAAAAACGACAAGGAATGGCTCTCAAAGGCGACCTTGGCCATCACTCTGCACTGGCAAATCAAGAATGCGCGCAAAGCCAAAGGGCGAGTGTTGCTTGACCAAAATTAACCTGCCCAATCGCCGCTTACGCCAAAGGCCAGTGTTTCGCAGATGCGAACGCATGAGCCTTCCGGCTTCGTGAATTGCGCCGCCCATTATACCGCTCCGTTGCGCTTGGCAAGCATACTACGGGTCGGCTCAAACAAAAACTCGCCGCTTCCGTTCCTGCTTGCCAATGCTCACGTCGCAAGCTGCGGCTGGTTAGGAATTCACGAAGCACACCTGCAAGCCTTTGGCTTTGGAACCGGATAGCCATGCCGCCGGGGAATGAAAACGGTTGTCTAATAAGTTGACTTACGGTTGTCTAATCACGTAATTTCATTTTGTGAGCTATCAGCCGCAATTCATCATCACGCCTGCATTGCTGGCGCGGGTGGAGCAGATTGCCGCCCTGCGTGAGCGGATTCTGGCCGCCACCGTGGAAGTGCCGTGGATTCCAGCGCTGCAAAAGGACACCAGGACGCGAAACACCCATTCTTCAACAGCCATTGAGGGTAATCCGCTCACGCTGGAACAAGTCCGCGCCGTGGAGGAAGGCCGCGAAATCCCCGCCGTGGCCGCCCGCGCCAAGCGGGAAGTGGTCAATTATTTCGCAGCGCTGCGTTTCGTGGAAAAGAACGCCGCCAAAAAGACGATCTCGCACGAGGAGATTTTGAGCCTGCATAAAATCATGGCCGGTGACGTGATGGATCAGGGAACTGCCGGACGCTATCGCACCATCGCCGTGCGCGTTGGCCGCTATGTGCCGCCACCACCGGGGGACGTTTCAGGTTTGATGTTTGAATTGCTGGCGTGGTGGAACAAGGAAGCCGCCAAAATGTCGCCCGTGTTGAGTTCTGCCATCGTCCATTATCGTTTTGAGTCTATTCATCCGTTTGCCGACGGGAACGGGCGCACAGGCCGCGCGCTGGCGTTGTGGGAGCTTTACCGGCGCGGGTTTGACACGCACCACATTTTTTCCGTGGACGAATTTTATTGGGAAGACCGTCCGCGTTATTATGCGGCCTTGGACGCCGTGCGGCACGAGGGCGAGGATTTGACCGCTTGGCTGGAATACGCCGCCGAAGGCTTGCAAGTCACCCTTGAGCGCGTCTGGACGCGGGTGCAAAAATTGTCCGCCGGTTCAACCCGGACAAAACTGGTGCTGCGCCCGAAGCAGGAGCAGTTGTTGCAGCTATTGCGCGACCACAAAAGCATGACGCCGCAGGAAATTTGGGATGCGCTCGGCGTGACCAAGCAAGGCGCAATTAAGCTGATGCAGCCATTGCTGGATGCCGGTCTGGTGCGGCGCGTTGGCACACGAAAATCAGGGCGTTATATCCTGGCATGAAGCGCAGGGCGAAAGCCAAAGTGTGTAGTAAAACGTGTAGTAAAAGTAGCATACGAGTAGGTTTAGAGTAGGCACTGATTTTGAAGAATTAGCTTGATTCTAAAGGGGAAAACGCTATATTTTTCCTCGAAATAAATAGGGAAAAGTCTCCGAGCCCTACCTCTGGAGCCATTTTTATTGAGGAAAACGAGAGATTCGGAATCTCCGACACGCTTCCGACACACGAAACGCCCAAATCTGCTGAGGCGGACGTTATGAAATGGCCCAAGAAGGTTAAACACCGTAACAAGGTACTGGCCAAGATTTATCGCCCTTGTGAGGGGCGGGTAGAAGAGGCCGCGATAAACGAACAATTGTTAAAACAATGCTCCGCAGGCAAGGCGATTGGCTTGACGAATGGACCATAACCGAAGGCTTCAGAGAAAATCGCCGCCCCGAGGGCGCTCTTACCGTAAATTCAAACCAACCCGCATATTTCATCAGAATCTGCGGGTTGCGTTTGGTGACAAGCAATCAGCCACGTGCGAAGCGAATGACGTTGTTTGAACTCCGTGACGCGGTCGCCGGCACGCAAGCCGGACAGATACGGAAACAACACGCCTCGGGTTGACTCACGGATAAAGGTTACCTGGGGCTGAAGTCAGTCATGACAACGCATGAGGCGAGAACAGGTTGCTTTTTTCGTTTCTGCCCGATATGTTCGGCGCATGAAACGACGCCTCTTCACTTTCGCGTTTGCCCTTTCCCTGTTCCTGGCGGTCACGGCTTTGGCCGAAAACACCGCCGTCATTCCCGTGCCCCGCACCTTTCCCACCAATTGGATGTCGAGCCACGAGGCTTTTGTGAAGCAGGCGAAGCAGGGCGGCATTGACCTGCTGTTTCTCGGCGATTCCATCACCGCCGGCTGGCTTTGGGACGGGGGCGGGCTGAATGTCTGGAACAAGTATTACGTGCCGCGCCACGCCGCCGAGTTCGGCATCGGCTATGATCGCACCCAAAATGTGCTCTGGCGCATTGAGCACGGCGAACTCGATGGCATCAAACCCAAAGTCGTCGTGCTGCTCATCGGCACGAACAATGCGGGCAATGAAGACAATGGCAAACCCCGCAACACCACGCCCGAAATCATTGAGGGCGTGACCGCCGTCGTCAGTGAACTCCGCGCCCGCCTGCCGGAAAGCAAAATCCTGTTGTTCGGCATTTTCCCGCGTGGCGGAACAAACGATCCGGTCCGCGAACAGGTCAGGGCGGTCAACGCGCAACTCGCAAAGCTGGATGACGGGAAGACGGTGAAGTTCATGGATGTCGGTTCCAAATTTCTTGGACCGGACGGCACGCTGTCCCGCGACATCATGCCGGACCTGCTGCATCCGAACGAGAAGGGATATCAAATCTGGGCCGACACCATGGAAGGCCCACTCAACCAAATGCTGATGCTGAAGTGAGGTGGCAGGAGTAATTTTGATGCTGCGATGCGGAACAACGATGTTTGTCGTCAAAACAGATGACCAAAATCCCCCTCGAAAACCGGCAGACGGCCTGGCAGCATCGTGTCGTGCGACCGACCCTGGGCTTAAACCGTATTTTCCTGTCCGAAACTTCGCGCACAACCGGGTGCCGGCCGGGAGCATTTTAACGGGAATCCTTCAGTGAAACCGCTCTCTTTATTTTCGACGGCGCTCCTCGCCTTTCTCGCCTTTACCGCGGTCCGGGCGGAACCGGGGCTGCGCGATTTCATCACCGTTCGCGGCGACCAGTTGATGGAAGGCGACAAACCGTTTCGCTTCATTTCCTTCGACCTCCCCAATCTTCAAATGATTGAAGACAACATGCCTTTTACGGAGACCAATCTCTGGCGTTTGCCGGATGAGTTTGAAATCAGGGACGGGCTGATGACGGTGCGCCAGATGGGTGGCACGGTTGTGCGCACCTACGTGCTTTCCGTGGTGCGCACCAATGACCCGCCGGGGACGCCCCGTCACATTTTGGGGCCGGGCAAATTCAATGAAGCGGCCTTCCGCGAACTCGACCTTGTCCTCCAAGTGGCCAACGAACAAGGCATCCGGCTTATTATTCCCCTCGTGGATAACTGGAAGTGGCAGGGCGGCCGCGCGGAATACGCCGGCTTTCGCGGCAAGGACCGGGACGACTTCTGGACTGATCTTCAACTCATTGCGGATTTTAAGGAGACAATCCGGTTTGTCTTGATGCGCACCAACACATTCACCGGCGTGCGTTATTGCGACGACAAGGCCATTCTGTGCTGGGAAACCGGCAATGAAATATCCCCAACCACCGCGTGGACGCGGGAGATCGCGCGCTACATCAAGAGCCTTGATACGAACCACCTGGTTATGGACGGTCGGGCCTGGCAATTGCAGCCGGAATTGCTGGCCATACCGGAGATTGATATCGTCACGACGCACCATTATCCGAATTCGATGCGGACAACTCCGTTCGCCCAGCTCATCCAGGAGAATGCGGCCATGGCGAAAGGCAAGAAGCCTTATATCGTCGGTGAATTCGGATTCGTTCCCACCGAACAGATGGCTGCGGCCATGCAGGCAATCATTGATACCGGCATTTCCGGCGGCCTGCTCTGGAGCCTGCGTTTCCGCGACCGTGATGGCGGCTTCTACTGGCACAGCGAACCGTCGGGCGGCAATCTTTACAAAGGTTTTCACTGGCCCGGTTCAACCACTGGCGCGGAGTACGACGAAACGAATCTTATGGCGATCACTCGTCGTTATGCCTTTGCCATCCGTGGATTGACTCCGCCGCCCATTCCCGTTCCGGCACCGCCCAGATTGCTGCCCATCACCGACGCCGCCGCGATTTCCTGGCAAGGCTCTGTGGGTGCCGCCAGCTACACCGTCGAACGCGCCCCGAAAGCGGACGGGCCGTGGACGATGGCTGGCGCGAACATTGACGAAAGCTTCGTGCAATATCGTCCGCTGTTCAACGACGAGTCCGCGCCAAAAGGCAATTGGTATTACCGGGTCCGCGCAAAAAATGAAGCGGGTCTCTCGAAACCCTCCAACGTCGTCGGGCCGGTCGCAGTCACGCACGCAACCCTGGTGGACGAACTCGCTGACTTCTCAAAAGTCCACGCCCGGCAGGGTCAAATCGAAATCAGCACGCGCAACTGCCGCCGGGCGAAGGAAGACGCGCACCGCGCCGCCGGCAAGGCCGGTGACGCGCTCATCTACGAGCTTCCGGCTTCGATTGAAGGTTTCCGCGTTTTCACGTTGTTTCCCAACAATATTGTGGACTTGAAGTGTTCAATCTCCGATGATGGCCAGACTTATCATGACGTCCATGTCAGCAAAAATGAATATTTTGGCGGTGCCGGCGATTACGGTTTCTGGGAGCCGGTCCTCTACCACGCCGAGAATATCGGCAGCGGCGCGAAGTTCCTGAAAATCGAACTGACCGGCGAAACCCAAATCGGGCGGGTGGAAATCATTCATGCTTTGGAGCCGAAATAGCCGGCGACCCGGAATTTTACATGAATACAAATGAATTGAAGGATTTTTCGCAGCGCGTCAGCGACCAATTGTTCGGCCAGATCATGCCGTTCTGGTGCGGACCGGCGGTGGACCACGAGCAAGGCGGCTGGATGGGCTGGCTGTTCAACGATCTCATGCCCGACCGCACGCAACCCAAGGGACTTATCGTCAACAGCCGCATTCTGTGGGCGTTTTCCGCCGTCCACCGGGCCCGGCCCGAAAAGCTCTTCCAACAAATGGCCGATCGCGCGTTTGATTACGTGATGAACCGGTTCTGGGACACGCAATATGGCGGCGCGTATTGGCGATTGGATGATGCCGGACGCGTCATTGACGATTCCAAAAAAATCTATGGCCAGGCGTTTTACATCTACGCACTGGCTGAATATTACCAGGCCTTTGCCGCGCCGGTCGCGCTGGCTCGTGACCGGGAACTCTTTGAATTGATCGAGCGGCACGCGCACGATTCGAAATACAGCGGTTATCTGGAAGTGCGCCGTCGTGATTGGTCGGAGGCCGATGCCGATGCGCGGCTTAGCGACAAGGACATGAACGAGAAGAAGTCCATGAACAATCATCTTCATCTCCTTGAGGCTTACACCAATCTGTACCGGGTCTGGAAAGAACCTCGGGTCGAGCAACGCCTGCGCGAACTCATCCAGCTTTTCGGGCAACGCATGCTTGATTCCCGCACAAAGCACTTGAACCACTTCTTCGATGAGGAATGGCACGTGCGCTCCAATTCCTATACCTTCGGTCATGATATTGAAGGCACCTGGTTGTTGTGTGAAGCCGCCGAAGTTCTTGGGGACGCCGTTTTGCTCAAACAAGCCGGGGCGGTTGCGCTGCCAATGGCGGAGGTCGTGCTCAAGGAAGGAATTGACGTGGACGGCGCGCTTCGTTACGAGGGGAAGGGTGGAAAAATCACTGATGCGGGCAAGGAATGCTGGCCGCAGGCTGAGGCGGTCATCGGTTTCCTTAACGCCTTCCAGCTTTCCCGTGACGCGAAATTCCTCGAAGCCGCCCGGCACACCTGGGATTTTATCGAGCGGCATCTGGTTGACCGCGTTCACGGCGAATGGTTCTGGCGCATCACGCCTGAAGGCCTTGTGGATCCGACCCTGCCAAAAGTCAGCGAATGGAAAGGCCCGTATCACGGGTCGCGCATGTGCCTGGAAACGCTCCGCCGGTTGCGCGCAATTTCCGCGGGCAAGGAGCAGCACTGAACGGAGCAATCACTTTCTTGAAAAATCGAAGCACTCCCATAACCACGATACAAAACACTCCAACCACCATGAAACGCATACTCATTTTAATCCCGCTGATTTTGCTGTCGGCTTGCGCCACCAAGAAGCCCGTCGTCGCCATCGTCGCGCCCGTCGCGCCCGTCGCGCCCGGCCAGAAGTTCGACCAACTGGCCTTGACCCCGCAGATGGGCTGGAACAGTTGGAATAAATTTACCGACAAGGTGAACGAGCAATTGATCCGCGAAACCGCCGACGCGATGGTTGCCTCGGGCATGAAGGACGCGGGATACCAATACGTCAATATTGACGATTGCTGGGAGGGACAACGGGATGCACAAGGGTTTATCCACGCCAATCCGAAGAAGTTTCCGTCTGGAATGAAAGCGCTGGCCGACTACGTCCACTCCAAGGGATTGAAGCTCGGCATCTATTCGGATGTCGGCTACAAAACCTGCGGCGGCTGGCCTGGCAGCCGGGGTCACGAATTTCAGGACGCGCTGACTTACGCCCAGTGGGGAATTGATTATCTGAAGTATGACTGGTGCAACGCCGAGGGCCTGAAGGCTGAGGGAGCCTATACGACCATGCGCGACGCCCTGTATGCGGCCGGCCGGCCGATTCTCTTCAGCCTGTGCGAATGGGGCGACAATCAGCCGTGGCTCTGGGCCACCAATGTCGGCCATTCCTGGCGCACCACCGGCGACATCTGCAATTGCTTCGACTGCAAAATAGATCACAAAACCTGGTATCAATGGGGCGTCTTGCAAATCCTTGACAAGCAGGAGGGCCTGCGGAAATACGCCGGACCGGGGCACTGGAACGATCCCGATATGTTGGAAGTCGGAAACGGCATGGCGGTGAATGAAGACCGCGCGCACTTTTCGATGTGGTGCATGCTGGCTGCGCCGCTGATTTCTGGAAACGATTTACGGAGCATGTCCAAGGAAACCTTGGGAATTCTCGCCAACAAGGAAGTCATTGCTGTGAATCAGGACGCGCTGGGCGTGGAAGGGTTCAAGTATTCCGCCAAGGATGGCGTGGAAATCTGGTTCAAGCCGCTCAGCAACGATGCCTGGGCCATGTGCGTTCTCAATCGCGGCACCAATTCGCAACCCGTCACCTTCAACTGGAAAAACGAAGCCGTGACGGATGATCTCTCAAAAAGAGAAGCGAAGTTTGACACGACA
>DLMG01000058.1:723-21287 GCA_002479245.1 Verrucomicrobia subdivision 3 bacterium UBA7542 | reverse complement strand
CCCTGACCGCCGATGTGCCGGGGCACGATGTCCTGATGCTGCGCCTCAATAAAATGTGAGACGGGCGGCAGCCACGCCAGCCCGGCTCCGACACCGACGCCGCAGGCAAAAACACAAACATAAACAAAGCCGGTCAAATAAATCAAATTCAACCCACGCAAGCGGCCTTCGGCAACGAGGGCCGCTTTTTTAGCCTAACAGGATGCGGAAAAAGCCCATGCAATTTGAAATCGCCTAAAATGGGGTCTTGATAATCAATAACTTGCATAAGCAAAAAACCGCAAATTCTAGTTTTTCAGCAGCCTGCTAAAGTGCGTTCAAGTAAGAGTGGAAGACGATCGGGAAAAAGAAGCGATGCAATTGTACAAAGAGTCGCACCCTCTTTAGAAAAACCAAGCGTGTCAGATGTAAAGCTTTCTTTGATTGCCCGTTCAAACTCCTTGTTGAAATCCGACAACGACCATACACCAAACCCAATTTGTTGTGTGTAGTTTATGCCCCGATCAATCACTTTGCGTCCGAAATCACGATAGTTTGCCGGAATAAAAAACGCGCCGAATACACGATCTATCGCGCGCAAATCCCAAACAGCGCCCAATCCAAGTTTTTGCCCAAATAGTAACAACACAGGTAGCAAATGTGATGGATTGGCTGGTCGCCAATCTTGCGGTCGAAATTGTTCAGGCCCAAGCGAGAGGATGTAGCGATATGCTTGAACTCCGTCAGTTCCTGCACGATTAACATTCCCCTTTTTGTCGGCAAAGCTTGCGAAATATCGGATTATTACATGCTCCGCCAATTCCGTCTGATTTTTAAAAAGACATGCTTTCAAAAAAACATACAACGAAGACGCTTGCTCGTCGGACACTGCCACAAGTGAATCGCCATAACGATTCACAAGTGCGGAGGCCAGCGAGAAACGCAATGAGTCATTTCCGTCATCAAGTTCCGGGAATAGCGATTCAGCTACAATTGACAAACCGATCCACCCCAAGATTCTTGTTATCCGCATCGGTAGATAATACAGGTCGGCCATGACTCCAATGTTGTTCAAGAGTGTATGATTTTCAGATTTAACCGACGCTAACAGTTCGCTCCAAACCTCCATGTCCAGAACCATGATTTCTCGGAGAGCGGCAAGCGTGTAACTTCTGACTATTTCGGATTCAATATTTGGCAGGAGAGAGACGGCGCAAGTGGCGAGGCATTGTGATGGTGCTAAAAGTTCTGATGATTCACGCGCTCGCGCGCTCAAAGTGCGCGCCAGACCCTGAACAGATGCAATTATTGCTTGAACATCACCATTTGCCCCTCGAAAAACTGAATCCAAAAGGTCGAGTAGCCGTCTTGGATTCGGGTCTTCTTTAATCGTGCGGTATTCGTTCCAAAGTGCAGCAGAGTTCAAGCGGATTCGCTTGCCCATTTCTGATTGTGGGAGAATTGACCCTGTGGGAAAGATTCGTTCCGCTGCTCCAGAATCAAAATGTGGGTTTTGTGCAAAACGCCCATTTCCAAATAGACTCAACCCCCATGAAATCGGTTTTTGCTTTGGATGGTTTGCAAGCACGTCCTGACAAACAGCCGCGCCCATTTCAATCAAGTCCAGAAATGGGGATTTGGTTTGTATTTCTCTTTCGCCGGTCATGCACTTGATTAGCTGCCTCGTCAGAATGCCACCATCTGGCGTCTCACTTGCAAATTGGTCGGAAGAACAAGCCCCAAGAAAAGTGATACTGGATGCATCCGAATGACCAATAACTTCCGGTTTCAACAATTGAGCCAGATCGAATGACGACCCTCCTGCTTCACACGCATCCACGACGATATTTACCTGTCCCGGTCGGAATTCGTTAATGATCGAAAATAAAGAGGTAATCGGAAACGCGGTTGTTGAAAGCCGTTCCGATTCAGATTCACGCGCGCAAAGATAAAAACTGCTCGCTTTGACACCCGCATGTCCGGCAAAGAAAAAAGTGAACACATCAATTTCCTTACCGGCAGGAAAAACCTTATTGAGCGCATCTATAATTGTGTTTGTGGCAGGTGAGAGAAGAACACATGACACTTCTTGGTCGTAAAATCCATTCTGGTTGGAAAGGAGATCGAAAACTTCTTTCGCATCTTTTTCAGCCCCTTCAAGGACTCGAAGATGGTCGTAAGCATTACAGCCGATGCAAAGCAAAGCGTTCATTCCAAATTGTCGTATCGTGCAAGACGTTCCGCCTCACGCGCCAGCGCCTGTTGATCTTGTTCGTTGCGGGCAACTTCAATTTGTTTCTGGAATTCAGGCCCGCGCTCAATAAGTTCGCGCTGAAGTTTTTCAATAAAACCGGGGTCATTAAGGAAAAGCGTCGGTCTTGAAACATTGCCGTCACGACTAACGCCCGCTTGAGTCGTCTTAATCATTTCAAGAAAGGCATCAGCCAACGAACCTCCTTTGGGAATGGAAACCGTATTTCCTGTTTCATTGGTTACAGCAACCATTTCTTCGGTCAACTTGCGGACAAGGCCTTCTTCCATGCGATTGGCTGTTTCGAGAATGAAATCTGAAATAACGGCCATGTCGTTTGCCACAATGCGGTCAAGTTTGACCTCACAACCCGTGCTTACTTTTTCTAGTTCGCCCGAATGCGGTTTGAAGCCTTCTTTTTCTTGTCTTTGAAAATTCCAGCCGGCTCCGTGATGGAAAACCTGAAAATTTTCCGTCGGAACATATTTCTTGCGTCTGTTATCAAACTCTTTGATTAGCAGCTGGATGACCTCTTGAAAGAATTGGCTTGAATCCTTTTCTGCGGCAAAAGGTAATTTTTGCCTGGGTTGCTCGCTGTTCATTTTTATTTCTTTTAACCGAATTGCCTATCAAATCATCGTGCCGCAGCCGCAGAACAGGTCAAACGCCGCGTCGCTTCAAGCTCGTTCGGGTACTATAATTCCGTTGTCTTCGACCGCCTTGATTTCTTACGTTTGCGCGTGTGGTACTCCTGCACGGTTTCGCTTAAAACTGCAACCGTGTCCACGAGCGCACCCTGCGGCTTGAACTCGATTTGTAATTTCGCATTTCCGAACAGGGATGCGTTCTCGTTCATCAGCCGCGAAGCCGCCATTTTGCAGTAGGCGGTGTCGAGTTCCACGCCGATACTGTTCCGCCCATGCTTCAGTGCGGCAACCATCGTCGTGGCAGTGCCGCAGAACGGATCAACGACCGTGTCGCCGACAAACGAAAACATCTGAACCAGCCGGGAGGCCAGTTCGAGCGGATACGGCGCGGGATGTTCCTTCGTGGATGCGCCGGTCAAATTCCAAAACTGCTGAAACCATTTGTCGAACTTGTCCTTGGGAATCATACTTAACCGGCGCTGGTCCTCGGTGGGCTTGCGGTAGCCGCCGGGTTTTCGCTGCATGAGGATGAACTCGATGTCATTTTTTATGATGGCGTTTGGTTCGTATGGCTTGCCTAGGAATTTTGAACCGTTGTTCACTTCATAACTGGCGTTGGAAATTTTGTGCCAGATGATCGGGTTCAGATTGTCGAAGCCGATCCTGCGGCACGCCACACAGATTTCCGAGTGCAATGGGACAACCGTATGCCGTCCATTGTTCTCTTTGCGCGAAAGGCAGACGTCGCCAACGACGCACACCAGGCGGCCTCCGGGCACGAGAATGCGGAAGGCCTCGCGCCACACGCGATTCAATTCCGAGAGAAACAGTTCGAAGTCCTCGACGTGGCCAAGTTGGCCTTCCGAATCGTTGTATCGCTTCAGGGTCCAATACGGCGGAGAAGTTACAACGAGATGAACCGATTCGTCGGGGATGAACGAGAGGTCGCGGGCGTCACCCTGCACCAAACGATGCACCGTGGGAACATCGTCCAGTGTTTGGGGACCGGTAGTTACGTACTTCATAGCTCTTTGATTCGACCTGAGAATGCCGCCACATGACCGACCAAAGAATTGGCGAACATCTGGAATGTAAGGTCGGATGCAGGTTCAGAATATTCACCGTTCGCTCCCTTTTCAGTGTTCGACATCATAAATGACGCGGCATCGTAATGACGCTCCAAAACCAGGCGGCGACAAAACAATTCGTAACGCTTCGCGTAGGATGAGTCTCGAAACTCAGGAAACACCTTGAAATGCGGTTCTTTGACGCCGACCGGACGGTTTGAAGGAGCACAGTCCTCAAGCAAGAACATGTAGCCGATCCAGGGCCGAATCTTCGATCCAAATGCTTTTTCGCGGAAGGCCGTCCACAGATCCAAAGCACTGCCCATGGCTTCCTCGGTGCGATTATTGAAATTGTTGCCAAACGACGGACCAACCTGGGATTTGGCTTCCAGCGCCGCCACCAACTGGCCTTTCACGACCACGATGAAGTCCCATTTCTTGTTCGGCCGGAAATAACCCGGCAGCTCGAGCGAGTCCTGATGATAGATATGCGCCCGATCAATCCCGGCTTCGATTACAAGCTGCGTCAGGAGTTTGATAAAGCCGTCCATCTGCGCGCCGCCGGTTACTGCTGAACGCAAACCTTGATCCGACCCACCGGCTTCGCGTTGTTTCTGCAACTGCTTGGAACGTGTTTGCCAATAAAACTTAACCGCATCCGGAACATGCTTCTCCAGTTCGGCGAGAGTTGAAGGGTTTTCAGCCATTGCGTGAGCAAGCGTAGCGGCTTTTCCGGTGGAATCAATCATTCAAAGATTGATCCAAAACAACCCGCACAAACCTCAACATCAAATCACCCGGCGAGAGCGGCGAGTTTTTTGTTCGCTTGGGCAATGATGGCCAACGTGTTCTTGTCCGTGTCGAAAACGGAGTTCAGCCCCTGCGGTTCGCAGAACGGGTCGCCCATCAGCGCGCCGGCTGAACTCATGCTGTCGCCCACGCGGCCCTCACCGCCCCAGGTCCAGAAATTTGCCGCTTGTAGCGCGCGTCCGGCCTGGCAGGATTCCGCGACTTGCTCAAACATGCGGCGGAAATAATCATCGCGTGCTGTGGTGGACGTTTCCGGTCCATATTGCTCGCGGTCGCGGGGCAGGCCAAATTCTTCCAGGACGAGCGGCTTGTGCAGCGTGTCGGTGGCCAGGACGTTGTGTTGTTCGACATGATCCCTGGCTTTGGTTGCAGCCGTTTCATAATCGGGCCCAGGTTGGAAGTTTTTCAACCAGCCCCAATTCTTGAGCCACATGTGGACGGTCACATAATCAATCGCCGGAGTTTCGTGCGCCTTCACAAAAACCTCGGGCTTGTCCAAACAACCATGAATGCCTTCGGACCCGGTGCAAACGAGATGATTCGGATCCTGCGCATGAATGAATCGCGCCGTCGCGTCCACCCATTGGCAGAACTCCCGCACACCGCTGACCGCGGCATCCGCGCCGGGGCGCGGTTCGTTGGCGAGTTCCCAGGTCATGATCGCCGGGTCGTCACGATAGACCCGGCCGTTCACCGTGTTGCGGCGCTGGATGAGTTGCGCGATGTAATCCAGATAAAGCTGGTTCGCGGCGGGCGTGACGTAAAACCGCGCGGAAAATTTAATGAAGCTGCCCCAATTGCCCCTCGCCATGACCGGCTTGTCCGGGTCGGGAATCGTGTCGCCGGTAATCCAGCGGATGTATTGCGCAAAGCCGCCGGACCATTGCCAATAGTTCGACACGAAAAGTATCGCACGCATATTGCGCCTGGCCATTTCGGCCAGACAAAAATCCAACCCGGCGAGCAAATTCTCGTCCCAGTCGCGGGGGCTGCGCGTGATCCCGCGGGAAATGGCGCCGGCCAGTGGTGAAGTCTCCGAACCCGCGAGCAGACGGATGTTGGTGGCGCCGATGCTTTGCAGGCGGTCGAGCTCGCGAATCATGCGTTTCCGGCCCCCGCCTAATTTGGCGTCCGAGAGGTAGCATCCGTACCAAACATTGGTTCCGATATAACAATAAGGATGACCGCGCAACTCAAAGCGTCCGTTGCGGACGGAGACGAAGTTGTTCGCGCTCTTTTTGGTAGCGGCGGATTTCGCCTGCAGATTGCCATAGCTGGCGACGGCCAGCGGCAACGCCAGCGCGGCGGTTTTGATGAAGTCCCGGCGGGACGTGTGTCGGCTGCTCATAATGATTTGTCGTGCAAGGTCGCTGAATGGTTCCGGCTAAATTTTCAAATGGACATGGCAAAAACGCGTACAGTGCGTGCTGGAATGGAAATTTTTTCAAGTCGCAAATATAGACGACATTTTTGATTTTGAATTCCGCCTGGCCTTCGCCAAACTGTACCAAGCAGCAGACATAAGCGAGCATGATTTTTCAGCCGACAACCAGCGGAAGGTGGAGAAGCGCCGTTTTTTTTGCAAAAAAAAAGATTGTGAACCAGGCGCGCCAGCAAGTTGCCCGCATGATGCTGGCGCTGGCGGCTGATTATGCCTGACGGAAAACTGTCCAAACCGACAACCCATTCACTCACAACGGTCCAAGCCAAATGAACCAAACCGCATTTCAAGCCCAATTGAAACAACTCCAGCGGCAGCAGGAACAACTGATCAAACGCCGCAACCGGACGCAAAAGAACGGCAACGGCATCTTCGACCGGTACGAATTCCCGGTCCTGACCGCCGAACATACGCCCTTGTTCTGGCGTTATGATCTCAACCACGCCACCAATCCGCATCTCATGACGCGGCTCGGCATCAACTGTGCTTTCAACGTCGGCGCGATGGAGTGGAACGGGAACATCGTGCTGATGACCCGCACGGAGGGCTGGGACCGCAAATCGTTTTTCGCGGTGGCGGAAAGCAAAACCGGCGTGGACGGCTTCCGGTTCTGGGATTACCCGGTGCGAATGCCGGATTACGAGCCGCAGGAGACGAATTTGTACGACATGCGTCTGGTCCGGCATGAGGACGGCTGGATTTACGGATTATTTTGCGCCGAGCGGCATGACGACTCGAATCCGGGAGATCTTTCGGCGGCCATCGCCCGTTGCGGGATTGCGCGCACGAAAGACCTGGTGAAATGGGAACGGCTGCCCGACCTCAAGACGAATTCATTGCACCAGCGCAACTGCGTGTTGCATCCGGAATTTGTGAAGGGCAAGTACGCGTTCTACACCCGGCCCATGGCCGATTTCGCGGCCACCGGCAGCGGCGACGGCATCGGCTGGGGTTTGTGCGATGACATTGAGAACGCGGTCATCGGCAAGGAACAGATCATTGACCCGCGTTTTTACCACACGATCAAGGAAGGCAAAAACGGCCTCGGGCCGGCCCCGATCAAGACGAAGCAGGGCTGGCTGCATCTGGCGCATGGGGTGCGCAACACCGCCGCCGGCATGCGTTATGTGCTCTACCTGTTCCTGTGCGATCTGAACAATCCCGCCAAGATTATCAAGACCCCCGGTGGCTATTTCATGGCGCCCGAAGGCGAAGAACGTGTGGGCGACGTGTCGAATGTCGTTTTTGCCAACGGTTGGGTGGCCCGCGCCAATGGCGACGTGTTCCTCTACTACGGTTCCTCGGACACGCGCACGCATGTGGTGACGACGACGGTTGAGAAATTGCTGGATTACGTGGCCAACACGCCCGCAGACGGCAGGCGTTCGAAAGTTTGTGTCGAACAGCGCTGTCATTTGATCGAAAACAATCTTCGCCTGAGGACCGCGCGGCGAACCTGAGCGTTGAAAAACTGCAACCCATAAACATGACCGCTCATTTTCTGATTGGAGTGTTGATTCTGTCCGCGTTCACAACGCGCGCCGTTGACCTGTCCGGCCATCACGAACCACTGGCCGCATCAGGCGTTTACAATGTGCTGGACTACGGCGCGAAGGGTGATGGCGCGGCCGATGACACGGCGGCGATCCAGAAAGCGGTGGACGCCTGCGCCGCCCAGGGTGGCGGCCAAGTGGTGTTGCCGGGCGGGAAAACGTTTCTTTCCGGAGCGGTCACGTTGGGAACTGGCGTGGATTTCCACCTGGCGCGCGGCGCGGTGTTGAAGGGAAGCGCGCGCTGGCAGGATTACGGCCAGGCGGGGGCGTTGCTGTTTGCGAAGGATGCGACGGGCATTTCCATTTCCGGCGACGGCGTGCTTGATGGCAATGACAAGGCGGTATGGCAAAAACTCGCCGATGAAGAGGCCGGCGGCGACGTGAACAAACCGGGCTGGTGGCCGCAATCCTTCTGTGGGGTCTGGTGGCCGTTCGGGCGGAGCGCCACCGACAAGACACTCGCCGCCGGCCGGCCCATGGTGATCATCTTGATCGGATGCAAGCAGGTGCGCATCCGGGACATCACGGTTCGCAACGCGCCAAGCTGGACGGTTCATCCGACCGGGTGCGAGGACCTGGTGATTGATTCCATCAGCATCCTCAACGATTGGAACGTGGCAAACAATGACGGCATTGACCTCGATCACTGCCGGAACGTGCGCGTCGCCAACTGCCACATTGACACCGCGGACGACGGCATCGTGCTCAAGAACACGCCGAACTTCGCCAGCTACGGCCGCAGCGAAAACATCACCGTCACCGGCTGCACCATCGCTTCGCGCAGTTGCGCCCTGAAGCTCGATGAAGCTTATGCGCCGCCGGGAATCCGCAACGTGATTTTCGACGCCTGCGTCATCTACCGCAGCAATCGCGGGCTTTGCATTCAAAGCCGCGACGAGGGTGACATTGAAAATGTTCTTTTCTCAAACCTCACGATTGAAACCCAACTACAACCGGGCAAGTGGTGGGGCGCGGGCGAGCCGATTCATATCAGCAACCTTCCGCGCCACCCGGACACGAAGCTGGGGCATGTCCGCCAGATCCGCTTCAGCAACATTCTGTGCCGGGGCGAGAGCGGCATTTACCTCCACGGCTGTGAGGCTCAGCCGATCGAGGACATCGTGTTTGACAACGTGCGCCTGGAGGCAGGCAAGACCAGCGACGTGCCGGGGGGATTTTATGATGACCGTCCGATTGGGGCGGCTTCAGCCGGCGGAAAATTCGCGGGAATTTACACCAACACCATCGCCGGCATCCATTGCGAGTTTGTGCGCGGACTGACGCTTCGCAACACGCAGGTGATCTGGAGCGGATCGTTGGAAGATTATTATGGTGCGGCGCTGGAAGCGCGCCACGTCGAAGGATTGCAACTGGAGTATTTCAGCGGCAAAGCGGCGTGGCCCGGCAAATCGCCGGATAAAATCGTGGAATAGCAGGGGCGAAGGTGAACTGTTGGATTACGCGGCCAACACACCCGAAGACGGCCGGCGTTCGAAAGTTTGTGTCGAACAGCATTGTCGTTTGATCGAACAGAACCTGCGGCCGGCCTGTTGAAAAGTGGAAAAGTCTAAGCGATGAATTCTTTTTTACGAAGGGAGTTTTCAGTCATGAAAAAACGAACCATGCTCGTGCCGTTGGTCGGCTTGTTGTGCGGCGGATGCAATTCCATCAAGCCGGCAACTCCCAATCCTTCGCCGGAAGCCGCGGCGCTTTTGAATTATATCCGGAGTCTTTCCGGCCGGCACACGCTCACCGGCCAGCATAACTATCCGAACACGAAGGACGCTTCCACCCGCCTGGCCGTCAAGGCTTGGGGCAAGACGCCGGCTATTTTCGGCCAGGACTTCGGCTTCGCCAGGCCCGGCGACAAGGACGCGGCGGCCGCCCGACCCGAGATTATCGCGGAGGTCAAGCGGCAGTACGAGAACGGCTCAATCATCACCCTGTGCTGGCACGCCGTGCCGCCCACCGCGGATGAGCCGGTCACGTTCCGGCCGAAGCCGGGAGCGGCAACGAACCAGCTCGCCAGCGTACAGGGCCAGCTCACGGATGAACAGTGGAACGACGTGATCACGCCCGGAACCGAATTGTACAATCACTGGTGCGCCCAGGTGGACGTCATTGCCGGTTATCTCAAACAATTGCAAGCGGCGCACGTTCCGGTGCTGTGGCGGCCGTACCACGAAATGAACGGCGAATGGTTCTGGTGGGGCGGTCGGCGGGGAGAGCGCGGCACGACGGTGCTCTACCGCCAGTTGTTCGACCGGCTGGTGAATTATCATCATCTGAACAATCTGGTCTGGATCTGGAGCGTGGACCGGCCCAGCACTCCGGAAAGACAGTTCGCCGATTACTTTCCCGGCCGGGACTATTTCGACATCGCGGCGCTGGATGTTTACCGGAACGACTTTCAAAAGTCCTATTACAACGACCTGCGCAAGCTGGCGGCGGGCAAACCGGTTACCCTGGGCGAGGTGGGCCCGGCGCCAGCGCCGGCAGTCCTGAAGCAGCAGCCGAAATGGACCTGGTGGATGCTCTGGGCGGTTGGCGGAAGAGGGATGGCGGTAACCAACAGCCCGATGCGAGGTTTGGTCAACGATCCCCGCTCGCTGAGTCGTGACGACCCGGAATACCGCAAGGGCATCACTCCCATCCGGGCCGCGTCCGGACTGCCGCCGCTGCCCCCGGCAACCCCGCCGGCGCCATGACTCTTTGCCGATGGATGTTCAGAAACCAAGCCGGCTTAATCCTAGCCTCATGCGCCAACCATAACATGAAAAAAATTCTTTGCCTTTTGCTGACAACGATTCTGGCATCCGGGTGCCGCACTTCCCAAGCCCCGGCCAATCCGAAGTCCAATGTCAGGGCGAAAGCCATTCTGGAGTATTTCCAAAGCCTTGAGGGGCGCACCAACAAATGTGTGCTGTCCGGCCAATTTTCCAATTTTGGGCAGGGAGCGGACTTGCGTCTGGTGACTGAGATTCACGATCAGACGGGTCACTGGCCGGCGATTCTCGGCGTTGATTATGCCGGCCGGGGTGGCATCACTCACGGCGCACCGAACCAGGCAGCCATCGAGTATTGGAAGCAGGGCGGGTTGGTCACCATCAGCACGCACCTTTACAATCCCGCCCGGACGAATGCGAACGGCGGACTGCGCGACAAGGGCGTTGAGCTTGACACCTTGCTTGATACACGGTCCGAGACGCAGGTTCGCTGGCTGCACGAACTCGATCAAGTGGCCGGGGGCTTGCAGCAACTCAAGGACGCCGGCGTAGTGGTGCTGTGGCGGCCATTTCACGAGATGAACGGGGATTGGTTTTGGTGGAATGGAAAAGACCCGGCAACGTTCATCAAACTGTGGCGGCAGATGTTTGACTACTTCACAAAAACAAAAGGCCTGGACAACCTGCTCTGGGTTTACGCGCCCAACCATGGGAACAAGACCACCGCCTACTATCCCGGTGACCGCTATGTGGACCTGGTCGGTCTCGACGCCTATACGGACTTTGTTGACACCAACCACATCAAGGGCTACGCCCAGATGGCGCAAATCAAGAAGCCTTTCGGTTTTACAGAATTCGGGCCGCACGGTCCCAGCAATCCTCCGGGCGACTACGATTATCTCCGGTTCATTCAGGGAGTGCAGAAGGATTTCCCCCGGACGGTGTTCTTTATGAGCTGGAACGACAAATGGAGCCTGGCCCGGAACACCAACACGACGGAATTATTGAATCATCCCTGGATCGTCAACCGGGAGGATTTGCCCAAGGGACTTGCGGGAAGCCCGTGATCTGCCGCCGATGCCGGGAGCATTCACGCAGACAAACGCCTGCTCTATTTCACCACTCTCACGGCTGCCACACGGCGCGCCAGAATTGTTGGGTGCTGTCGGGTGAAATCGTATTGGTGATGTTCAAGACACTGCCCGCCAGCAGGTTCGTAGAAACCGATGTCCACGTGAACAAATCCGGTGAATTCTGGATGAGGTAAGGCGTGCCCGGCTGGCCCTGGAGTTGCAAGACGAATTGTCCCGCTTGCGGCAGGAGCGCGGACAGTTGCGCCGGCGCGGGCGTAAAGGTGAACAACGTCAGGGAATACGGCGGGAAGGAATTGGTGAAAACGGCGCCGACCGAAACAATATTCGTCGCGATGTCTTGCGCGCCGGGAGTGAGGTTGTTGGTGCGCACGGCATCGTCTTGCGCAATGCCGTAAGACCGGACCGTGGCCGTTGACAGGGGCGTGAAATCAGACAGGGAGATTTGCGCGTTGAAATTGGTGGTCGCGTCCTTGTTGATGACCAGCAAAGTCAGGGCGCCGTCGGCCTTGCGGGCCGCATAACCGGACAACAGCATATAGTCGCTGGTGGCACTCAGGACGGTATCGCCCGGCCGGACGAAATATTGCAGCAATTTTTCGGCGTAAAACATCGGATAAAGGCCGGTGACGTTGTTAATCATGTTCATCAGGCCTTCGTCACCATAGGTACGCCAGCCATAGATTGTCGGATCAAACGAGCCGGTGTTGTTGGTTCCGTTTCTCAGGTCCCACCAGAGGTAGGCGTTAAATTCGGTTTTCATGAGCTGACAGGCGCTGTCCGCCAGATAAAGCCCGTTGACGATGCTGGTCAGTTGTCTTCCCATGGCACTGGACGAGTCACTGTTGTTCTCGGTGCAAACGAGTTCGATGTTGGTGCCGGCGGGTCCGATATAATCGCTTATTTGCTGGCGTAAGCTGGCGGCGGCGCTGGCCCAGTCGGTCCAAATTATGGGACACGGATTACCTGCAACCTGCAGCAGCAGCGGGTCGCTGTCCGCCGCCGGCACGGGACTGACGCCCGTGGGAGTGTATTCGGGATAAAAATGATAGATGGCAAAGTCCGGCGTGACCCCCAGGCTTTTCAAGGTCGCCAGCATGACCGGGGTCCAGCCGTAGTGGGTCAGGCCGGTGCGCGGATTGACGACCGGATGCGCGGCATTGTTGGAATTACTGTCTTCCCCGGGCACCATGACCACGCCCACCCGGATCGGGATGTTCGTATAGGCGGCCTTCATCGCCGCAATATAACCGGCGGCGCGGACGGCATAAGTGTAAGGGTCATGCGCAGGGATGTTCGTGTCGGTTTCCCATGTACCATAACACTCGTTGCCAATTTCCCAGTATTTGAACCCACAGTTGTTGGTTTTGTTCGCCGACAACACCCAAGCGGCGGCTTCATTGCTGCTGCCGGAACCGTAATTGACCGTGATGAAGACCTGGGCGCCGAGGTTGGTGGCAAGGTTATAAAAATTTGCATTGCCGGCCCGGTTAGCGCTTGCGGCCCAATGATAGGTGTCGGACGTTGAGCCGCCGGGCCAGCGCAGGGCGAGGCAGCCGGCTTGCTGAAGCAGCGGGAGCGTTTGAGAATTGCCCAAGTAGCTGTCCCAAGTGGCCGTGTTCACGCCGAACCAGCGTGCGTCCGCCGACCGGATGGTTTGAGTCGTATCCACGCCGAGGTGCGCCAGGGCGGGCGCCGGCGCGGCCACAAGCTGGATGTCATCCACGTAAAACGTGTTGGTCGTGCCGGAGCCGGTTATTTGAATGTTCACCCGGTTGTAGTTGGAGACGCCGGCCACCATGAGCGAGTTGAGCGGGACGGTGTATTGCTGCCAGGCGCCGGCTGGCAACGCCGACAGTGATGAATACGCCGGGCCATTGGTGGCGCCGTTGGGGGCGTATGACAAGTAAACCTGCAACTGCTGTCCGCCGCCGGTGCCGCCGTCGGCCCAGAAGGTGAGGCTGGCGTAAGGCGTGACATTGAAATCCGAATGCTGGAGCGAAAGCGCCCCCCAAGCGGTCAGGGCCGCGCTGATGGAGTCATTTCCCGAATGGGTGGGTGACGTGTTGCTGAAGTTGCGGGCCCCCCCCCAACCCCAGTCCTGGAATCCGTTGACCAGGTTGTCGGTGTAAATCGCCAGCGGGGCCTGGGCAATGGCGCTGAAGGCAATACCAAAAGCAAATGCAAACGCCGCATATTTACGCATTTGCCACATTATACGTCACGCCGACAGGTCAAGCGAACTCAACACGCAAATAACATCACTTTAGCGCTGAAGTCAGAGGCTGTATCCAGGCCAAATCTTGGGAAGGGCCAGACATAAATTTTGAAACTGGTGCTCCATCTTCGGCGGCGGCACTTAGCAAGTTGGGTGAGGGAATAAGCATTAAATAAACGTCCATCCATTTGTGTAATTCCGAGTGACCATCGGCGAAAGCCAGACCGGCTCCGCCGCCATGATAGTTGGCAGGGAAATCAACGATTATCTGTGCCATACTTACAGCCAACGACCCGTCATTGATGGTATTCGGGTTCTCATCCGCGATTACCCACGTGCTGGAAGGCCCCGGCACAGAAAAGTCTGCGGTTTTACCGTAGGTGCGGTAAGTACCCTGCGGATCAACGTAGCTAGCTCCAAGCCATCCGCCTCCGACCGCAGAACCAGCCGGCCCTATTGCTCCGGTAGCGCCGGTTCCCACGCCAGCCGACCACCAGCGCGTCCCAACGGCGCTATTCATTGACACGCTGCGTTGACGTATCTGGCCTTGGAACAGAGTGATGTCCGCAGGACATTTGAAAATAGCGTTATTCTGGTTGTAGGCAGCCAGGCAGGTAAGCGCTGGGTTCACTTGTATTCCTTGTCCCAAACCCGGAAGATCAACCGCATCAGTAATAAAATACATGGTGCCGAAAACCCAATTCTTCACCGTGCCGTCTCGCGCTACGTGTGTTTCATAAGGATAATCATTTGGCGCCACGACATCGCTGTTATCATCAGCGTACATCTTCCAGCACAGCATGACTTGACGGGTGTTGCTCATGCACTGCATTCCTTGCGCCTTTTGCTTTGCCCTGGACAGTGCCGGCAGAAGAATGGCCGCCAGAATGGCGATAATGGCAATAACCACCAGCAGTTCAATCAGGGTGAAGCCGCCATTTCTGGAATCAGCTTTTTGATGTTTGGTTTGAACTTTCACTCTCATACAGGCTTGGTTGATTCGTTTTTAATATACACGTTTTTTAAAAAAATGTCCAATAAAAAACGGGCGCCGGTTTCAGGCCGGCGCCCATGTGAATTTGTTCACTTTTCAGCGCACGGCACCAATCAATACGTTACTGTGGCACTGTTGGCCGCCGGTATTAGAATGTTGGTAATGTCAGTCGCGGTGATCTGTGAGCTTGAATCGTCAAGGAACTCGACCGACAAGGTTCCGGTTCCATTGACCAAAAGCATCCCTGTCTGACTTGCATCTGTACCATCCAACACAATAAAACCACTGTCTGTTGCATCGGTGAGCACACAATCGTCGGTCACATTGACCACGTTCCAAGTGGCGTCACACGCATTGATAATCACGTTGAAGGGAACGCCACTTGACTGGGCAAGGGGGGTTCCAGTCTTGCCAGTGAGCGTATTCGGCGCGGCAACCTCACCTGGCAGCAATACTTGCAGTTGCGAGAAGACGCGCTTGATAAGGCGGAAATAACCCTGATTGGCTCCCACCGCAGATGAGGGAACGAGGACTTGACGTAGGTTATTGTTCAATCTGGTAAGAACTGTGGGATTATTCCACGCGCCCGTCAGATTCGGGGATGACTGGAAACTGAACCCCTGATCGGGCAAGTTCCAACTCACCCAGCACGCCGAACCCGGCGGCACCAGAATGACGCCGTTGGGATCGCTGGCAAGAACTCTCCAGTTTGAACTAAACGCCGTTTCGGAAGTGAAGTCTTCACTAAACGGAGTCGCGTTGCCCTGGACCCCGAAGCCGCTGATCACCGTGGTTTGGCCGTAGCCATTTGCATTGTTAGGCTGGATGCCCAGGCACAGAGTGCAAGGATCGGCAAACAGCGCGGTTGTCGCAGCATCCATTTGGAAGTTGGTCGAGGTTTGGTCCGGCGTGGTGATGGTGATCAAACCGCCGCTGGTGATATTCACGCTCCAAGGGCCCAAGGGCGTTGACGCGCGGAACATGCATAGAGGTTCAACCGGCCACTGATTGACATTGGTCACATTATCGAGAGTAAGGGTATTAAAGATCATGCCGTTCCCAGCAGGTTCATTGGTCTTGCAACGGAAGTTGATATACCCGGTGCCATTCGTATCTTGTTGAACAGTAAACCACAGAACGTTGGCCATGTTCCAATCCGTAGCTGTATCATACTGTCCAGGGTCGCCATTCGGAGCACCAGAAGAAGAGGTGCCGCTGACGATGAAGAAGTCCTCTTGCCAGTTATTGGCTGTGGCGATGTTGGGCCACGCCTTGTTGGTCCAGGCATAGGTCACCGAGGATTGACCCACAAACGAATAGCCGGTGGCAACGGCGGTGAGGATGTGTTCACGGTCATTCGGACCATTGGGGTCAGTGGCAGTCGCGTTGAAGCCGGTGATGGCCGGAGGAATTTTTGTGGACATCGTTGGCGGCGGCGGCGGCGGGCCGGGATTCTGATTAACCGCGAGGTTGCCAATCCAGTTCGTAAAGGTAAATTGTGGATAACCGCCCCAAGAAGTAATGGAAAAACAGATTCCCTGGCAATTGTCTATATTAGCCTGCTGAGGGTTTACGGGGCACACCATATGCACCCAGCCATTCGAGGCGGCGCCCGGAATTGTCAGGCTGGAAATTTGATCCCAAGTCCAACCGCCCTCCAAGAAGCCGACGTTAATGACTCCGAAATCTCCGTTCGCATCCGGGGGAGTGCCTTTTTGCACCTGGATGTCAAATGTGATGTTGGTATAGAGCAAAAGATTGCAGGCGTACTGGCCAACATAACCACCTTCATTAAGCATCCAGAAAAACAAGCTCTGATTGCCACCAGCGAGAGGACTGATCACCTGCATAGAGCCGCAACCGGGGCCCGCGTTGGGGTCCAGTTTCTCGACGCTGATCGTCGCCGGCCCTTGAGGTATGACGCTATACCAATAAAGCCAGCTGGGGTCTGTAAAGTCAGCGGTGTTGGCTCCTATGGGGAATGTCCAAGTCATGGTGTTGGTCAGCACGGTCTGCGCCCGACTTTGGGTTGTGGCGCCTGCCAGCAGCAGCGCGGCCGCTGCCAGCCCGAGGTATTTTAGATATCGATTGTTTTTCATAATTATTGGTTTTGGGGTTTGGTGGTTTTTTTATTTATTGGGGTGGGGATTTTGCGATTGGGTTGGTTGCTAACTCACGTTTGACACAGTCTGCCCTTCGTTCTGGCTCCGGGACTGACAGCTCTCCACTTTAGTGGAGTCCGCTGAGGCCAAAACCGGCTGAGAGCATGCTGCCTTTCCATAAACACAACTGGATTTCTTAATTTACTCTATCACACGATTCCCGGAACGCTTGTCACCAAAACTGGGTACAACAGCTTTGTCACATCGTTCACGGCTGAAGGGATCCAACGCTACAGTTTCTGTTTCACAGTCTTCATGTTTCGTGACCCAGCCAACCTGGATTCCACACAAAATATCATGCCCCAAAAACAGGAAACGCCGAACGCCGTCCCACAGCCGTTCCAAACGCGCCTAAAATGGCGGCTGGAATTCAATGTGCTTCCAATGGGACAAAAGGAAGCCTAGCAATTTTGAAAAACGATTGCATGTCACATAAACAGATGACAACGGCCAGCGGTTGAGCGATTTGCTGGTTTCGAATTGACCAGGCAGATCAGTCTCCCGGCGTCATGGTCCACATTCCCTTGGGAGCGGCCAAGGTTCCACTGCCAATCGTGTCCCCAAGTTTGAGAATTTCCACATGCCCATCGTGAAAGAGATAATTGAAGCGTCCGCCATGAAGTCCGTAATTGACGGACCCATAATTCATGGTTGCTGTGGCATCGCCGGTTTGGATGCAATCTGGAGTGATGCCGGAATAGGCGGTAGTGGGACCCGGACCGGCGCAAAACGAAGGCCAATCATTGCCAGCAACGTTTCTGGCGTTGGGCAGTTCCACAAGCAGAATGGTTCCCGCAGGGTCCCTTAGAACACTGGTTTTGTAGCCGGGTGGATCCCAGGATGGGAGTGAACCGGTTATTTTGTAGTAAATTCCCACGCCGTAAGCTGCCGGTGGCAATGGCGCTGAAAACGAGGTCACAGACCAACCCGGACCAGCCCAATTCATGGCGTACGATCTCCGTTGTGAATCAACCGCATAATTAATCGTGGCTTGTGGTACTATACGGTCAGCCGGACAGCGTAAGATGGGTGGCACATTGTTGCTGGCGGTGATGCCTTTTAATAAATCCGCGTCAGTATCCGTGTCGCCGATAAATTGGTTGAGGTAGTCGTCCCAGGATAGCTGACATACGCTGCTCAGGCTGTCTGCAGCAGGCGGAAACTGATCATCGTGATCGCTGTTGAAAAGATTGAAGCCCAAACCAAGTTGTTTCAGATTGTTGGCACATTGCATTCTGTAGGTTCTGGCTTTCGCGGCGGTCAGCGCCGGAAGTAAAAGCGCCGCCAGTATGGCGATAATCGCAATGACGACCAATAGTTCAATCAGGGTAAATCCCGCGCGACTGGCAACCAAAATGGAAGGTGGGAGCTTCTCGAACGTTTCATTGGTTTTTAAACCCGCCTTCATGGATTTGTTTTCAGTGTTTTTACCAGGATGCCCGCCACGTTTTGTCGTTTGCAAATTGCTTCCTGACGGTTGGAGTGAAAAATTGCATCTCATGCTGCGGGCAACAAACATCAGTATTTATTAGGGTACAACATGGTCAAAGTTAATGGCGGTTGGCCGGTTGGTCATGTCATCTAAAAAGGTGACACCGTAAAGTCTCGCGTTGTTTGTTTTTTCCGGTTTTATAAAAGCCGGTTGGCATTCAACCAGATGCTTATGCGCCTGATATTATTGATGTTTTGGGGTCGTGGGGTTGCCCTATTTATGTTCTGCCTGCCGTTTTTTGCTTCCACCGTTTTGGCCGGGGCAGGAGAGATTCTGAATTCCACCCTGACGCCCTCCCGTTCCGAAGGTTCGAACTTTTGGTTTGACATCCGTCAACTCAATGTCGAAGGCCGCGGCTGGAACGACACCAAGGCCTTTTATGATCGGCTGCCGGCCAAGGCCGAGGGCCTGGTGCGCCAACCCGTCTGGGAGTTGAGCCGCAACTCCGCCGGCATGTGCGTTCGCTTCGTCACCGACGCGACGATCCTCCGCGCGCGCTGGGCATTGACCGACCCCTGGCTTTACCTGCCCAATATGACGGCCATCGGCAAAAGCGGGCTCGATTTGTATGTGAAAACGGAAAAGGGCTGGCATTGGCTCGCGGTCGGCCAGCCCACCGCGCAGACCAACGACGTGACCCTCGTGGAAAATCTTGTGCCCGGCAAACGCGAGTATCTGCTTTACCTGCCACTCTACAACGGCACGAAATTTGTCGAACTCGGAATCCCGACCAACGCGATCATCGAAAAGGCCGGGCCGTGGGGACCGGGCGTGCGCAAGCCGATGGTTTTTTACGGCACTTCAATTTTGCAGGGCCTTTCCGCTTCGCGCCCCGGGATGGTGCACAACGCGATTCTCGGTCGCCGTTTCAACTGGCCGACCATCAATCTCGGATTTTCCGGCAATGGAAAAATGGAACCCGAAATGGCCGATCTGCTCGCCGAACTCGACCCGTCCGTTTACGTCCTCGATTGTCTGCCCAACCTGGTGGCCGATGAAATCAAGGAGCGCGTCGAACCGTTCGTCCGCAAACTCCGGGCGGCGCATCCGGACACGCCCATCGTGCTCGTGGAAGACCGCACCATGCAGGATTCGTTCCTGATTGCCGGACGCATGGAATATTATCATCTCAAAGACCGTGCTGAGCTAAAAGCCGCTTATGAGCGGCTGAAAAAGTCCGGCGACAAAAATCTTTACTACATTCCGGGCGAACATTTGTTTGGCGACGATGGCGAGGGCAGCGTGGATGCTTCACACGCGACCGATCTCGGTTTCACGCGCCAGGCCGACATTTTTGCCGGGGTGCTCGGTCCGTTGTTGACGCCAAAGAAATAACATGTCCCCGTCCGGCTCATCCGTCGAACCCAACGCGCCTTCTGCTCCTCCGGATGGAGGACGGACCTATCGCGGCCCGTTCGCGATCATGACCGTCCTGTTTTTCATGTGGGGTTTCATGACGGTATTCAACGACATCCTGATTCCGCGGTTCAAGGAGGCGTTCACGCTGGACTATTTCCAGGCGATGCTGGTGCAATTGGCCTTTTTCGGGGCCTACTTTGTCGGGTCGTTGTTGTATTTCGTGATTTCGGTTGCAACCGGCGACCCGATTGCGCGCATGGGCTACAAGAACGGGGTCGTCCTCGGCCTCCTGATTTCCGCGGCTGGCAGTGTCCTGTTCTGGCCGGCGGCCACCGTTCATTCTTATCTCTTTTTCCTGGTGGCGCTTTTTGTCGTCGGCCTCGGATTCGCCATGCTGCAAATCGCCGCGAATCCCTACGTGACGATTCTGGGCCCGGAACGGACCGCGTCGAGCCGCTTGAACCTGGCGCAGGCCTTCAATTCCGTCGGCACGACCGCCGGCCCGCTCATCGGCGGATATTTAATTCTCCAATACTTCGCAAAGACGGGCGTCCATGGCGCGGAATCGGTCAAAGTCCCCTATCTGATATTTTGCATCGTCTTTGTGATTCTCGCGGCGTTCTTCTTCTCGGTTCATCTGCCGCACATCGGCGAAGGCAAAATCGAGCCGGGGGTCGGCGCGTTGAAATATCCGCACGTCGTGCTCGGCGTGCTGGCGATTTTCATGTATGTCGGCGGCGAAGTGTCCATCGGCAGCGCCATCATCAATTTTCT
>DLMG01000058.1:0-647 GCA_002479245.1 Verrucomicrobia subdivision 3 bacterium UBA7542 | reverse complement strand
GGCCAGCCGAACGTCGCGGCCCTGCCGGCGCTCGAGGCCAGCAAATACGTCTCGCTTTTCTGGGGCGGCATGTTGATCGGCCGTTTCATGGGGGCGGTGGAATTGAGCGAAATGAAGAAAATCAACAAGCAGCTTTTCCTGGCGGGCATTCCGGTTTTGGCATTTCTGATTATTTGCTTCGCCAGCGGCTGGCATCTGGCAAAAACCCAACTGGGGATCGAACCCGTTGCGGGTTTGTCCTTCGGAGACTTCGTTCACTTCTTTGGCGCCTGTTTCTCCAATGGTTTTGGGATTGTGGAAATGTATCTGCCGTTGCTCGTGCTTTGCTGGCTTCTCTTTCAATTTGGCAAGGGACTTGCCGGCCGCACGCTGTTCATCTTTTCGGGGACGATGGTTGTGTTGCTGGCGGTGGCGATTCTTTTCGGCGGCAAACTGGCGATGTGGTGCATCGTCGGCGTCGGTTTGTTCACTTCCATCGGCTGGCCGAATATTTTCTCGCTCGCACTCGACCGGATGGGCGTTTACAAAAGCCAGGTGTCGTCCCTGCTGGTGATGGCCGTGGTCGGCGGCGCCATCCTGCCCGCGATTTTGGGGCGCGTCGCGGATGTTTGGAATCTCCAGGTCTCCTTCATCGTTCCGCTGGTGGC
>DLMG01000086.1 GCA_002479245.1 Verrucomicrobia subdivision 3 bacterium UBA7542 | reverse complement strand
TCGCTCATGGTTTACGAGGCCACCCGCTCGTTCGCCACCCGTCCCACTTCCGTGCAAACGCCGCTCGCGCCCGCCCGCGGCTTTCGGATCGAACGCGAAGTCGTTCTTGTGCCCGTGCTCCGCGCCGGCCTCGGCATGCTCGATTCCATTTTGCAACTGATTCCCAACGCCCGCGTCGGTTTCATCGGCCTCAAGCGCGAGGAAACGACATTGCGCGCGCAGTCCTACCACAAAAGTCTGCCGGAAAACCTGAGCCGGTTTGAAGTCATTTTGATTGATCCCATGCTGGCGACCGGCGGCAGCGCCGTGGCCGCGCTGGATTTGATCGCCGAGCAGGGCGCGAAACAGGTGCGGCTCGTGAATCTGGTCGCCGCGCCCGAAGGCATTCGCCGCGTGCGGAAAAGTTACCCGCAACTGCCGATTTTCACCGCCGCCATTGACCGGCGGCTGAACCACAAAGGTTATATTTTGCCCGGCCTCGGCGACGTGGGCGACCGGCTTTTTGGAACGTAATTAATCCTCCTCGTGCTCGTGCTCGTGCTCGTCCTCGATTTTTCGATTACGATTACGAGGACGAGGAGGAGGACGATAAAAAACTCAAAATGAGCGACACTCTATTGATGGTCGCGGACAGCGAACGCGACGCGAACATGCTTTACGCCGTCGGCATGTTTGTGCCCGACCCGTTCATTTACCTTCGCACCAGCGGCCGACCCCTCATTGTGATGAGTGATCTGGAAATTGACCGCGCCCGCGCCCAAGCCCCGCACTGCCGCGTCGCGTCACTCAGCCAATATCAGCAAAAACTCCGCGCCCAAGGAATCCTGCGACCCGGCCTTGCCCACGTCATCCGGCAAATTTTGCGTGAAAAAGGAATTCGCCGCGTCATCGTGCCGGATAATTTTCCGCTCGGTTTGGCGACGGACCTGGAAAAACTCGGCATCCCTGTCAAAGCACGTCCGGGGAATTTTTTCCCGGAACGTGAAATCAAATCCGCCGCCGAAGTCAGAAAAATTTCCGCCGCGCTGGTGATGGCTGAGGTCGGCATGGCCGAAGGCATGCAGGTCCTCCGCACGGCCAAAATCGGACGCGACCGCAAACTCCTTTACCACAACCTCCCGTTGACCTCGGAAAAACTGCGGTCGGTGATTGATTGCGCGATTCTTCAGGCGTGCGGGCTGGCCGCCAACACCATTGTCGCCGGCGGACGGCAGGCGTGCGACCCGCACGAACGCGGCTACGGGCCGCTGCGCGCGCACGAGCCGATCATCATTGATATTTTTCCGCGCTCGCAAAAGACCGGCTACTTCGGCGACATCACCCGCACCGTCGTGCGCGGACGCGCCAGCGAAGCCGTGCGGCGCCTTTACGACACGGTCTATCAAGGACAAAAAATCGCCTTCCGAAAAATCCGCGCGAACCTTCCAACCGGCGCCGCCCATCGCGCCGTGCGGGAATTTTTTGAGCAGCAAGGTTACAAAACCCGCCGCCACCACGGGCGCATGGAAGGATTCTTTCACGGCACGGGCCATGGACTCGGTCTGGAAATCCACGAAGCGCCGCGCGTGGGCGCAAATTCCACCGGCAAACTCCAACCCGGCCACGTCGTGACCGTCGAGCCGGGGCTTTATTATCCGGAAATCGGCGGCGTGCGATTGGAAGACGTCGCGCTCGTCACGAACAACGGCGCGCGGAATCTGACGCGGTTTGAGAAGGTGCTGGAAATTTAGACTCGAAAGCTCATCAAATCATACACATTCATGGAAACCGTTACCATCAAGTCAGCACACGACGGAACCACTTTAGAATTCTCTGGCTACTCTGGCGGTTATTACAACGTCAGTGTGAATGGTACAAATTGTCATGGCGCAGGAAAAGTTTATGCCTATGAGCCGGCATCGAAAATTTCTGCTTTTTTTCACGACATGGCGGCAAATTCGCGCGGCTGGAATGGCAAGAAAAACTGGGGTTCTTTGGAAGGCGAGTTGTCGCTTTCAGCCACTTGTGATTCAACTGGACACATAACTTTATCAGTCGAACTTCATTCGGGGCCTTATCCGTTTGATTGGCGTTTGTCAGCGGTTTTACTTATTGAGGCTGGCCAACTGGAACGGATTGCATCGCAAGTTGAAAAATTTATCGGACGTAATTCTGCGGATTGAGTTCTCGATCTCACATTGCGCGCTGGCCCAATTTATGTATTATTCCAACAAGGGCGACGCGCTCTGTTGAATAAATCGGGCGCTGCGCTGTCTATTTGATTGATAAAAAATATGTTTTATTTCGATCCATTGTATCTATGGTTCGCCCTGCCGGGTTTGCTCATCGGCATCTGGGCGCAAATCAAGTTGTCCCACGCTTACGGCAAATACAGCCAGGTGCCGGTGGACTCCGGCCTGTCCGGCGCGGAGGCCGCGCGCGAAATCCTCGATCAATCCGGGCTCACCAATGTGCCGGTGGAGGAAATTCCCGGCCGCCTGAGTGACCATTATGACCCGATGAAGCGGGCGCTGTTCCTGTCATCGGACAATTTCAATGGCCGGACCGTGGCCGCCGTCGGCGTCGCCGCGCATGAGTCCGGTCACGCGCTCCAGCATCAGGCGGCTTACGGACTGTTTAATGTGCGCATGGCGCTGGTGCCGGTCACGCAATTCGCGAGCATGGCCTACATGGGCATTTTCTTTGTCGGCCTCTTTCTTGGCATGTTGAAAATTGTTCTCCCCATCATCATTGTGATTTTTGCGGTGATGACGTTGTTCCAACTCGTCACGTTGCCGGTGGAATACGACGCCAGCCGCCGCGCCAAGGAACAATTGTTCCGGCTGGGCCTCGTACATGAAAGCGAGCGCGCAGGGGTGAGCAAGGTTCTGGACGCCGCAGCGCTCACTTACGTGGCCGCGCTGGTCAGCAGCATGCTGACGTTGCTTTACTACATCACCCTCGCGCGCGGCAGCCGGAGATAGCTAATTTTCTTGCCGGCTGGCATTTAGGTCGTAACGTTTCCCCGTTGTATGGCGGCCAAGAGGCAAAAACGCAAAGCGGCAAAATCCAAACGGCGCGCAACCCGGCCCTTGGTTGCCGTGCGCCGCGCAAAAGTTTCCGCGCGCGCGCCCGTTGCGCCTGCCGTTCCAGCGCCCGCCCCGCCGAACCCGGCCGGGGAAGGTGACACCACGCAATTCTTCCGGCGGGAAAGTTCGGCTTACGACGGCGACACGGCCATCAAACTTTACCTGCGCGAAATCGGGCAGGTGAAATTGCTCACGCCGCAGGAGGAAATCCAACTGGCCGCGCGCATTAAAAAGGGCGACAAAAAAGCGCGCGAGCTGATGATCAAGGCCAACCTCCGCCTGGTCGTAAAAATCGCGCGCGATTACGATGGCATCGG
>DLMG01000160.1 GCA_002479245.1 Verrucomicrobia subdivision 3 bacterium UBA7542 | reverse complement strand
GCGGGCGTTGCGCTCCGGCTGCGATTCGCTAAACGCTTCTCTCCGCCCTCCGCTCCACTTTCCCCGCTCGCCGACCGCAGACCGAAGCCAGATAATCCGCATACGCGGGCAAGGTGCTGAATTCGCCAATCAGTGATTGGCCAATTCCAGATTTTTCAATCACTGATTGTGAAATTGCAAGCCATTCGGCTTGTCGCCTGGACAGCGCGATGAAACCCTCTTTGATTGTATGGCGTCGTCGGTCGCGTCAAGGATACTACGGCTCGCTCGCTTAAACGCTCGCGCTTCCGTTCCTCCTTTGACCCGACCGCCGCCGCCGGGGACTCTTGCCTCTAGGTTTTCATCGCGGGAAGTCTGTCTGCTCGAAGGAAGATTTCACTGGTTTGCCACAATTCTACGCTGTTATTTCTTCGCGATTTTGCGTTAAATGGATTCATTGCTGAATTATGCAATTGTCGGTCTTGTGAAAAAATCTGTTGAAAAAGCCTTTCATCGGAATGGCCAACTGCGCGAAATAGTGCCGTTGCGAAATGGTCGCAGGCATGGGGTTGTCCGTGTCTGGCATAAGAACGGGGTTCTGGCCAACGAGGAACGCTATCTGAACGGCTTTCTGCACGGTGTCTGCCGCCAGTGGAGTGAAGCCGGACGGTTGCTGGGCGAATATCGCATGGCTCATGGCACGGGCGTTCAACGCACATGGCACGAGAATGGCCGGTTGCAATTGGAATTTTCCACCGTGCGCGGTGATTTTTCAGGACGCTATCGTCTGTGGCTGCACGATGGCGCGTTGATGTCCGAAGAAATCAACTTGCATGGGCGTCCTGTCACCGCCGAGGAATACCGTGCCGCCCGCGCAAAAGACAAATCGCTGCCCATGTTGAATGGTGAAACCGTAATGCCATTGCCGAAAACGGTCGCCACGGAAAAGCACATCCATGAGGTTTTTGTCCGCTCGCTTTTGGCGCAGAAGAATCGCGCCGAAGTGCGGAAGTGGCTGGAAAGCGGCGGCAAGGCCGTGCGCTCGCTCGGACGATTCAAGCGCGTGAGCGATGCCCTGAAATTTGTTGAGGCGCTATACAAGGCAGGCGCGACCGAGGTGATCGCGCCCGACATCTACGCCAGCAAAACCGGCGACCAGTTCGCCGATTGTCTGTTGGTGAAACTGCCGAAGATTGCGCCGAAACGGAAGGCCGTTCGCAAAGTTTGTTCGCAATTGCCGAAGCGCAAACTCGGCGCGTTCCAGCCGGACAAGGACATCGGCGAGTCGCACCTTTATCTTTTGCTGGCCTGAGTCAGAGCACAATCAGGCAGTCGCGCATTTCGTCCAAGGTCAGCGCGCCGCTGGCCGTGCGTTCTTGCAGCAGGCATTCCGACACGGCATCGCCGACCAGCTTTTCCACCGCGTCACGCATCGGCCGCGCTCCCAGCTTCGGATGAAAACCTTTGCGCACAAGAAACGGCAAAACCGTTTTGTCCAATTCCAGCTTGTGTCCGCGCTCCCGTAGGAATTCGATTTCACGCGCAATGAATTTCTCCGCAATTTCCAACTGGTGTTCGTAACCCAAACGACGGAACACGAGTTTTTCATTCACACGCGCGAAAATTTCAGGGCGCAGAGATTGTTGCGCCCGCGTGAGGACGTGGCGCTCCAGCGTCGCGTCGTTGGAATGTTGCAGGCTCATCAGTTCTGCCGAGCCGATGTTTGACGTGAGCCAGATGTAGTAGTTGCTAAAGTCCAGCGTCTGGCCGGTCGCCACCGTGATCCGCGCCGCGTCCAGCAGTTGCAGCAGGATGTCCAGCACGCGCGGATGCGCTTTTTCCGCTTCGTCAAACAGGAGCGAGCCTTCCGCCGCGCGCTCGCGCACTCCGCCCAAATAACCAACTTCGCCAAGCCGCGCGCCGAGCAGCAGGCCGAGCGATTCTTGATTCTGAAACTCCGACATATCGAAGCGGAATAATTGTCCCGCGCCGAAGATTTGATTTGTCGTCACGATGACCGTTTCCGTTTTGCCCACGCCCGTCGGCCCGAGCAGCAGAAAACTTCCGCGCGGACGTCCAGGTTTCGTGAGGCCGAATTCACCGCGTTGAACTGCCGAGACAATGCGTGGCAGCACTTGGGACTGGCCGCGAATCTCGTGTGGCAGCAGCGTATTCAGTTTCTGGAGCTTGTTAAGTTTGATTGTGTCTATGGTTTTATTCATCCCCAACTTCTAGCAGGAATCCATTTTCAAGATGTGTGCCACGCACGCCATCGCGGTTTTTACTTCAGGCAGAGTAGGCGCGTAATGCAGCGAATGAATCGCTGCCCGAAACAAAAAAATAAAACAACGCGTATGAAGATCATCAAACACATCCATCCGAAAATCCGTTCACGGCTGCCGTCGCTCCTCGTGGCCGCCGCCGTTCTCGCCCTCAACACCCTCCCGGCGCTCGCACAGTCCACAACCTTCAGTTCCACCGACCTCAAGACCGGCATCAGCAACAGCCTCGCCGTAATCATGATGTTCGGCTTCGTCCTTGGAATTTCGTGCGTAATCTACGGCGGCTTCGCCATCCGGCGTGGCGACGTGGACCAGGGCAAGATGTCCATCATCGGCGGCGCGATCATCGCGGCGGCTCCGGCGGTCATTTTCGCCTTTTTCAAAATCTTCGGCCTCGATTCCAACAGCGCCGTCGGCGTCGGCACCTTCTGAAAAGGCGAAGCCTTGACCCAATAACCAACCCCCAACCGCCCACGAGCATGAAAACCGAACTGCGATTCACCGAAACCAACGCCGCGACCGATTGCAAAGGCCGCACCTGGGGTCTGGAAGGCGGCTTGTTCTGGTGGCTCGTGGGCGGTGTCGGCGTGGCCATCACGGTGTTCTTCGTCCTGCTCGTGATGATGAATACGTCCTTGTTGACGGCCTTCCTCGCCGCGCTCGTGCCGCTCGGTATTTGCCTCGCCTACATCTTCGGTTTCCGTCAAGGCAAGCCGCCCGGCTACGACCGCGATTGTTTTGAACATTGGTTTTCCGGCGGCGGTTTTGCACCGGAGGTGCAGACCGTCCGCTCACCCAAACACCCATTGACGGAGGCCAGACCATGAATGCCGGCGCACTGAATCGTCTCGAATTGCTGCGACGGACGTTGCTCGGACAGCTTCAAACTGCCGATGTCAATCTGCGCGCCGGGCTGCACCAGCACGGCATGGATGCCATCGTCCGCGCCCATCTGGAACGGGCGCTCGCCCATATCCGCGAAGCCTCCATCGCAGTCAACGAGCAAACCAAAGTCCGCACCGTTCAGGAACTGGCCGATCAGCTCACCCGGATCGAACAAATGCAGGCCGACCTGCGCGCCCAACAAACGCCCGCTGACGAATCCTCAACCTCAATCCATGTCTGACCTATGTTTGAACGCGCTCCCAACGGTTTTTTTGTCCGCAATCTGATTGTCTTCAATCTGCTCCGGCGCGGCGGTTACGTGGCGAAGGGGTTTGTCTTTGAAGCGCCCGACCTTACCAACAGCCAGGTCGCCGACCTCAACGATTTTCAGGATCAACTCTGTCTCCTGCTCGCCTCGCTTCACGAGAACCAGCGGCTGCAAGTGCAATACTTCTGCGATTCCGATTACAAGGGGGAATTGCTGCGCTACCAACAGGAGACGGAGAAGTTTTCCAATGTCTGGACCATACGCACCCGCAACGAACGCTTCGCCCGCTACTGGCAGGCCATGTCCGAACGCAAACTCCGCCGTCAGCGCGTCATCTTCTACATCTCGCGCTCGCTGGAGAACGTGCCGAAATCGTTCCAGTCCGCCGCCGCCCGGCGTGACTACTACCACACGCTGCTCGACCAGCTTGAAACCGAGTTCAACCACGTCCACCGGTTGTTGCTGGAAATCTTCGGCTCTGGCGGCGCACGCATCCTGCCCATGACCGACCTTGACCATTTCCGGCACTACAAACGGTTTCTGAATCCTTCGCTCAACGACCGTTTCGATTACGACCCGGCGGAAGGTTTTGAACCCGAACTTTCGATTCAGGAAAACTGCTGGCACAGCGAAGGCAACGGCCAGTCCGACTTCGGCTTCTTCCTCGACGGCCATTATCACTCGCTCATCGTCCTGACCCGCTGGCCGCGCACGACGTATCCCGGCATCATCCAGCGGCTCACCAATCTGCGGCTGCTCGATTACACCGTCACCGTGAATGTTGATCCGCTCCCGATTTCACAGGAAATCAACAAGGAGGAAAAGGAACACGACCGCGTGGCCGGTGACTACGCCAGCGAAAAGAAAATCTCCCTGCTCACCGTCATGGAAAAGAAGCAGAAGAAAATCCACGCGCTGATGCAGGGACAAACCATTCCGTTCCGTGCCATGTTCGCCATCCGCGTTTGGGACAAGACCCGCGACGGCCTCAATGCCAAGTCCGGGGCCATCAAGAACGCCATCAACTCGATGAACTCGGCGCAATACTTCGAGAGCAACCTGCCCAGCACCTCAAGAAGTCTCTTCTTCCAGACCTGGCCGGGTTGGACATGGGGACGTTACGAACATCGCAAACTTTATTCCGAGCACCGTTTCCTGGCTGACATGCTGCCGGTGTCCAGCACCTTTACCGGACACCTGGCCACGGCGGAGGCAATTTACGACGGGCCGCAGGATAATCTCATCGGCATCGAGACGTTCTCCGGTTCGCTGGACAACAAAACGCCCCAGCACGCTGTTTTGCTCGGCATGAGTGGTGCGGGGAAATCCGTGACTGTTTGCGACCTGCTTTCGCAAACCGAAGGTTATTTTGGTTACACCGTTATCATCGAAGAAGGGCTTTCCTACGGCATCTATACGGCGACGGTCGAGGAAGGTGCGCGGCCCATCATTATTCATCCCGACGGCGACCTGACCATCAATTATCTCGATACGAAAGGTCTGCCGCTGACGCCCGACCATTTGTCGGCGGCAACCGCGCTTGTGGCGCGAATGATTGGCACTTCGAGTCAAGAGGACAAACAGATGCTCCGTCAGGCGCAGATCGCCAAATACCTGAACCTGCTTTACGAGGATTCGTTTCAGGACTGGCAGAAGAAGCGCCACGACCAGTTGCTCGACATCGCCCGGCACGCAATGGCGTTGCAGAATTTTCGCGCCGAAAAAATGCCGCCCGGCGCGACCACCCTCGAAACTTTTGCGGACTTCCGCGACTGGAAAGCAGCCCACCCGACCGAAGCGGAGGAATATCAGCGCCAATTCGAGGAACCGGCGGTGTTGAAATTCCTGAAAGACCCCCGGACCAGCAAGGAAGTCCGCAATCTCGCCTTTGCCCACTTTACGCCGGACGAGTTCCCGACGCACCGGATGCTTCAGGAGTTGATGATGCTCGACCCGATGGGCGGCGAACGCGACCAGATCATGGAAATCGCCACGCTGATTCTGCCGTGGTGTCGCGACGGCAATTACGGCTGCCTGTTCGACGGCACGAGCAATCTCTCGCTCACCGGCAAAATCGCGCACTTCGAGTTGGGCTACATCCCGGAGTCAGCAAAGGAACTGAAAGCAGCGGCGGGCTTTCTCATCACCAACCACGCGCGCAAGCACATCATGACGCTGCCGCGCGCGATTCGGAAACGGAACATTTACGAGGAGGTCGCCCGCTTCCTCGACATTCCCGGCGGTCAAGAAATCGTCCAGGAATCCTACGCCCAGCTTCGCAAATTCAATTGCTGGAACATTTCCATCGTGCAGCAGTATGCGCGCTTCAAACAGTCGCGCATCCGTTCGGCCGTGTTCGGCAACTCGCGCCAGTTCTTCATCATGCGCCAGAACGACCGCGCTGATCTCGATGACATGGGCAAGGACATCGCGCTGCCTGAAGTGACGCAGCACGCCATCATGAACTATCCGCTGCCCGACCATCAAACCGGCCAGAAATATTCGCCGTTCACTTATCTGCACACCGACGCGACGCGCAACCTCTGCGGCACGGTCCACAACGTCGCGTCGCCGGAGATGCTCTATTGCAGTTCGTCCAGCGGCGAACATTTCGACAAACGTGCCCGCGAACTTCGCAAAAGTCCCAACATCGTCGAGGGCATCATCGCCCACGCCAATCCACCGAAATAAACCAAAACCAAAACGCTTATGAAAAAACTATTGATTCAATTCGTTCCACTTGCCTGCGCCCTGTGCCTGTTCACGGGCTGCGCCGCTGTCACCCGACCCGTCACGGATGTGGCGTTGGGGGCAGGCGGCGCGGCCCTTGGGGGCGAGCTTACCCATAACAATCCCGTTGCCATCGTCGGAGGTGCGGCAGGCGGCGCCTTGCTTGGCGAGGGGCTTCACTACGCCAACAGCAAACAGAACGACCAGTCCTATCAGACCGGCTACGACAAGGGCCGCAGCGATGCCGTCAAACAACAATACTGGCTCTACGTCTCCATGCAGCAGTCCAGGGCCGGTGACGATGGCCGGGTCCGGCTTTATCAAGTGCATCTGCCGGAGCAGACCATTGACGGCGTGATTTTCAAACCCACCACCCAATTTCTCCGCATCGAACAATAAACAAACAACAACAGTGAAAGGAAAAGTATGAAAAAACTAATCGTAGCAGCCCTCATCGCCCTGCCGCTGGCGTTCTCCGCCCGCGCACAGTGGATCGTCTATGACCCGACGATGAACATCGAGCAGATATTGGATGAAGCCGAGAGCATCGCCAAATACGTCACCATGATTGACAACCAGGTGCAGCAAATCAACACGCTCACCAGCCAGTTGAGTGAGTTCAAGAACTATGAATCCCTGTTCGGCAATCCGTCTCAAGTGGTGCTGTCAATGGTTGCGCCATTGAACGCCGACTTGCAGAGCCTTGAGCCGAATTTGAACCTCGAAAATCTCGTCGCCAATGCCAACGGCAACATCGCCCTGAACTTTAATGATTCAGGCATCTACGCCACGGTGGGCACGAGCTTCCAGACGCCTCGCGGTCAAACCGTCCAGCGGCCCGCCAGTCAATACGAACCGTTCTCGGCCATCATCAACACCGCCAGCAATTACGTCGCGGTCGCCGACAACGCGGCGCAACGGCGTGCGGCCATCAAGGATCAAATCGCCCAGACCACGCAGCAGCTTCAAAACGCCACGACCGATGCCGAGGTGCAGAAGTTGCATGGCGTTCTCACCAGCCTGAACAGCGACCTTGCCAGCACGGATGACGAGGTGAATCAGGCCGCGTCCGCCGCGATGGTGCAGGACATCCAGAACCGGAACGACCAGCAGAAGCAAATTCAGGCGTTGACCGAACAGCAGAACGCCGAGTTCGAGGAATCCGTGAGCAACTATTCGGCGAAGTTCCAGTTGCTCAACGCGCCGACCGTATTCCCGACGCCGTAACCACCATCCATAACCGTCAACCCTGCGTTCATTATGGCCACGTTCGACAGCATCTTTCCCACATTCCTCGCCAAGTGTGGTGATCTTCACACGTTGTTGTTGAGCGTGGCCTTCGCGCTTTTCATTGTCGGCGTCATTGTCACCGTGAAGCAGCATTCTTCACACAAATCCATTCTGAATTTGCTCCTGCGCCTGTTGTTGCTCACGTCCTTGCTCGTGTTCCTGCCTGCCTGGGGCAATACCCTGCAAAATTTGCTGCAAACTTCCATCCTCTCCGGCTTGGGCGTTGACCCGGCCAACGTCTATCAGCAGTTCAATCATCTGCTCATCATCAAACGCGACCCGGCCACCCAATCGTCCTGGTGGAATGTCATGTCGCAGCTCCACAATTTTACCACCGACCTCATCATCTCCGCCGTGCTCTGGCTCGTCGGCCAGTTTGCTTCGTTGATGATGTTTTGGGCCTACATTTTCCAGACGATCATCCTGAATCTCGGCTACGCGCTCTCGCCCTTGCTCATCGGTTTCATGGCAATCCCGGCGTTGAAGCACACCGGCAACCGCTACCTCATGAATCTGGTCGGCGTTTTGTTGTGGCCGCTGGGCTGGGCGCTCGCCGCGCTCGTCACCCAGGGCATTCTCGATTTCATGACCGACCCCAGCTTTGAATATATTGA
>DLMG01000274.1:15081-15979 GCA_002479245.1 Verrucomicrobia subdivision 3 bacterium UBA7542 | reverse complement strand
GCGGGCGTTGCGCTCCGGCTGCGTTTCACTATGCGCTTCTCTCCGCCTCCGCTCCACTTTTCCCGCTCGCCGACCGCAGACCGAAGCCGGATCGTTTATTTTCCTCGCGCCATCCGCCGCGACTCGGCTTGACGCACGAGAACACCACGAGCGCGATTGACCTCCCGCGCCAGTTCCGATTCAGCCGGAAGTGCCGTCAGATATTCACGGACGAGCATTTTGTTGTGCAACCCATCCAGCGCGTAACGCGCCAACGCCTCGTCCTGCTGCGTGCAGAGAATCAACCCCACGGGCGGGTGTTCGTCCGGCTGTGTCCAATGGGCGCGGGCATAGTTGCAATAAAGATTCATCTGCCCGATGTCGCTGTGAACGAGCGCGCCGATTTTCAGGTCAATGATGACGAGGCAACGCAGACGCCGGTGAAAGAGCAGCAAATCCACGCGAAACCATTCGTTGCCGATCCGCAATCGCCGCTGCCGCCCGACAAACGTAAAGTCGTTGCCCAACTCCAACAGAAACTTTTCCAGATGCAAAATGAGCGCCTCTTCCAAATCGCTCTCGGAGTATTCATCTTTGAGTCCAAGGAATTCCAAAAGGAACGGATTCCGAATTTCATCGTCGGCAGTCACTGTGTCTTCGGGCAACTGACGTTGCCCTTTGACGAGCATACCGGCTTTGTTCCGCGATATTGCGATGCGCTCGTAGAATTGCGAGTTCATCTGCCGTTCCAGTTGTTTCACCGTCCAGCCTCCGCGCACCGCTTCCGTGTGGTAAAACTCAACGGCATACGCCGACCGCAGCCGCAACAGCCGCGTATAATGCGACCACGGCAGGGGAAATCGTTCCGCAAACGCGCGCAATTGGTCGGCCACTTCGCCGCTTGGAGATTTCCGCAACG
>DLMG01000274.1:12212-14977 GCA_002479245.1 Verrucomicrobia subdivision 3 bacterium UBA7542 | reverse complement strand
GCAAAGGTGAGGAAAAATTTCCGGGCACGTTCGAGGTTGTCCACGCTGAATCCGCGCCCGAAGCGTTTCGTGAGATCTGCCGAGAGGCGCGTGAGAAGTTCCGCGCCGTAAGCGGCGCGTTCTTTACCCGCTTGCTCGTGCTCCACAATCCGCCGCCCGATTTCCCAATACGTCGCCGTCATCAGCGAGTTGACCACGCGGGCGGAGGCGCGTCGCGCGGCATCCAGCAATTCGACCACACCCGATAACACCTTGTCGTAGTCAACGGCTTTGTGCTGAACTGATTTTACGGCCTTCTGTTTGTCGCTCGTTTTGCTCATAAAAATCTGCGTCGTTGTTTTTAGCCGATTGCACTTCGCTTGGCGAGCCATTCGGCTCGTCGTCGGACAGCGCGATGAAACCCCGTTCGATTGTATGGCGGCGTCGGTCGCGTCAAGGATACTACGGGTCGCTCGCTTAAACGCTCGCGCTTCCGTTCCTCCTTTGACCCGCCCGCCGCTGCCGGGGTGGTTGCTTCTAGGATTTCATCGCGGGGAGTCTGGCAATCTGGTAAGTTAAATTTGTGTGCCATCCCAATTCTAGGCTGTATTTTCAGTGTCAATGGGGGTTGAATGAGGGTTGCTGTTGAGTAAAATGACTGAAGGCATATTGAAAAAGTCCATTGATAAAACTTTCTACCGTAATGGGCAGCTTCGTGAAGTGGTGCCGTTGCGCAACGGTCGCAGGCATGGCGTTGTCCGTGTCTGGCACAAGAACGGCGTGTTGGAGACCGAAGAACCCTATCAGAACGGCGTGTTGCACGGCATCATCCGCCAGTGGAGTGAATCCGGCAAATTGCTTGGCAAATACCGCATGGTCCACGGCACGGGGATTCAGCGTGCGTGGCACGAAAACGGCAAACTCCAACTGGAATTCACCACCGTGAGCGGCGATTTTTCGGGCCGCTATCGCTTGTGGTTGCACGACGGCGCATTGCTCTCCGAGGACATTTATTTGCACGGTCGTTCCGTGAACACCGAGGAATATCACGCGGCCCGCGCAAAAGATAAATCGCTGCCCATTCTGAACGGCGAGTTCGTCAAGCCTTTGCCCGAAACCATCGCCACGGATAAACACGCCCATGAAGTTTTCGTCCGTTTCCTTTTGGCGCACAAGCGTTGTTCCGAGGCGCGGAAATGGCTGGAAAGCGGCGGCAAGGCCGTGCGCTCGCTTGGACGATTCAAACGCAAGGATGATGCCTTGAAATTTGTTGCCGCGCTTTACGAAGCAGGCGCGACCGAGGTGATCGCGCCGGACATCTACGATGGCAAAGTCGGCGCTCAATTCGCTGATTGTCTTTTGGTGAAGCTGCCGAAATTTGCTGCCAAGCGGAAAGCCATTCGCAAAGTTTGCGGGCAATTGTCAAAGCGCAAACTTGGCGCGTTCCAGCCGGACAAGGACATCGGCGAATCGCACCTGTATCTCTCACTGGCCTGATTCACAACACAATCAGGCAGTCGCGCAATTCGTCAAAGGTCAATGCGCCACTGGTCGCGCGTTCTTGCAGCAGGCATTCCGACACGGCATCGCCGACCAGTTTTTCCACCGCGTCGCGCATTGGACGCGCTCCCAGCTTCGGATGAAAACCTTTGCGCACGAGAAACGGCAAAACCGTTTTGTCCAATTCCAGCTTGTGCCCGCGTTCCCGCAGGAATTCGATTTCACGCGCAATGAATTTCTCCGCAATTTCCAACTGGTGTTCGTAACCCAAACGACGGAACACCAGCTTTTCATTCACGCGCGCGAAAATTTCCGGGCGCAAGGATTGTTGCGCCCGCGTCAGGACGTGGCGCTCCAGTGTCGCGTCATTGGAATGTTGCAGGCTCATCAATTCCGCCGAGCCGATGTTTGACGTAAGCCAGATATAGTAGTTGCTGAAGTCCAGCGTCTGGCCGGTCGCCACCGTGATGCGCGCCGCGTCCAGCAATTGCAGCAGGATGTCCAGCACGCGCGGATGCGCTTTTTCCGCCTCGTCAAACAGCAACGAGCCTTCCGCCGCGCGTTCGCGCACTCCGCCCAAATAACCAACTTCGCCAAGTCGCGCGCCGAGCAGCAGGCCGAGCGATTCTTGATTCTGAAACTCCGACATATCGAACCGGAATAATTGTCCCGGCCCGAAAATCTGGTTTGTCGTCACAATAACCGTTTCTGTTTTGCCGACGCCCGTTGGACCCAGCAGCAGAAAACTGCCGCGCGGACGGCCCGGTTTCGTCAGGCCGAATTCTCCGCGTTGCACCGCCGAAACGATGCGCGGCAGCACTTGGGACTGGCCGCGGATTTCGTGTGGCAGCAGCGTATTCAGTTTCTGGAGCTTGTTAAGTTTGTTCGTGTCTATGGTTTTATTCATCCCCCACTTCTAGCAGGAACCTTTTTCTAAGATGTGTGCCACGCACGCCATCGCGGTTTTTATTTCAGGCAAAGTAGCCGCGTAATGCAGCGAATGAATCGCTGCCCGAAACAAAAAAAACGCGTATGAAGATCATCAAACACAACCGTCCGAAAAACCGTTCGCGGCTGCCGTCGCTCCTCGTGGCCGTCGCCGTCTTCGCCCTTAACACCATCCCGGCTTGGGCGCAGTCCACCACATTCAGTTCCACCGACCTCAAGACCGGCATCAGCAACAGTCTCGCCGTAATCATGATGTTCGGCTTCGTCCTCGGCATCTCCGCCGTTATCTACGGGGGCTTCGCCATCCGTCGCGGTGACGTTGACCAGGGCAAGATGTC
>DLMG01000274.1:6493-12133 GCA_002479245.1 Verrucomicrobia subdivision 3 bacterium UBA7542 | reverse complement strand
ATCGGCGGCGCGATCATCGCGGCAGCTCCAGCGGTGGTCTACGCCTTCTATACCATCTTCGGCCTCAATACCAACAGCGCCGTTGGCGTCGGCACGTTCTGAACCTGCACCGCACCACCCCCGACCGCTCACGAGCATGAAAACCGAACTGCGATTCACCGAAACCAACGCCGCATCCGATTCCAAGGGCCGGACCTGGGGTCTCGAAGGCGGCTTGTTCTGGTGGCTCGTGGGCGGTGTCGGCGTGGCCATCACCGTGTTCTTCGTCCTGCTGGTGATGATTAAAACCTCGTTGCTGACGGCATTCCTCGCCGCGCTCGTGCCGCTCGGCATCTGTCTCGCCTACATCTTCGGATTCCGGCAGGGCAAGCCGCCTGGTTACGACCGCGATTGTTTTGAACATTGGTTTTCGGCCGGTGGTTTCGCGCCCGAGGTTCAAACCATCCGCTCACCCAAACATCCGCTGGTGGAGAACAGACTATGAATGCCGGCGCCCTAAATCGTCTCGAATTGCTGCGGCGGGCGTTGCTCGGACAGCTTCAAACCGCCGATGTCAATCTGCGCTCCGGGTTGCACCAGCACGGCATGGACGCCATCGTGCGCGCCCATCTGGAACGGGCACTCGCCCACATCCGTGAAGCCACCATCGCGGTCAATGAGCAGGCCAAAATCCGCTCGGTTCAGGAACTGACCGACCAGCTCACACGCATTGAACAGATGCAGGCCGGCCTGCGCGCCGAACAAAAGCCCGCTGACGAATCCGCAACCTCAATCCACCCCTATGTTTGAACGCGCTCCCAACGGTTTTTTTGTCCGCAACCTGATTGCCTTCAATCTGCTCCGGCGCGGTGGTTTTGTGTCGAAGGGCTTTGTCTTTGAAGCGCCCGACCTCACCAACAGCCAGGTCTCCGACCTCAATGATTTTCAGGAACAACTCTGTCTCCTGCTCGCCTCGCTTCACGAGACCCAGCGCCTGCAAGTGCAATACTATTGCGATTCCGACTACAAGGGGGAATTGCTGCGCTACCAACAGGAGACGGAGAAATTTTCCAATGTCTGGACATTACGCACCCGCAACGAACGCTTTGCCCGCTACTGGCAGGCCATGACCGAACGCAAACTCCGCCGTCAGCGCGTCATTTTCTACATCTCGCGCTCGCTGGAGAACGTGCCAAAATCGTTCCAGTCCGCCGCCGCCCGGCGCGACTACTACCACACGCTGCTCGACCAGCTTGAAACGGAGTTTGACCACGTCCACCAGCTGTTGCTGGGAATCTTCGGTTCCGGCGGCGCGCGTGTCCTGCCCATGACCGACCTTGACCATTTCCGGCATTACAAACGGTTTCTCAATCCCTCGCTCAATGACCGTTTCGATTACGACCCGGCGGACGGTTTTGAACCCGAACTTTCGATTCAGGAAAACTGCTGGCACAGCGAGGGCAGCGGCCAGTCCGATTTCGGCTTTTTCCTCGACGGCCATTATCACTCGATCATCGTCCTGACCCGCTGGCCGCGCACGACGTATCCCGGCATCATCCAGCGGCTCACCAATCTTCGGCTGCTCGATTACACCGTCACCGTGAATGTTGATCCGCTCCCAATTTCACAGGAAATCAACAAGGAGGAGAAGGAGCACGACCGCGTGGCCGGTGACTACGCCAGCGAAAAGAAAATCTCTCTGCTCACGGTCATGGAAAAGAAGCAGAAGAAAATCCACGCGCTGATGCAGGGGCAAACGATTCCGTTCCGCGCGATGTTCGCCATCCGCGTCTGGGACAAGTCCCGCGACGGCCTCAACGCCAAGGCCGGAGCGATCAAGAACGCCATCAACTCGATGAACTCGGCGCAATACTTTGAAAGTAACCTGCCCAGCACCTCGAAAAGCCTCTTCTTCCAGACCTGGCCGGGCTGGACCTGGGGAGGTTACGAACATCGTAAACTTTATTCCGAGCACCGTTTTCTGGCGGACATGCTGCCGGTCTCCAGCACCTTTACCGGGCATTTGGCCACCGCCGAGGCGATTTACGACGGGCCGCAGGATAATCTGATCGGCATCGAGACGTTCTCCGGTTCAACGGACAATAAATCCCCGCAACACGCCGTCCTGCTGGGCATGTCGGGTGCGGGCAAGTCCGTGACGGTTTGTGATCTGCTCTCGCAGACCGAAGGTTATTTTGGTTACACCGTCATCATCGAAGAAGGGCTTTCCTACGGCATCTACACCGCGACGGTCGAGGAAGGCGCGCGGCCCATCATCATCCATCCCGACGGCGACCTGACCATCAATTATCTCGACACAAAGGGACTGCCCCTCACGCCCGACCATCTCTCCGCCGCGACGGCATTGGTTGCGCGGATGATTGGCACTTCGAGTCAGGAGGACAAACAAATGCTCCGCCAGGCGCAGATTGCCAAATACCTGAACCTGCTTTACGAGGATGCGTTCCAGGACTGGCAGAAGAAGCGGCACGACCAGTTGCTCGACATCACCCGGCACGCGATGGCGTTGCAGAATTTTCGCGCCGAAAAAATGCCGCCCGGCGCGACCACCCTCGAAACTTTTGCGGACTTCCGCGACTGGAAAGCAGCCCACCCGGGTGAAGCGGAGGAATATCAGCGCCAATTTGAGGAACCGGCGGTGTTGAAATTCCTGAAAGACCCCCGGACCAGCAAGGAAGTCCGCAACCTCGCCTTTGCCCATTTTACGCCGGACGAGTTTCCGACGCACCGGATGCTTCAGGAGTTGATGATGCTCGACCCCATCGGCGCGGAGCGCGACCAGATCATGGAAATCGCCACACTCATTCTGCCGTGGTGTCGCGACGGCAACTACGGCTGCCTGTTCGACGGCACGAGCAATCTTTCGCTCACCGGCAAAATTGCGCACTTCGAGCTGGGCTACATCCCGGAGTCCGCGAAGGAATTGAAGGCCGCAGCCGGTTTCCTCATCACCAACCACGCGCGCAAGCACATCATGACGCTGCCGCGGGCCGTTCGGAAACGGAACATCTACGAGGAGGTCGCCCGCTTTCTCGACATTCCCGGCGGACAGGAAATCGTCCAGGAATCCTACGCGCAGCTTCGCAAGTTCAATTGCTGGAACATTTCCATCGTGCAGCAGTATGCGCGCTTCAAACAGTCGCGCATTCGCTCGGCCGTGTTCGGCAACTCGCGCCAGTTTTTCATCATGCGCCAGAACGACCGCGCTGATCTCGATGACATGGGCAAGGACATCGCGCTGCCCGAAGTGACGCAGCACGCCATCATGAACTACCCCCTGCCCGATCATCAAGCCGGCCAGAAGTATTCGCCGTTCACCTATCTGCACACCGACTCGACCCGCAACCTCTGCGGCACCGTCCACAACGTTGCGTCGCCGGAGATGCTCTATTGCAGTTCGTCCAGCGGCGAACATTTCGACAAGCGCGCCCGCGAACTGCGCAAAAGTCCCAACATCGTCGAGGGCATTATCGCCCACGCCAATCCACCCAAATAAACCAAAAACGCTTATGAAAAAACTATTGATTCGATTCGTTCCACTTGCCTGCGCCGTGTGCCTGTTCACGGGCTGCGCCGCCGTGACCCGGACTGCCACCGATGTGGGCTTGGGCGCGGGCGGTGCGGCCCTCGGCGGTGTGCTTTCCAAAGGCAATCCCGCCGCCATCGCGGGCGGCGCGGCGGGCGGAGTCATCCTTGGCGAGGGGCTTCACTACGCCAACAGCAAACAAAACGACCAGTCCTACCAGAACGGCTACGACAAGGGCCGCAGCGATGCCGTCAAACAACAATACTGGCTTTTCATTGCCATGCAGCAGGCCAAGGCGGGCGACGAAGGCCGCGTCCGGCTCTACCAGGTGCATCTGCCCGAACAAGTCATTGACGGCGTGATCTTCAAACCAACCACCGAAAATCTCCGCATCGAGGAGTAGACAGGCAGAGCCTGCACCCAATTGGAACGAATTACCACTTTCCCTCAAAAACAAACAACCAAAGAAAGGATAATAACATGAAAAAGTTAATCACCATAATCGCAATCGCCCTCCCGCTGGCGTATTCCGCCCGCGCGCAGTGGGTCGTCTTTGACCCGACGGTGAACATTGAACAGATTCTGGATGAAGCTGAGAATCTCGCCGAATACGCGGTGATGATCGATAACGAGGTGGAGCAAATCACAACGCTCGGCGACCAGTTGAGTGAGTTCAAGAACTATGAATCCTTGTTCGGCAATCCATCACAAGTTGTGCTTTCGATGGTGCCCAGCCTTGATTCGGATTTGCAGAGCCTTGAACCGATCCAGAACCTCGGAAGTTTGGTCGCCAACGCCAACGGAAATACGGCGCTGACCTTCAATGACAACGGCATCTACGCCACAGTGGGCGCCAGCTTCCAGACGCCCGGAGGCCAGACCATCCAACGGCCCGCCAACCAATACGAACCGTTTGCGGCCATCATCAACACCGCCAGCAATTATGTCAGCGTGGCGGACAATGCCGCGCAACGGCGCGCGACCATCAAGGACCAAATCGCCCAGACCACCCAGCAGCTTCAGGACGCCACCACCGATGCCCAGGTGCAGAAGCTCAACGGCGTGCTCGCCAGCCTGAACAGCGACCTTGCCAGCACGGATGACGAGGTAAATCAGGCCGCGTCTGCCGCGATGGTGCAGGACATCCAAAACCGCAACGATCAGCAGAAACAAGTTGTGGCGTTGACCGAACAACAGAACGCCGAGTTCGAGGAGTCCGTGAGCAACTATTCGGCGAAGTTCCAGTTGCTCAACGCGCCGACCGTATTCCCGACGCCGTAACCACCATCCATAACCGTCAACCCTGCGTTCATTATGGCCACGTTCGACAGCATCTTTCCCACATTCCTCGCCAAGTGTGGTGATCTCCACACGCTGCTGTTGAGCGTGGCCTTCGCGCTGTTCATTGTCGGCGTCATCGCCACCGTGCATCAGCGTGCTTCACACAAATCCATTCTGAATTTGCTCCTGCGCCTGCTGTTGCTCACGTCCTTGCTCGTGTTCCTGCCCGGCTGGGGCAATACCCTTCAAACTCTGCTGCAAACTTCCATCCTCTCCGGTCTGGGCGTTGATCCGTCCCAGGTCTATCAGCAGTTCAATCAACTGCTTGTCATCAAGCGCGACCCGGCCACGCAATCGTCCTGGTGGAACGTCATGTCGCAGCTCCACAATTTCACCACCGACATCATCATCACCGCGTTGCTCTGGCTGGTCGGGCAACTGGCTTCCTTGATGATGTTCTGGGGCTACATCTTTCAGACGGTCATCCTGAATCTCGGCTACGCGCTCTCGCCCTTGCTCATCGGCTTCATGGCAATTCCGGCGTTGAAACACACCGGCAACCGCTACCTCATGAATCTTCTCGGTGTTTTGCTGTGGCCGCTGGGCTGGGCCGTCGCCGCGCTCGTCACCCAGGGCATCCTCGATTTCATGACCGACCCCAGCTTTGAATATCTTGACCCGACTTCCACGCTGCCCGACCTGCAAAAAACCATCGGCGTCGCCGTGGTTGGCTTCTGGATCATTTTCAGCACCGTCGCCGCGCCCGTCATCATCCAAAACGTCATCGCCCACGGCATTCAGCCCGGAGGTGCGTTGCTCGCGGGCGGCGTCAG
>DLMG01000274.1:1639-6315 GCA_002479245.1 Verrucomicrobia subdivision 3 bacterium UBA7542 | reverse complement strand
TGTTAAGCACCATGTCGTCCGCCGCCAACATGGGCAGCGCGGGCGCAATCATCATCGCCGGGTCCGGCCTGCCGCCGCGCTCCGCGCGCGGCCGGCCCGGAGACGACATCACTGGCAACAAGGCCGTTCGCGAACTCATCGCCAAATCCAAACCCAATTATTACTGACCTATGGACACTCCCGCATTACGAACCACCGAAACCAAAAGCGCCGACGCCACCAAGCCCACGCCGCGCCGCTTCGATCCCACCCGGCTTTTGGTCCAGCGTGATCGCCTGCCGTGGTTCTGGTTTTTCTTCACCGTCGCCGTGTTGCTGCTCTCGGCGATTGACCGTTACCACATCATCTCCCAATTCAAACAACGCGAGCGCGTCGTCATCATTGATCCGGCCGGAACTTATTACCTGAGTCCGTTGCTCCAGTTTTCGGAGGCCAAGGATTTGCACATCCAACAGGCCGAACTCGCGACGATGGCGTTCCTCGAACGCAATCCCAGGGACTTCGACAACGCCGATTTGCTCAAATTGTTGTTTCTGAAATCGGCCCTGGGCAAGGCGCAGAATGAGCGTCTCCAAGAGGCCGTCGAGTTTCGCGCCAAGCAGTTACACCAGAAAGCCGAGATTGCCCGCATTGACATTCTGGCCACACGCGACAACGAGGTGTTGACGGCTGTCACCGGCCAGATCATCCGCAGCGGCATCTTTCAAGACAAGGCGTTCACCGAGGCGTTTCCGTTCACGCTCCGGCTCCGCCTCATCCGCAACCCCAACATGGCCTTGAACGGACGCTTCCCCACCGCCGTGGGCGACTTCAAATATGAAATCAACCGCTAAAATCCTGACATTCACCATTCCGTTGTTAGCCGCCACCGTTGCACTGGCTGCTTCACCGCTCATCCAACAGGTCTTGCTGGACGACCGCACTGCCGTTTCTGTGCCGGTTGCCACCAACCGCGTCACCACGATCAGTTTCCCCAGCGCCATCACCGCCATTGACGGTGCCGGCATCACGGTGGACGGAAAAACGCCGGGCCTGTTTCAACTGGCCCACTCCAAAGGCTCCGCGTTCCTTTCCGTGCGCGCCCTTTTCCCCAAGGCTTCCGCGAATCTCAACATCCGCTGGAATGACCGCACCTACGTTTTTGAACTGACCGAAAGCGACCAACCGGTGCTTTCACTCAACCTGGAAGCACCGCCAAAGCCGGAAGATGAAGGCGTCGGTCATGCCCCCGAAGTCAGTCCGATTAAACTGCTGTCGCTGCTCGACAAGGCCAGGGCGTTTCCGTTGCTCAAAGCGCAACAACCCGAAACCGTGGCCGATGTGGACTTCACCACCTACGACGGCAAACCGCTCGTCTCCGATTTCAACGACTACCAAATCCAGATCGAAGAAGCCTTCCGTTTCAACGCCGAGGACACCCTGGTTTTTCGCCTCGTCATCACCAACCGGGTTGACGCGCCCCTGATTTATCAGCCGGACAGTTTCACGCTGCGCGCGGGCAACCGGCTCTATCCTCAATCCATCAGCGACGCCGATGGCATCGTGCCGCCCAATGGCCGGAGCATCGTTTATTTCGCCGTCAGCGGCTCGCCTGACGGCGGGCGCAACGAACTGTCCTTGCGCAATGCCTTCACGGTGCTGGTGACCCGTGTATCACCGACACCGCCGCCCCCCATTGTCACTGTTACCAATATCCCCAGCGTGAAACCCGTCCGTTCACCCAGAGGCCAACTATGAAACCGCGCGACTTTCTAAATTTTTTCAAAACCAAAAGCGGCAAGCTTGTCACCTTTGCTGTGCTGTTCGCCGCCGCGCTGATCATTTTCAGTACCCTGCGCAAGCACCACCAATCCCCCGATGATGCCGTCAGCGTCACGGCTCTGGCGACCAACGCGACGGACAAACCCCAGGTGGTGCAGTCTGTAGTTCGACCGATGGAGGCTTTTTATCCGCCGCCACCCAAGCCGGAACCGACAAATTTGCCGTCATCATCGTCACCTGGCTTTTACAAACCATCGCCATTGCCAAACGTTCCCGCGAATCAAGCGCCAACCCTCGCGCCCATCAGTTTATTTGCCGACAGTTCGGCCGGCATTCCGCCGGCAAAGAAGTTGAGCGCGGTGTTTGCCCCGTTCGGACGGCTGATTTCCTGTGAGACGGTCGTCACGGTGGATTCGTCTTCCATCCAGACTCCCATAATCGGTCTCGTCACCGAAAACGTGTATTTCGGGGGCAAGCTGGTGATTCCGGCGGGCACGGAGATTCATGGGACGGCGCAAACCGACCACCAACGCGAACGCATCGCCAGCGGTAACACCTGGACGTTTATCTGGCAGAACGGGATGGAAATGCAAATCAAGGCCATTGCCCTTGACCGCGAGTTTGATGACCAAACCAATCAATCCGGCTGGGCCATTACTGACGGCAGCGCCGGTTTGCGCGGCGAAGTCATCAAATCCGACAATTTCGCCGACATCAAACTGTTTGCCGCCACGTTCCTTTCTGGTGCGGCCAGTGCGTTGACCGAAAAGCAGCAGACCATCTTCGGTCCCGTCAACAGTCCCACGCTCAACAACGCGCCCTTTGCGGGCGCGCAGGCGGTGCTGCAAACCTACGCCCAGCAAATCTTCGATTCGATTCAAAAGAACGGGTTTTACGTCCGCGTCCCGAGCGGAAAACAGTTTTATCTCTACGTCCTGCAAACCATTGATGACGCCGACGCCTCGCTCGGGGGCACCACCATTCCCCTCACCCAGGAAAACGATGAACAACTCCCCACCAAATCACGACCATGAAAACGTATTGTCTCATTCCACTGTTATTTCTCTCCGCGTGTTCCACGACACCCAAGCTGGTGTTGCGGCCACAGCAACCGCCTGTGACGAACGCCGACGGCATTCGTTATCCCGAAGTGCTCCACGCCTATCACGTCGGACGCTACGCCGACCCGAACGATGATTTGATCATGCACGAGCAGCACGTTGTCTATCGCGTCGAGGAAAACACCCGCTGGAATTATCATCCTGGCCCGGCAGACGGCAACCTGCCCGCGTTGCCGTCGCGCGACGCGGCGTTCGCCCCGGCCCCGGTCAACGATGCGATTCTGGCCGAGGTCAATTCGCAGCGGCTCGCTACAGCACAAATCATGATGCAGGCCCGAATTCTGTCGGCAGCCCTGGCACAATTCCAAACCGCGTTGCACCAGACCAAAACCAATTTGCAGGAAACGGTGAGGCTCCGCGCTACGGTGAACGAGATGAAGCAGCGGCTCGACGCCCTTGAATCGGCCCCGGTGCCATCCCCGGCAGCCAGTCTTTCCACGACCAACGCAACCGATGACCCGTTGAGTCCGTGATCACTTTGCCGGTTCAGCAAGCCGGCAATTCTAAACAAACATTAACCATACAAACTCATTATGAGCACAAAAACAAAAACCTCCGCGCCACCGAGCGCCAGCGGCAATGCCGCCCCAGCAGACGAACCCAACTTTCGGACCAACCCGGAAGTGGATGCGAAAATTGATGCCCACATCAAAGAGAACCCGAAGTATTGGAACTACATTCAAGCCATGCCCCGCGACCGGCTCGAACGCACGGTGGTTCTCAACGAAGTGCGCGAACTGGATCGCCAGCACCGGATGCGTGAGGGCATGATGAAACGCATCAATGCCAATCCTGCGCTCAAAAACGCCTACGAAACGCTGGTGAAAGACCTGCCCGAAGACCAAAAGGAAGGCGTCATCGCCCAGATCGCCCGCACCGCACGGCGGGCCGTCGCCCGCACTCAAGGTCAAGGCCAGCAGCAACAAAGGCCGGAAGGTGTCGGGGTCTGAAGCCGGCCACGCCACTGCCCCCTCACCGCCAATCACGGAAGCTTGTCTTTGCGGCAGGCTTCCGTGCATTTTTCCCAATGAAAACCCTTCTTTTGGCAGTTTTACAGAATGTATTCACTTGTTGCTATCTGCATACATTATGTAATAATGACTTCGTGGCCAAAAACCATCAGGATAAGGTGCTGAACCTCACGCGCAAGCTGGGGGTGCTACGCCCGCGTGACCTAAAATCCAGCGGCGTTCCGCGAACCTATCTCAAACAGCTCGTTGAGCGCGGCGATCTGTTGAAGACCGGCCGGGGGCTTTACGTCCAGACCGGTGCACCGATGACAGAAAATCACTCATTGGCGGAGGCGGCAAAACGGTCGCCGAAAGGAGTGATCTGTCTCATATCCGCCCTTCGTTTTCATGGCCTCACCACGGAGAATCCGGCCGAGGTCTGGATGGCGATTCCACGCGGAACGCGACCGCCAAAATCCACCACCCCGACGCTGCGCGTCGTGACCCTTTCAGGGGAAATGATGACCGAAGGAATCAAACAGCACATCATCCAAGGCGTGTCCGTTCCCGTCTATGGCGTTGCCAAAACGGTGGCCGACTGTTTCCGTTTTCGCAATCGCATCGGCGTCAACATTGCAGTCGAGGCGCTGCGGGATGCGTGGCGGAACAAAAAAGCCACCTCAGGGGAACTCTGGCATTACGCCAAGGTCTGTCGCGTGCTCAATGTCATGCGCCCTTATTTCGACAGCCTCGCATGAAAAATCTTGCCGCATCAGTCCATGCCCGTCTGTCAAATCGCCGGACAAGCACAGGTGAAGATTACAACGTGCTGCTGGTGCGGTTC
>DLMG01000274.1:0-1580 GCA_002479245.1 Verrucomicrobia subdivision 3 bacterium UBA7542 | reverse complement strand
ACAACGTGCTGCTGGTGCGGTTCGCCTTGGAGCGGTTGCTCTACCGGTTGTCCCGTTCCAGTCATCGTGAACAATTTGTCCTGAAAGGGGCAATGCTCTTCGCGCTCTGGGAACCGGCGCTGCACCGCGTCACGCGGGATTTGGATCTTCTGGGCTTCGGGCATCCGTCACCGGAGCGGTTGGCGGACATTTTCAGGGAGTTGTGCAACCTGGAGGTCGAAGCCGATGGCGTTGATTTTGATCCGCGCTCGGTCATGTGCGAGGACATTCGTGCCCAGGATGAATATGCTGGAATCCGGGTGAAGCTGCGGGCCAACCTTGGCAAGGCCGTAGTGCCGTTGCAGGTGGATGTTGGTTTCGGCGACGCGCTGCCCGTGCCGCCGGAGGAAATCACTTTTCCCGTCATGCTGGGCATGGCGGCTCCCAAACTGCGGGCCTATTCACGCGAAACTGTCGTGGCCGAAAAACTGGAGGCCATCGTGAAATTAGGGATGTTGAACACTCGTTTCAAAGATTATTTCGACCTGCATTATCTTGCGCAAAAATTTCCCTTCGACGGCGCGTTGCTGGTCAAATCCATCGCGGGAACGTTTGCCCGCCGTGGCACCGCGATTCCCGCAGGGCTGCCGGCTGGCTTGACGCCCATGTTTGGCACCGACCTGGCGAAAATTCGCGGTTGGGATGCGTTTTGGCGAAAGGCCGGGCCGAAGGCCGCAGTTCCGACACTCGAAGCCGTCATTCAATTGTTGGTCGAATTTCTGGAACCTCCGCTGGACGTGGCAGCAAAGGGAAAGACGCTGCCAGCGACTTGGAAATCAAAGCGCTGGCAGAAGTGAAGCGCTCGAAACCGGTGCGCTGATGGCTTGTGCCGGTATTCACCCGCCGCACTTTTCAACCGGCGTTTACACCGGCCACAGGCGTGGTTCGCCGTCAAATTCTGCACTCACCACTTCGCGCACATCACCCATCAGAGAGTCGGAGTCGCCAGCCTTGATTTTCACCTTCACCGGCATCCATAGAACCTTTGAGGCGTGTCCTTTTGTCCCCGGCAGTTCGGCGGCAATTTCCTTGACCATCTTCGCCGTCGCATAAGTGGCCGGCCCGGCATAGCCGGACACAACCAGCCACACATTGCCAGCCGCGCGCCGTTGGGCGGCTATGACGCCATACATGGTCCAGACTTTGCCCTTGTTCAGAACCCCGTGTGGAACGCCATCAAGGATAAATGCTCCTGCCTGTTTGCGTTTTACGAGTTTTGCAATCGCAGGTAAATCGGATTGCAGTTCACGCCACGTCAGTCCAAAAGCGCTGCGAAAATTTCCAGCTTTTTGTGGAAGCCAGCTAAAGAAGAACGGCAGTTGCCGGGCCGCCTTGAACTGCGGCCTGTCAAATGGCTGAACCCCGAACATTCGGGCGAGCATGACCTCGCTGCTCAAGGCGGCCAGCGGCGAACCGATGGAGACCACCGACGCCCGGCCATCATCCAGAATGTGATGCCAGCGCTCGGATTGGAGTGCCGCCGGTTTAACCGGACTTCGCCAAAGCACATCTTCAATTTCAAATTCGCGATGCAGGTCGAA
>DLMG01000359.1 GCA_002479245.1 Verrucomicrobia subdivision 3 bacterium UBA7542 | reverse complement strand
CCGGCGCATTGGCGAAAATTACGTCGGCGCCATCAAAACCGCCGCGATGACTTTTGACGAATTGCGCCCGCATGTCGAATTCGCCGGCATTGACCGCCTGCCGCAAAAATCCGGCGACGAGCCGCCGCGCAGCGCCGTCATCGCCATCGGCCACTTCGGCAACTTCGAGCTTAACGCGCGGATTCAAGACGTCCGGCCGGATTACCAGATTGCCACGACCTACCGCGCACTCAAGCAGCCTGCGTTCAACCGGCTCATGCAGGATTTGCGCACGCGCAGTGGCTGTCTTTTCTTCGAGCGCCGCACCGACGGCCCGCTGCTCCGCGCCGCGATGAACCGGGGAGGCGTCCTCCTCGGCCTGCTCACCGACCAAAGCTCCAACGGCCTCCGGGCACCGTTCCTCGGCCACGACTGTTCCACCACGCTCGCGCCTGCCGTGTTCGCCTTGCGCTATCAATGCGAACTCTTCACCGGCTTCTGCTACCGCGTCGCACTGGCGAAATGGAGGATCGAACTCGGCGAAAAAATTCCCACGCACGAAAACAACCATCCCCGTCCATCTGGGGAAATCATGGGCGACGTCAATCGCGCTTTTGAAGCCGCCGTCCGCTGCGACCCGGCCAACTGGTTCTGGGTCCACCGCCGCTGGAAAGCGGCGGAAACGAAAGCGAAGATGGAGGATGGAGGATAGAAAATGGAAAAACCGCCATGAACAGCCATCTTCCATCCTCCATCCTCGTCGCGTCGAAGCAAAGCGAAGGCGGACTCCATCCGCGCAGAATCTTGGTGCGCGGCACCAACTGGCTGGGCGACGCGGTCATGACCACGCCGGCGCTGATGCGATTGCGGGAACGTTTTCCCGAGGGGCAGATCACGTTGCTCACGCCGGAAAAACTGCGCGACCTCTGGCTCGCTCATCCAGCAGTGAACGAGATAATTTCCATTGCCCCGGACGAAAGCGTGTTTTCCGTGGGTCAAAAATTGCGCGCCGGGAATTTTGATCTCGCACTCGTGCTGCCAAATTCACCCCGCTCCGCGCTCGAAGTCTGGCTGGCGGGAATTCCGCAACGCATCGGTTATACGCGCCCGTGGCGGAATTGGTTTTTAACACAAACCGTCGCTTCGCGCCCCGGCGCGGTGAAAATGCAGAAGCGCTCCGTTGGTGAAATCCGACAACTTGTAGCCGCCGACGTGAGTCGGCGGACTGACCGCAACGACCGCGCTTTCACAAGCGCGGCTACGGCCCACCAGATTCATGAGTATCTGCATCTCGTCGCCGCGCTGGGTGCCAACCCGGAACCGCTGCCGCCGCAGTTGGTTGTGACCCCTGGCGAAATTGAAGCCGTGAGGAAAAAATTCGGCCTGAATGAAATTGAGCGGCCACTCTTCGGGCTGAACCCCGGCGCGGAATACGGCCCGGCCAAACGCTGGCCGATGGAAAAATTCATCGCCACCGCTCGCGAAATCCAAAACCAGACAAATTGCACCTGGCTGGTTTTCGGCGGCCAGGCCGACACGGCCATTGCCGACCGGATCGAATCCGCAATCCCCAGTCCGCCATCCGCAATTTTAAATCTCGCCGGGAAAACCTCACTCCGCGAGCTGATGGCGCTGCTAAAAATTTGCCGCGTGTTGCTCACGAACGATTCCGGCCCGATGCACGTGGCCGCCGCGCTGGGCATCCCGGTCGTCGTCCCCTTCGGCAGCACGTCGCCGGAACTCACCGGGCCGGGCCTGCCGGGCGACCCGCAGCACCGGCTGCTCAAATCCGACGCCCTGTGCTCACCCTGCTTTTTGCGCGAATGCCCGATTGATTTCCGCTGCCTGAACGGCATCAGCATCGAGCGCGCGGTCGAAGCCGTTTTGTCTTTGGTTTGAACCACAAAGCAACGAAGCAACGAAGACGGCCATTTCAAAACCGTGTAGTCGCCGACGTGAGTCGGCGCCATCATCCCGGATCATCAGCGCGGACTGATCCCGCAGGGCGGGAGCGCCGGCCTCCGGCACGGCGTTTTGAGGGCTATTTCAGCATCATGCCGTGCTGGAAGCCGGCGCTCCACAGTCTAAATTTCACGCCTAAAAATTCTTCTTGACGTTCGCCGCCAACTGTCATACTGTTCTATGACAGTAAAAGACGGCCATGATTTTTCAGATTGATTTCAAGTCCGGCAAGCCGGTTTACCTGCAACTGGTGGACCAGATCCGCTACGCGGCGGCTTCGGGCGCGTTGCGTTCCGGCGAACCGCTGCCGTCCATCCGCCCGCTCGCCGAGGAATTGCGCGTCAACCGCAACACCATCGCCAAGGCCTATGCCGAACTGGAGGGGCAGGGTGTCATTGAGACGATTCCCGGCAAGGGCTGCTTCCTGAAGAAAAGCGATTCTCCGTTCAACAAACAAGTCCGCCAGAAACTGCTGGCGGCGGAAATTGACGAGGCCGTGGTCATGGCGCATCACCTGCAGGTGGACCGGGAAAAATTCCTGGCGCTGGTCCGGGAACGGCTCGACTACTTCGAATGCAAAGTGAAGGGAAAAAATGAATAGTAAATCGCAGGCTGGCGAGGTTCGTAGCGGCGTCTCGGCAGAGCGCCGGCGTCTTTTGGAAACCATTCAGCGGCGCTCTGCCGAGACGCCGCTACGCCGAATTATCATTGAGGTGAAACCATGAACACTGACACGCCCATCATCGAAATAAAAAACCTGACCCGCCGTTATGGCAAGCTGGATGCCGTCAACGGCCTGAGCCTGACCGTCCGCGCCGGAAAATGTTATGGCTTCTTTGGCCGCAACGGTGCGGGCAAGACCACGACCATCAAATGCCTGCTGAACCTGCTGCGCCCGAATTCCGGCACCGCGCGGGTATTTGGATTGGATCCGCAACGCAATGAAGTGGCCGTAAAATCGCGCCTCGCCTACGTGCCTGACATGGTGGCGTTTTATCCGTGGATGACCGTGCAAGGCACCCTGGAATACCTCGCTTCGTTTCGCCAACACTGGAATGAAGACATCGAAGCCGATTTGCTGAAACGGTTCCAGCTCGACCCGAAGCAGAAAGCCAGCCATCTCTCGAAGGGCCAGCGCACGCAACTGGCGCTCATCGGTGCGATTTGTCCGGAACCGGAATTGCTCGTGCTGGACGAGCCGACCTCCGGACTTGATCCCATCGTGCGGGGCGAATTCATTGAGACCGTCATCGGTGCCTACCAATCCGGCGACCCGGGAAGCCGGACGGTTTTCGTTTCCACGCATCTCATCGCGGAATTCGAGGGCTTGATTGACGAGTTCACCATCATTGAGCAGGGACGCGAACTGTTGACGATGGAAGCCGACGCCGCGCGCGACCGTTTCCGGAAAATCCGCGCGCGGTTCACCCAGCCTCCGGCGCAACTCAATTTGCCCGGCGCGTTGGACGTGAAGCAAAACGGACGGGAGGTGGAAGTTCTGGCCAACGGCAACAGCGAACAATTACTCGAAAAACTCCGCGCGTTGCAGCCGGAGGAATTGCGCTGCGAATCGTTGTCATTGGAGGAAATTTTCGTGGCCTCTGACATTTTGAAAAAGGCAAAGGCAGGAAAACCATGAGTGCGACGACCATTCAGATTCAGCGCCTGATTGAAAACTCGCTTTGGCGGCGGCGACGATACTGGACGGAGTGCGCCCGTCCCCGGGCGCAGCAAAGTTGGAAGGACGGGGGGCGTAGATTTTTCGAGTGCGCCGGAAATGCTCACGCTGCTGCGCCCGGGACGGGCGCACTCCGACGCCGGACTTTTCAAACCGGCTTTCAGTTCAACGCAGAGACGCAGAGGACGCGGAGAAACGCGGAGCTGTCCCGGGTTATCCTGATTTTCTGTGTGGCTGGAATTTTTCTCTCTCTCCGCGAACCTCTGCGTTCTCTGCGTCTCTGCGTTAGCGAAGCCAACTTTGTCCCAACCCGCCCATGAATCCGCTCGTTAAAAAGGAAATCCGCCTGCTGCTGCCAAGCTGGATGGTGGCCATGCTACTGGCGCTGGTTCAAGCGATTGCCCGGCCTTACGATTTTTATGTCGCGTGCCTGCTTTTCTTCGGTTTAACGATCATGGCGCTGACGACGATTGGGCGTGAATCCAGTCTCAACACGTTTTCGTTGCTGCTGGCCCAGCCGGCGGAGCGGCTGCGGATCTGGCAGACCAAAATCACCGTTCTGGCCGTCGCATTTCTGATTGTCTTCGGCGTGTGGCTCCTGGCCTTTGGCCTCGCTAAAAATCCCAACATGGACGCCTCCAGCCGGGAAGATTCGTACAATCTCTTCATCACCATCTGCCTGATTGTGACCGCGACGTTCACTGGTGGGCTCTGGACGACGCTGTTGATTCGCCAGCTCGCGGGTGCATTCTGGCTCACGTTACTGGTGCCGGCGACCCTGTCCGGCTTCTCCGGCGCATTTCTCGCCCAAAACCAGTCCAACAACCTGCTCATCGCCGTTCTGTGTGTCATTTTTGCGGTCTATTCGATCGGGGGATTCCTGTTTGCGCGCTGGCTGTTTTTCCGCGCCCAGGACGTGGGCTGGTCCGGTGGAGTCATTTCGCTTCCGGAATGGAAATTTTTCGCGGCGCGCGCGGAAAATGCCATTTCACCCCGGAACCGGAAACCGATTTTCGCGTTGGTCAAAAAAGAGTTTCAATTGCAGCAAGCCAGCTTGATGGGGGCGGCCGGATTGCTGGCGTTGCACATTGGTGTCATTGTTCTGCGAAAATACCACCATTTTGCCAAAGATTCAGGCGGCGAAATCCTCACGGCGATTTTCTGGATGCTGTGGCTGGTCATGGCCCCCGTCATTGGCAGCATGGCCGTGGCTGAGGAACGGCGGCTCGGCGTGATGGAAGGTCAATTATGCCTGCCGGTTTCGCGCCGGGTCCAGTTCGCCATCAAAGCATTTCTGACCTTGCTGCTCGGCACATTCCTCGGTGGCGTCATGCCGATGTTGCTGGAAGAAATGGCCTTTAGATTTGGCGCGTATAGTCCGATGTTCGCACCGGAAGCCAATCCGGGGTCATGGTTCCCATTGGGCATCGTGGCTTTTTCTGCGTGGCTGGTGTTGGTGAGCTTCTTCGCCTCGACGCTCGCCCGAAGCTTTCTCCAAGCCGTCGGCCTGGCCATCGCCACCTTCTTCAGTTGCCTGCTGTTAATTCCAATCTTCACCAACAACCGGATGATACTTTTTGACTCCATATCCGTGCATTCCATCCTGCCATTGGTGATCACGGTCCCGACGCTCATCGTCACCCTGCTCTGGCTGGCTTACCTGAACTTCAAGAATTTCCGCGACGGCTGGCCGTTGTGGCGGCGCAACCTGCTGGGCTTTGCCGGGGCATTTGCATTCATCGTCGTAACAACTATCGCGCTTTACCATCGCGCCTGGGAAGTATTTGAGCCGGCGGAACCATCCCACGGTCCGGCGAAATTTTCATTGTCGAGCCCGCCACTCCTGCAGCGTGATATTGATGACAATCTGCTGGTGCGATTGACCAACGGCTTGGTCTCGTTTGATTTTTTGGATGATATTTATTCTGGTTGGTCTCCCTTCTCATGGGCCAACTGGCGGCGCATGGTCAACCCGTTGCCCAAAAGTGCCTCATCGCAGTTGTTCATTGCCGGATCAAACTGGGTATCCGCAATAGCCGGACGCGCTAACGAGCTTCGTACCTGGCAGGATCAAACAACCCCGGTTGTTGGTCGTCCGGACACGGTCGGCATCCGGTCCGACGGCACACTTTGGGTTTCCGACAATTCGAACCCGAAAGCCTGGACAGGGAACAAGCTGGCACAGTTCGGCGACGAAACCAACTGGCAGCAAGTCGCCCGATCATGGTCAACTCCTTCGGTTTTGCTTTTGAAAAAGGACGGCACGCTGTGGCGATGGGGAACCAACCATTTTAACGGGGACAAACAGCCACAACGATGGCCGGGGCTGCGCGCTTTCATACCGTATCGGATCGGAACAAATTCCAACTGGAAGATAATTTCGACGGCCGGTGGATATGGATTCCTTGCCCAGAGGTTTGATGGCACCGCCTGGACAGTCCAAGTAAAAAAAGGCGGAAATGACGAACTGATGCCCATAACAAAATTTGACCGAATCCCGCTGGGAAAATTTTCCCGAGCGGGTGATCAATTCGGGGCCTATGTTCGCGCAGATGGGACCTTATGGCTATGGGGCGAGTTATTCGGTCATGGTCACAACCTGTCTGAATTTCAACCGCTGCAAGGCGGTACGGAGACAAACTGGGTTTCAGTGGCAGTAACTTGGGATTGGAGGATGGTCGCGCTCAAGTCCGACGGCACCCTCTGGCAATGGGGCATGAACAACCATGCCTTAACCCTTGATTTAAAAGCGCCTCCGACACGAATGGGGATTCACAAAGATTGGGTTGCCATTGTCGGAACCGGGAACGGTGTCGTGTCGCTGGCTGCGGACGGCAGCCTGTGGTACTGGCCGGCCCGGAATCTTTACGAATGGTCACAACCTTTGCTGAAACTTCCCAAGCAGCCAGAATTTCTCGGCAATGTTTTCGGCAAGGCGGATTGAGGTTGAACCACAAAGACGGCCATTTCCATACCGCGTAGCCGACGACGTCAATCGGCGCCATTGTCCCGGATAGTTAGCGCGGACTGACGTCCGCGGCTACGAAGATTGGGAAGCAAGCAAATCGAAAGTACAAAATCTTTGTTTCTTCGGGTCTCCGTGGTAAATTCGCCTTTGTGGAAACGGTTACTCAACTTACAAACCAGCTCGTCGCGTCGTATGCGCGCGTCGGCGGCATCAATCATCTGGACGGCAAAAACCTGCCGTCCAAACGCGCCATTGCCGCCATCACGCAGGATTTGTTGCGGCTGCTGTTCCCCGGATATTTCGACGAGAAACTCATCCATTCGTCGGAAATCAAGGTGGTGACGGCGGAGTTGCTCGATTCGGTGCTGGGCGCGCTGGAGGATGAAATCCGCAAAAGCCTGGAATACAATCCCCCCTCCCATCTGCCGAAACAAAACATCACGACGGCGGCGCACCGCCTGACGGTGGAATTTCTCGGCAGCCTGCCGCGGTTGCGGGACGTGCTGCAGACGGACGTCGAGGCGGCTTACGACGGCGACCCGGCGGCGAAGAGCAAGGAGGAAGTGCTGGTTTCCTATCCGTTCATCGAGGCCATCGCCGTGCAGCGTCTGGCGCATGAGTTGTATTTGAAGGACGTCGCGCTCATTCCGCGCATCATGACCGAGTGGGCCCATGCGCGCACGGGCATGGACCTGCATCCGGGCGCGCAAATCGGGTCGCACTTTTTTGTGGACCATTGCACCGGCACGGTCGTGGGCGAAACCGCCATCATCGGCGACCACGTGAAGATGTATCACGGCGTCACGCTCGGCGCGAAATCCACCGCCGCCGTGGAACAATTGCGCGGCAAGAAAAGGCATCCGACCATCGAGGACCGCGTGACGATTTATCCCGGCGCGACGATTCTCGGCGGCGAAACCGTCATTGGCGCCGGCAGTACGATTGGCGGCAATGTGTTTCTCATGGACAGCGTCGCGCCGAAGTCACTGGTCATTTACGACAGCCCTGACATGCGCGTGTTAAACAGAGCGAAAAAAACGGCCGGTGTGGATTTTCAGATTTGACTACCCTGTTCGCAAGCCGTTGAAAGCCCTCATTGAAACCAGAAACACGAGGCCGGAACGGGTCTTCCTCGTCGGCGTCGAACTCAAATCGCGCAACCATGTGGACACGAGCGATTCGCTCGCCGAACTCGGGGAACTGGCCGCCACCGCTGGCGGCGAAATCATCGGCGAGGGCCTGCAAAAAACGGAATCGCTGAATCCCGCCACGTTCATCGGCAAGGGCAAGGCGGCTGAATTCGCGGATTTCTGTCGGCGGCAGGACGTGGACACCGTGATTTTCGACGACGACCTTTCGCCGGCGCAAAGCCGCAACCTCGAAAAAATTTTCAACTGCAAGATTCTCGACCGCACGTCGCTGATTCTCGACATCTTCGCGCAACGCGCCCGCACGCGCGAAGGCAAGCTGCAGATTGAGCTGGCGCAGCTCCAGCATCTGCTGCCGCGCCTGACGCGGTTTTGGGGCCACCTGTCGCGGCAGGCCGGCGGCATCGGCATGCGCGGCGGCGAAGGCGAAACGCAATTGGAAACCGACCGCCGCCGCGTGCAGGACCGCATCGCGAAAATTTCACGCGAACTGGAATGGGTGCGGCAACAGCGCGGAATTCAGCGCACCGGACGCCAGCGCAACAACTGGCCGCTGGCCTCCATCGTCGGTTACACGAACGCGGGCAAATCCACATTGCTCAACGTCCTCACCGGCGCGGACGTTTTGGTGAAGGACATTTTGTTCGCCACACTCGACCCCACGACGCGCCGGTTGAAATTGCCGACGAACCAGAATGTGTTGCTCACCGACACGGTCGGGTTCATCCGCAAACTGCCGCACGGACTCGTCGAGGCGTTCAAGGCGACGCTGGAAGAAGTGGTGCAGGCCGATTTGCTGCTGCACGTTGTGGACATCAGCCATCCACAGGCCGAGGAACAAATTGCCGCCGTGAATGCCGTGCTGGCCGAAATCGGCGCGGGCGGAAAACCGACGTTGATGGTTTTAAACAAAATGGACCGGCTCATCGGCAACCCCGACGGAATCGGGGCAGGCGGCGTGGGCACATTGAACCGTTTGAAGGAACGGCATCAAAATGCCGTCACGATTTCGGCCATTACTGGTGAAGGGATTGCGTCATTGCTCGCGGAAATCGGAACACAGTTGCGTCCCAAACGCGAGTTTCTCGAATTGCGCGTGCCGCACGAACAGGCGGCGGTGATTGCGCGATTGCACAAGGTCGGCCAGGTCATTTCGCGCAGTTATCGCGGCCGGGCGGCGCGGTTCAAGGCCCGCATTCCGCCGCAGTACCACGACGAATTCGCGCCTTACATCGTCACAAACGCAGAATGAAGAAGTAAGAATGCAGACACTGTTGAATTACGACCTCCCTCACCTGTTTCCTCTCCCCAAGGAGAGGACATACCAGCGCTAGTTTCCGATTGGCGGGAGGTTGTCCGGCCAACCCAGGCACACGACATTCCAAAGACATGGCGAACGATTCTCCTTCTCCCCGGGGGAGAAGGCCGGGATGAGGGCGAACGTTCAACGCGTCCGTTTTTTGTTTCTTCATTCTTCATTTCGCCTTCATCATTTTTTTATCCGCTGCTTGCCTGACCCTGCGGACAACGGTATAATTACGGCGAAAATAGGATATGTCACGAACCGGGCGCCAGTCACTGAACACCAGCACGGTCCTCTGCGTCATCATGGGCGGCGGCCAGGGCACACGCCTGTTTCCGTTGACCAAAGATCGCGCGAAGCCCGCCGTGCCGCTGGCGGGCAAGTACCGGCTGGTGGACATCCCGATCTCAAACTGCATCAACTCCGGCTTCCGGCGCATTTACATCCTGACGCAATTCAATTCCACCTCGCTGCACAGCCACATTTCGCGAACGTATAAATTCGACCAGTTCACGAGTGGCTTCGTGGAAATCCTCGCGGCGCAGCCGACACTGACCAATACTTCCTGGTATGAAGGCACCGCCGACGCCGTGCGGAAAAATCTGATTCACTTCCTCAATCACGATTTCGATTACCTGATCATTTTGAGCGGCGACCAATTATACCGGATGGATTTTCGTCTCATGATCGCACAACACGTCGAGACCGGCGCGGACATCACGGTTGCGACGATTCCAGTCGGGCGGCGCGAAGCGCAATCGCTTGGCATCATGCAAATCGCCGAAGACCGGCGCATCACGCGATTTGAGGAAAAGCCAAAAGACCCCGCGGTGCTTGATTCATTGCGGCTGGAACCGAAATGGTATCCGAAACTCGGCATTGCCGAGCCTGTGGCGCAGGGCGAATTGTTCCTCGCGTCCATGGGCATTTACGTTTTTAACCGCGATTTGATCCGCAGCCTGCTCGACAATCCGCTGACTGATTTCGGCAAACACATCATTCCCCAAGCCATCGATGAGCGCCGTGTTTACTCCCACATTTTTCAAGGCTACTGGGAGGACATCGGCACCATCCGTTTATTCTTTGAAGCGAACCTCGATCTGGTTTCCGAATTGCCGCGTTTCAATTTCTTTGACATGAACGCGCCGATTTTCAGCCGTCCGCGCTTTCTGCCCGGCTCAAAAATCAACAGCGCACAGATTGACCATGCGCTCGTCGCCGACGGCTGCATCATCAACTACGCGAGCATCAGTAACAGCATCGTCGGCCTCCGCATGGTCGTTGGCGCGGGCACGGAATTGAACCGCGTCATCAGCCTCGGCAGCGATTATTACGAGTCGCAGGAATCGGTGGAACAGCACGAACGCGAAGGCAAACCGCGCATCGGCATCGGCGCGAATTGCAAAATTGAAAACGCCATCATTGATAAAAATGCGCGGATTGGAAACAACGTAAAGATTTCGCCCGCCGGCAAGCCCGAAAAGGTGGATCACGAACTTTATTACATCCGCGACGGCATCGTCATCATTCCCAAAAACGCCATCATCCCGCACGGGACGGTGATTTGAAAATGCGGTTCGAATATCGTTTCTGCCAGTTGATCGAATTAATCTGCCGTCTCATTTAATCAAACTGCCAGCTTCTCTGGTCTGTCTGCCGGTTCAACTGGCCGCACTTGGGCGCGGTTGTGCCAGGCCATCCATTTCTGCATCCGCTGAGTGAAGATTTTTGGGAACAGTTCTGAAAACTTTACCAGCAGGAGCGTGAAGAGATGCCCGTGGCGTAGCGGCGTGTCGGCGTAGCGGCGTCTCGGCAGAGCGCCGCCATTTTGAATTTGGTCACCGGCGGTCTGCCGACGCGCCGCTACGGAGCAAAAAACTTTCTGCTCGCGGGGACGCTCGCCCCACCAAAATAAATCCGTGTCCATCGGTGGTTCAATCGCCGCATTTGCTTTCCATCGCTTGGCGGTTAAAACTTTCACGTGTTCAACGCCGCTGCTCTGCGAAAATTAACATTGACTTTCTTCATATAGGCATCATGATGCTTATATGAGAACCACCTTGACGCTTGATCCTGATGTTGCCGCGAAAGCCAGACGCGGCGCAGCCAAGCTCGGCAAACCGTTCAAAAGCGTGATCAATTCCGCGTTGCGAATCGGCCTGGACGAAGTCTTGAAACCGGCCGCCGCCAAGCCTTACCGCACCAAGCCGCGACCAATGGGGCTTCGGCCCGGCTTGAATTATGACAACATCGGCGAACTGCTGGCGCAAATTGAGGGAGAGGATTACCGATGATTTTGGTGGATGTGAACTTGCTGATTTATGCCGAGGACAGCTTATCCGAATATCACACCGCTGCGCGAACATGGTGGGATGCACAGTTGAGCGGCGTGGAACCAGTCTGTCTATGCTGGCCGGTTGTAAAGGCATTCATCCGCATTGGCACCAATCCACGCGCAAGCCGACAACCATTGACTATCAAAGAGGCGATTGAACGCGTGCAAAGCTGGCTCGACCAACCATGGGTGAAAATTATTCAGCCGACGGAAAACCATTGGACAATTTTCCAGCAGATGCTCCGCGCGGGAAACGCCACGGCCAATCTCGTTTCGGACGCGTATCTCGCGGCGCTGGCGGTGGAACATAATTGTATTTTGAATTCGACCGACTCGGACTTCGCCCGTTTTCGCGGGTTGAAATGGAAAAATCCTATCGGGACGAATTAATTCGCCGTCATTTACTTTCCGCCCCGGCGCTGCTACAAAACCCGTGTGCTCAACGACGCCGCCATCTGGAAAAATCTCAACGCGCCGCGCCGGCTGTTTTTGATCGCCGGGCCGTGCGTGATTGAAAACGAAAAGCTGTGCCTGCAAGTCGCCGGCGCACTGAAGAAAACCTGCGCCCGACTGGGCATCTTCTACGTCTTCAAAGCCAGCTTCGACAAGGCCAACCGCACGTCGGCCAGATCCTTTCGCGGACCGGGTCTTGACGAAGGCCTGCGCGTGCTGGGCAAAGTCCGCGCCGAATTTGGCGTGCCGGTGCTGACCGATGTTCACACCGAAACGCAGGCCGCCATCGCGGGTGAAGTCGTGGATATTTTGCAAATCCCCGCGTTCCTCTGCCGCCAGACGGATTTGATTGAAGCCGCCGCCATCACCGGCCGGATCATCAATTTGAAAAAGGGCCAGTTCCTTTCGCCGGGCGAAATGGGCCAGGTCGCTGAAAAAGCCAGGCGCGCCGGGGCGAAAAAAATCCTGCTCACCGAGCGCGGCACGACGTTCGGCTACAACAATCTCGTCGCCGATATGCGCTCGATTCCAATCCTGAAACGTTCCGGCTTTCCGGTCATTTTTGACGCGACACATTCCGTCCAATTGCCGGGCGGCGGCGGCGACAAATCATCCGGGCAGCGCGAATTTGCGCCGGTGCTGGCGCGGTGTGCGCTGGCGGCGGGCGCCAACGGCCTTTTTATCGAAACGCATCCACGACCGGAGCACGCGCTCAGCGACGGGCCGAACATGATTCCGCTGGCGGAGATGTCCGGGTTGTTGAAAAGTTTCCTGAAAGTGTTCCAAGCGGTGAAGGAATGAACATTCAACATTCAACATTCAACGCCCAACATCCAATCGAACCCCACGCAGGAAATCAGCGGCTGTTCGATGTTGAATGTTGGTTGCCGGCTCGCGATTTATCGGAGTTGGATGTTTTTCATCCTTAATTTTCATGCCCGCCAAGATTTCCCAAAAATTTCACTCGCGTCTGAAGCGCGTGAAACTTCTCCTGTGCGACGTGGACGGCGTGTTGACCGACGGCTCGGTGTTCATCGGCGGAGCACGGGAAATCAAGCGGTTCAGCATCCGGGACGGCTTGGGCCTGGTATTTCTGCGCCGGGCCGGCCTCAAAGTCGGCTGGGTCTCGGCGCGGCCGTCGGCGGTGACGGAACTGCGGGCGGCCGAACTGCACATTGATTTTCTCGTCCAGCAAACCGACCGGATCAGCAAGATCGGCGCGGTCGAAAAACTTTTGCGGCGCGCGAAATTGGATTGGGACGCGGTATGTTTCGTTGGCGATGACGTCGTGGATTTGGGACCGCTGAAACGCGCGGGGTTCGCCGTCGCGGTGGGTGATGCCCGGCCCGAGGTGAAAGCGGCGGCGCATCTGGTCACGCGCGCGGCGGGCGGGCGCGGCGCGGTGCGTGAGGTTGCGGAAATGCTTTTAAAAGCGCAGGGCAAATGGGATGCGATCGTGGCGCATTACGCGAAATGAATGCGAAAGTGAACATCATACGGGTATCGCTGGCCGCGGGCGCGGGGTTGTTGTTCGCCGTCGCGCTCGGCGTTCGCGCGCAGCCAAACGGCCTCCAGCACGCGAACAATTTCACTTCCACCGAATACTACGGGCCGACGAATCAACAACAAATCAAATCAATTTTGTCCGGCGCCGAGGCGTTGCCCCAGCCGGGGGGATTGCTTATCATCAAACAACTCAAGCTCGAAATGTTCAACCCGGACGGCAGGCTGGAATGGGTGGTGAATGCGCCGGAATGCGTTTATGACACGTTCAAAGGCGTGGCGAATTCGCCGGGGCATTTGGAGGTGCGGACGGGCGATGGAAAGTTCCGCACCGAGGGCGACGGTTTTTTGTGGCGGCAAAGCGAGCAATTACTCACCATCTCAAACAATGCCTGCTCCGTGATCGAAAACGGGGCAACCATGAACATCAAGCCATGAAACGTTACAGTCTTGTCATAATTGCCGTGTTGGGCGGCCTGGTGGGTCGCGCGCAAACGAACACGCCCGGCGCGTTGCCCGCGCCACATGCTCCGACGTTGATCAATTCGGAAAGCGCAGATTTTGATTTGAACGGGCATCAGGGAATTTATCACCGGCACGTGCGCGTGGACGATCCGCAGATGAAACTGACATGTGAACAGCTCGTCGCTGAAATGCCGCAGGCGGGCGGGCGTCCGAACCACATTGTGGCCGAGACGAACGTGGTGATTGATTTCACGGACACCAAAGGCCAGACCAACCACGCGACCGGCGACAAGGCGGTTTACGTTTATTCAGAACAGGACGGCGTGACCAATAAGACGGTGACGCTGACGGGCAATCCGCAGATGGAAAACGCGCAAGGTACACAGGCGGGCGACGTTATTATCCTGGATCTCGCGAACAACAGACTCCATTTCGACAATCCACACATGATTTTCCGACAAAGCCTCAATGGTGTGACGGGTGACACCAATTCGCCGTCGGTCAAAACGAATCTTCCACCGGGAACGATTCAGAATATTGACAGAATTATTACACAGTAAATGGAAACGCCCGCCCCATCATCGAACGGCCTGCTGCTCGCCACGGAAAATCTGGTGAAGGAATATCACAGTCGCCGCGTGGTCAACGACGTGTCCATTTCCGTGGGCGCGGGCGAAATTGTCGGGTTGCTCGGGCCGAACGGCGCGGGCAAGACGACGACGTTCAACATGGTCGTCGGTCTCGTGAAACCGGACGGGGGCGCGGTGAAATTTCAAGGCTGTGGCATCACGCGCCTGCCGATGCACCGGCGCGCGCGGCTGGGCATCGGTTATTTGACGCAGGAACCGTCGGTGTTCCGCAAACTCACGGTGGAGGAAAACATTCTGGCGATTCTCGAAATGTGCCGGCTGTCGCGTGACGAACGCGCCGTGCGATTGAAATATTTACTCGATGAACTGGCATTGACGCCGCTGGCCAAAAACAAGGCCTACACGCTCAGCGGCGGGGAAAAACGGCGGCTGGAAATCACCCGCGCGCTGGTGACGAGCCCCAAGTTGATGCTGCTGGACGAACCGTTTAGCGGCATTGATCCGATTGCGGTCTATGAAGTGCAGAAGATTGTGCGCCGGCTGAAGGAGCGCGGGCTGGGCATTTTGGTCACCGACCACAATGTGCGCGAGACCTTGAAGTTGATTGACCGCGGCTACATCATCCACAAAGGCCAGGTGCTCGTGGAGGG
>DLMG01000069.1:2770-3728 GCA_002479245.1 Verrucomicrobia subdivision 3 bacterium UBA7542 | reverse complement strand
ACGCACGCCGGCAAGGTTTTGACGCACCGCCAGTTGCTGACGGAAGTCTGGGGGCCGAAGGCGGTGGAGCAGACGCATTACCTGCGCGTCCACATCGCGCATCTGCGGGAAAAACTGGAGACCAATCCCGCGCAACCCGAACATTTCATCACCGAGCCGGGCGTGGGTTACCGGCTGCTGGAAACAAATTGAGTTGTTTTCCGGAGCGCGACTCTGCGAGTCGCAACACGTCCAAACTGCAAGATATCACAGCCGGTTCACTTGCGAAGACTTTTGGAATTCCGAATACGTCTGCCAGGCGAAGCTGCTGCGGGTCACAGACCCGCGCTCCGAGCGATAGGCGGCACATCTGCCGACGAGACGTCGGCGCTCCCAGGATCTGGGCGCATCTCAATTTTTAAGCAGGTGTTCTTGTTCCGAAGGAACAAGCGAAAATAGCCCGCAGTTTCAACTGCTATTTTTCCCGCCGAGGCGGGATCCCTTCGGGACACAGCGTTTTTGGTTGTCCAAAAACTGATTTGCGCCCGCCGAGCCGGGGCTGCAGTTTTAAGCTGTAAATCTGTTTCGTTTCTGCTTGAATCAATGCCTTGTGACACAACCTCCGACAAAACTCAGTTGGGTTTGGCAATGATGGCATTGCAGCAACGTCTATGAATTTGCGTGAATGGTTTGGCGCGACGAAAGACCTGATGGTTGGCCGGGCGCGGAATCTTTCCGACAAGCGCATTTTCCACAAGCTTTCCCTCATCGCATTCTTTGCCTGGGTCGGCCTGGGCGCGGACGGGTTGTCGTCCTCATGTTACGGCCCTCAGGAAGCTTTTCTGGCCTTGACAGGCCATCCGTATCTCAGCCTGCTGGTGGGGCTGGCAACGGTGGTGACAGTCTTCATCATCAGCGCGAGTTACTCGCAAACCATCGAATTGTTCCCAACCGGCGGCGGTGGCTATCTGGTCGCCAG
>DLMG01000069.1:250-2630 GCA_002479245.1 Verrucomicrobia subdivision 3 bacterium UBA7542 | reverse complement strand
TGCTGCCGGAGAACGACCAGTCTTACAAACTCATGGTTAAAGTCACGGGCGTCTGCCTGCTGATGCTGTTGAATCTGCGCGGCGCCAAGGAAGCGGTCCTGCCGTGGGTGCCGATTTTCATCGCGTTCGTGCTGACACATACGTTCGTCATCGTTTACGCGATCGTCACGCACCTGGGTGTTTTCCCCGAAGTTTGGCATCATACCACCGCGGAAGTGGCGGCATCGCACAGTCAATTGGGCTGGATCGGCATGGCTCTGCTGGTCTTGCGGGCCTACAGCCTGGGGGCGGGCACTTACACCGGCATTGAGGCCGTCAGCAACGGCCTGCCCATCCTGCGCGAACCGCGGGTCCAGACGGGCAAGCGCACCATGCGCTACATGGCGGTCTCACTGGCTGTCACCGTTGCCGGCCTGTTCCTCGGCTACCTGCTCTATGGCGTCACGCCCGAATCCGGCAAGACGCTTAATGCGGTCCTGTTCGACCGTCTGACCGTCTCCTGGCCGCACGGCACCGCGTTCACGTTCATCTTGATTACCCTCGTCTCGGAGGCCGCGCTGCTCTTCGTCGCCGCGCAGACGGGCTTTCTTGACGGACCGCGCGTGCTGGCAAACATGGCGGCGGACCGCTGGATGCCTACGCGGTTTGCCTCCCTCAGCGACCGGCTGGTGACGCACAACGGCATCCTGCTGATGGGCGGGTTTTCCCTGGTGCTGATGTTTTCCTCGGGCGGTTCGGTGGATTTCCTGGTCGTGCTCTACAGCATCAACGTGTTCATCACGTTCACCCTGTCGCAACTCGGCATGGTGCGCCACTGGTGGCAGGAGCGGCGCAACGTGGCCGCCTGGAGGTGGAAAATCACCGTCAATGGCATCGGCTGCGTGCTGACCACGTCCATCCTGGTGATGTTGAGCGTGGTCAAGTTCTTTGAAGGCGGCTGGGTGACGTTGTTCGTCACGGGACTTCTGGTCTTCGCGGCGTTCCGGATCAAACGCCATTACAAACAAACGCAAAATCAATTGCAACGGCTCGACAATCTCGTCGCCGCCGTTGGCATTGACGCGGCCAATATTAAAAGCACCGCCGCGCCCGCGCCCGCCTGCAATCCCAATGCCCGCACCGCCGTGTTCCTGGTCAATGGTTTCAACGGCCTTGGCCTGCACACGTTGCTGGCCGTGGTCCGGATGTTTCCCAAGGTTTACCAAAATTTCATTTTCCTCCAGGTCGGCGTGGTAGACGCAGGCACGTTCAAGGGCGCGGCGGAAATAGAAAACCTTCGCGAACACTCACGGCGCGAAGTGGAGCGCTACGTTGCCTACATGCGCCAGGAGGGTTTTTATGCCGAAGCGCATTTCGCGCTGGGCACAGACGTGGTGGACGAAGCGGCGAAGTTGTGCGAGACCGTGGCGCAACGCTTTCCGCAAGCGCAATTTTTCGCCGGGCAACTGGTGTTCCAGGACGAAAACCTGCTGACGCGCTGGCTGCACAACCACACCGTGTTTGGACTGCAACGTCGGCTGTATCAACACGGCTGGCCGATGCTCATCCTGCCGATTCAGGTGTGAGGGATTTCTCCCTCTCCGCCGTCGCCGACGGGGGAGAGGGCCGGGGTGAGGTGGCGTGTTAACTCAAATCCCCTCGCCCTGCCCCTCTCCCCGCCGAGCGGGGCGAGGGAATCAACCCGGCGGAAGTTTTGGCCGCTGGAAATTTCCGCCGCTCCGGCCGGGCGGATGAGGTCTTAAAATGATTTAACCCGGGGCGGTTCCCGCTTTGCGAGATCAACCCCGGGTCAATTGTGTTTGCCTCGTTGGGGCAGATTCAGTTGTTGTTGTTCAGCCTGCGCTTATGCCGGCTCGGCGATTGCCGGCTCGGCGGTTTCGAGGAAGCCCTGCAGATGGCGCACACGCGTAGGATGGCGGAGTTTGCGCAGCGCCTTGGCTTCGATCTGGCGGATGCGTTCGCGCGTGACGTTGTACATCTTGCCGATTTCTTCGAGCGTGCGTTCGTAGCCGTCGAGCAGGCCGAAACGCATTTCGAGAATCTTGCGTTCGCGCTCGGTCAACGTCGTCAGCACGTCGCTCAACTTTTCGCGGAGCAGGCTGTAGCTGGTCACTTCCGACGGATTTTCAGCCGTCTTGTCCTCGATGAAATCACCGACGCTCACGTCGCCGTCGTCACCAACCGGCGCATGGAGCGAAACCGGCTGCTGCGCCATCTTGAGCAGCGCGTGGATGCGCGACACCGGCATGTGCATTTCGTCAGCCAGTTCCTCCGGCGTGGGTTCACGGCCCAGTTCCTGGGTGAGCTGCTTTTGCGCACGCCAGAGTTTGTTCATGATTTCAATCATGTGCACCGGAATGCGGATGGTGCGCGCCTGGTC
>DLMG01000069.1:0-140 GCA_002479245.1 Verrucomicrobia subdivision 3 bacterium UBA7542 | reverse complement strand
CACCAGATGGCGTAGGTGGAAAATTTGTAGCCGCGGCGATACTCGAATTTCTCGACGCCCTTCATCAAACCAATGTTGCCTTCCTGGATCAAATCGAGGAACGACTGGCCGCGGTTCGTGTATTTTTTGGCGACGGAAAC
>DLMG01000136.1:3091-3622 GCA_002479245.1 Verrucomicrobia subdivision 3 bacterium UBA7542 | reverse complement strand
AACGCCGCGTAGGGATTTCCCTTTCGTTTTTGCGTCGCGAATTTCTTTTCAACCAGCCCGACGCATTCCCAGTTGCATTTGCGATATTCGCGGGCGTCCGCGCGTTCCGGCTTGGCACGATTGAACGGACACCGATAGCAATACGGCGACATGACCTTGTCCGTCTTGAACAGCAAACCGGAATAACTTTTGTGAAACAAATCAACGTGACCGAGCGAAACCGCACCGACGGTGTCGCCGTGATATGCGCCTTCGAGGGAAAGGAATTTCGGCTCTGCGGCTCGCGAGGGCGCTTCCACCCTCCGTAGCAGTGCTACTGCGGAGGACGGGCGCCGCACCGGTTTGGTGCGCGTGCGCCGCGTGAATTCGTAGGCGAGCTTGAGCGCGACTTCGAGCGCAGTCGAACCGTTGTCAGAAAAGAAGACCTTGCCGAGGTAGGGCGCGGTGTCCTCACCGCGCCGGACGTACGTATGCGAAAACGGCGCGCTGGGGACAGCGCGCCCTACCTTTTGATTTGCCATCTGCACCAGT
>DLMG01000136.1:288-3003 GCA_002479245.1 Verrucomicrobia subdivision 3 bacterium UBA7542 | reverse complement strand
GCCAACAGGCTCGCCGGTTCATTGGCCAAACCGAGCGCGGAACTATGCGCGACTTTTTTAAGCTGTCGCTGGATCGCCGTGTTGATTCCGGGATGATTGTGGCCGTGCAGATTTGTCCAAATCGAAGAATTCGCGTCGAGATATTCACGTCCGCGAATGTCGTGCAACACCGCGCCTTTGCCCGCGACAATGACAACCGGCTCGCGTTTCAGCCAGTCGCGCATCTGGGTGAAGGGATGCCAGACGAACTGGTGATCAAGTTTGGCGAGCGGGTGCATCGGAATTTTTGATTTACGATTTACGATTTACGATTTCGTTTAGCGTGGCGACGAGCAAGTTGATTTCTTCAGTTGTGTGAGTTGCTGTAAGAGTCACACGCAAACGAGCTTTGCCGCGCGCGACGGTCGGATAACGAATCGCCGGGACAAAAATGCCCTGCTCGCGCAACACGGCGGAAGCTGCAACCGCCTTGCTTTCATCGCCGATGAGAACGGGGATGATCGCGCTTAACGTGGGACAGGCTTCCAGCCGGTCCCCAATTTTTGACTTGGATTGTGACTTGGCAGCATTGGCGGGGTCATTTGACAAATCAGAGACAGGCAGGATGCCTGTCCCACACTGTTCCACGCGTGTCCAGAGAAATTTCCGTCGCGTTTCGCCCGCAGGTGATTGAATAAAGCGAACCCCGGCGGTGGCCGCGGCGGCGGCAGCCGGAACGGGCGCGGTGGAAAAAATGAAACTGCGGGCGCGGTTGACGAGAAAATCAATCAATGGGCGCGAGCCGCAAATATAACCGCCGGAAGCCCCCACCGCCTTGCCGAGCGTCCCCATCTGGATTTCAATCCGTTCGCTTACGCCGGATTCCTCCGCCAGGCCGCGGCGGTTTTTACCGTAAAGCCCGGTCGCGTGCGCCTCGTCCACCATCAACCACGCGCCGTGTTTTTCCTTGAGGGCGACGATCTCGCGCAACGGCGCGGCATCGCCATCCATCGAAAAGACCGACTCTGTAACGATGAGAGTACGCTTTCGATGTTGGATGTTGGATTCCTGCTCGCGATTTATCGGAGTTGGATGTTGGATGTTTTTTTCAGTCCATTTCAAAATCTTTTCCAAGTCATCCAGATCGTTGTGGGCGAACACCCGGATTTTTGCGCCGCTGAGCCTGGCGGCATCCACAATGCAGGCGTGAACGAGTTTGTCCAAAACAATCACGTCATCCTTGCCAAGCAACGCGCAGATGGTTCCGATGGCGGTGGCATAGCCAGTGGAGAAGCTCAGCGCGGCTTCGGCGCCTTTGAAATATGCGAGCGCTTCTTCAAGATCGTGATGCGGTGCGAGCGAACCGCAAATCAGCCGTGAAGCGCCGGAACCAGCGCCGAATTTTTCAACGGCCTGGGTCGCCGCCTCTTTCAAAATCGGATCGTTGGCGAGACCGAGATAATCGTTGGACGAAAAATTTAGCAGCGCCCGGTCGTCAATCCGGATGCGAGTGCCCGGCGGCGAATCCACGCGGCGCAGTTCACGGTGCAAACCCTGCGCATGGAGCGCGGCCAGACGCCGGGTTAATTCTTCATCAAACGAGTTCACGCCTGAAATTTACGATTTACCCGTCCTCCGTAGCAATACTGCGGAGGGCGGACGATTTATGATTTACGAGCAAAAAGGCCAAACCATGCGTCAATCGGGTGCACCTTGACACACGCACCGAACGAGAATAACTCCCTCTCCCCGTCCAAACGGGGAGAGGGCTGGGGGTGAGGGGTTCGTACTTGTAAACATTGGCCTCCTCACCCCGGCCCTCTCCTCCTCGAGGGAGGAGAGGGAGTAAAAAATGGTGCGTGTGTCAAGATGCGCCAGCGTCAATCGCAAATCGGAAATCTCAAATCATTCCGGTGGAATGACCCAATGTCCGTCAATCATGCTGGCGCTCACGTCGCCGGTGTGACCCAGCACGGCTTCGCAGGCATCGCCGGTTTTTGCGCTGGCTGGTATCGCAATCAAATCGGCCAGGGCATTTTCGGAAAGCTCGCCGATTTGCCCGGCCCGGCCCAGCGCGCGCGCGCCGTTGACCGTGGCCATGCGCAGAATTTCCGTTGGCGGGAGCTTTGAATCGCTGGCCGCCAGCTCGCGCATTTCCTCGAACAGGTTGAGTTCGGGGTTCTGTTTCCTGATTTTGCGAACGGTGGCCAGGCTGTCCGTGCCGAGGCAGATGTTGACGCCGGCGCGGGCGAGCCGTTGGCGCAGAAATGGCGGATGACGGAAATAATCATGGCTGCGCGGGCAATGGACCACGTGAACGCCGTGCCGACCCAGCAACGCGGCGTCCCCGCGCGCGAGAAAATTGACGTGGATGGCGAGCAGGTTTTTGCCGAGCATTTTGTTGCGGGCGAGGTGTTTGACCGGCGAGCCGAGGCCGCAGTCGGACATGTCGCGTTCATTGCGCTGCATCCAGTTGAACATTTCGCCGCGTGCGCGCATGAACATTTCAAATTCCTGCGCGGATTCCGCGACATGAATGCAAAGCGGCCGGCCGCGTTTCCGGGCGGCACGCACGCTGAGGCGGAGCAGCTCGGGCACGGTGGAGTAGGGGGCGTGCGGCGAAAGCGAGGCGGAACAACGCGGGTGCGAAAGGGAATCAATTTTTTCGACGGCTTCGCGGAGGATTGCCACCGGGTCGCGCCGGGCGCGGATGCCGGTCATTTCGAGAAACGAAAA
>DLMG01000136.1:0-179 GCA_002479245.1 Verrucomicrobia subdivision 3 bacterium UBA7542 | reverse complement strand
TCGGGCACGGTTTCGATGTCCGCGACGGTCGTCGTGCCGGTGCGCGCGAGCATCCGCGCGCCATTCAGCCAGGAACGCTTATAGTTGGAATAGCCCCATCCGGATTTGGCGGAAAGGATGAGCGGAATCCAGTCGGTGAAGGTTTTCGGCGGCGGCAACATTCCGGCCATGTCGGTGTA
>DLMG01000138.1:1445-3387 GCA_002479245.1 Verrucomicrobia subdivision 3 bacterium UBA7542 | reverse complement strand
AGGACGTGCTGAAGGAACGCTCAGTCAAAGGCATGACCGTGCTCGTCTCCACGCATCAGTTGAGCGTGGCCGAGGAAATGGCCGACCGCATCGGCATCATTCACAACGGGCGATTGATTGCGGTGGGCAACCGCGATGAACTGCGCCGTCAAAGCGGCGCGTCCGGCCCGCTCGAAGACATATTCCTGGCATTGACGGCAAACGGAAAGTGATGCGGCAAACTTTTATTGGGAGAGACGGCGTGTCGCCGTCCCGAATTTTCTGAGCGTGAATTCAGGGACGCCGACACGACGTCCCTCCCGGTTTTGAATTTCCGTTGTGCCATCAAAGCCCATTTTTGATTGACAAACCTTTTGGCCGCGCCAAATTGTCACGCTGAAATCTTGATTTCACTCAATGCCAGCGCCCAAATCCAGTTTTCTCGACAAAGTGCTTGGCCGCATCGGGCGGCTGGACGCGGAAGGGCTGCAAACTGTCGTCCAGCGGCTGGCGCGGGAGCGCAGCTTCCTCGAAACGCTCTTCAACACGATTGAAGACGGCGTGCTGGTCGTGGACGAACAGGGTCACGTCATTTATTTCAACCAGGCCGTCACCCGATTGATCGGTTTGCAACCCAGCGTGGAAGGACAGCACATCACAACTTTGCTGCCCGAGGCGGATTGGGAAAAGATTTCGCGGGCGGATGACACCGGTGGTGAACGCATCACCCGCCACGAATTTGAAGTGCATTATCCGCGTCCGCGTTTTTTGCGGCTCTATGCCGCGCCGCTGGACCCCGAAAGCCTTCGGGGCCGCAGTTCCGGTGTCGCGCTCATTTTGCACGACGCGACCGAGGCGCGGCAGAAAACCTTTGAAGCCATTGAGAGCGAACGCGTGCAGGCGCTCACTCTGCTCGCCGCCAGTGTCGCGCACGAAATCGGCAACCCACTCAACGCGCTGCACATCCATTTGCAACTCATGGAGCGTGAGTTGAAAAAAATGAAAGTGGGACAGGCTTCCAGCCTGTCAAGAAAAGACAGGCAAGATGCCTGTCCCACTACCGAATCCTTCCGCAGGCTCGAACAATTCCTCGACGTGGCCAAAGGCGAAATCAACCGGCTGGATTACATCATCACGCAATTTTTGCAGGCCATCCGTCCCGTGCCGTTGCAATTGAAAGTGACTTCGCTTAATGCCGTGGTGGAAAAAACGCTCGAATTGCTGCGGCCTGAACTCGACAATCGCGGCCTTACCGTGAAGCTCAAGCTGGCGCGCCAGTTGACCGCCACGCCGATTGATCCCATACAAATGCAGCAGGTTTTGGTGAACCTCGTCAAGAATGCGATACACGCGATGACCAAGGGCGGTACGCTCACGTTGCAGACTGGCGAAGGCGCGGATGGCGTCTGGATGAGCGTTGAGGACACCGGCGGCGGCATCCCGCAGGAGCAAATCAACCGCATCTTCGAGCCGTTTTTCACAACGAAGAAAACGGGCACCGGCCTCGGCTTGATGATCGTGCAGCGCATCGTTCGCACGCACGGCGGCAGAATTGAACTCGAAAGCCACGTCGGTCGCGGCACAACCTTTCGCTTCTGGCTGCCATGGCACGAACGCAAACCGCGTTTGCTTGAAGAAAAAACCGCTGACGCACACCACTGAAATTTGTGACCGAGAAACCGACATTATTGATTGTGGACGACGAGAAGCCGACGCGCGACGGACTGCGCGCGGCGCTGGAGGATCGTTACGACGTTTACGTGGCCGAGGACGCCAAGGCGGCGATGGAGCTGCTCGAACGTGAAAATTTTGACGTGTTGCTCACGGATTTTCGCCTGCCGAACGAGGACGGCTTGAAGCTCATCGCGCGCGCCAAGTCGCTGGCCCGGCCGCCCATCTGCATTTTGATGACGGCTTACGGGTCGGAGGAACTCGCGGTGGACGCGATGAAGCGCGGCGCGGA
>DLMG01000138.1:0-1388 GCA_002479245.1 Verrucomicrobia subdivision 3 bacterium UBA7542 | reverse complement strand
AAGCGCGGCGCGGACGATTACATTGCCAAAGGGCGGCTGCAAATTGACGAATTGGAAATGCGCATTGCCCGGTCATTGCAGCGGCAAAATCTCGAAGTCGAAAACGTTTCACTGCGTCAACAACTCGATTCGAAGTTCGGCCTGGAAAATATCGTTGGCGAATCGCCCGCGATGCAGGAAATTTTTGAAATTGTCCGGCAAGTTGCGCCCACGCGCGCGACGGTGTTGCTGGCGGGCGAAAGCGGCACGGGCAAGGAACTGGTTGCCAAGGCGATTCACCAACTCAGCCCGCGTGCGAAACAGCCGCTGGTCACGGTGCATTGCGCCGCGCTCGCGCCGACGCTGCTGGAAAGCGAGTTGTTCGGCCACGAAAAGGGCGCGTTCACCGGCGCGCACGAACGGCGCATCGGCCGCTTCGAGTTGGCCCAGGGCGGCACCCTGTTTCTTGACGAAATCGGCGAAATTGACGCGACGATCCAGGTGAAGCTGCTCCGGTTTCTCGGCGAACGAACATTTGAGCGCGTCGGCTCAAACAAGACTTTGACTGCCGATGTCCGGCTGATCACCGCCAACAATAAAAATCTGGAGGAGCTGGTCAAAGCCGGTAAATTCCGCGAAGATTTGTTTTTCCGGTTGCGCGTGGTGGAAATTCAATTGCCTCCGTTGCGTGAGCGAGCGGGTGACATTCCGCTGCTGGCACAAAGATTTTTGCGCGATTTCGCACACGAGAACGGCAAGCCGTTGAACGCTTTCACGGCAGACGCGCTCGAATGGCTGATGAATTATTCGTGGCCGGGCAACGTGCGCGAGTTGCGCACGGCCATCGAACACGCGGTGGTGTTGTGCCGCGGGGAAAAAATCTCGGTGCGCGATTTGCCGGCGCCGGTGCGGGCGGGCGGGCAATCCGGCAATCTGGCGCCATCACTGGCGCGAAATGATCTAACGGTGAGGGAAGCGGAGAAACAATTAATCATTCGCGCCTTGAAAGAAACCGCTGGCAATCGCACACTGGCGGCGAAAAAAATTGGCATGAGCCGGCGAACGTTTCATCGCAAATTACACCTATACCATTTGGAAGGATTTTAATCTATGCCACTGCGGGAGTTGATTCAGAAACTGATTCACATGTCGGAGGTCGGCGCGGGGTCGCGTTATCTGCGGTTCCTCGTGTTGGGCCTGGCGGTTGTGGGTCTGGCACTGGTTTACAATTTGCGCGCGTATCGGAATCTCGCCACGCAAGAAGCAATGGACTCGGCGCAACTGGCGCGCAACATCGCGGATGGCAAAGGTTACACCACGCTGTTTATCCGCCCGTTCAGTCTTTACCTCGTGCAAAGCCACAACCAGGCCAAACATGCCGCGGCACCGGCAACCACCAACCTGGATTT
>DLMG01000382.1:6337-6459 GCA_002479245.1 Verrucomicrobia subdivision 3 bacterium UBA7542 | reverse complement strand
TACAACACAAACATCAGCGGCGCTCTGGTCATCGTGCGGGGTGTGCTGGCCCGCAATGCCCGTGTGCTCAAAGAACCCGCGCCCGTCGTTGGCGTGACGATGCTGGCGGATTCATCCATCAG
>DLMG01000382.1:0-6191 GCA_002479245.1 Verrucomicrobia subdivision 3 bacterium UBA7542 | reverse complement strand
GTCGAGCAATTCCGCGCGAACAAAATCGAAATTCCCTTCCCGCAACGCGAAGTGCGGATGCTCGGCGGCGCGGCCAATTGACCCGCAGAAAATCAGACCGGCTGATGGGTGACGGCGTGAAATTCATCCGCCGCAAAGTTCCAATTCACGACGTTCCACCACGCGGCGATGTAATCCGCCCGCTTGTTTTGGTGCTTCAGGTAGTAGGCGTGCTCCCAAACGTCGAGGCCGAGGAGCGGTGTGCGGCCTGAACTCAACGGCGTGTCTTGATTGGGTGTGGATTCGATTTTCAATTGCCTGCCGTCGAGGACGAGCCAGGCCCAGCCGCTGCCGAATTGTCCGAGTGCGACCCTGGTGAAGTTGTCTTTGAACGCGGCGAAGCTGCCGAAGCCGGAATCAATGGCTTTGGCCAGTTCACCGGCCGGTTCGCCACCGCCGGCCGGCTTCATCATCTCCCAGAACAGCGAATGGTTGAAATGCCCGCCGCCGTTGTTGCGGACGGCGGTGCGGATTTTTTCAGGAACAGAATTCAAATTTTGAAGCAAAACCCCGACGGATTTTTTACTGAGGTCGGGAATCTCCGGCCAGTCGGCGACCGCCTTGTTTAAATTCGCCACGTAGGCGGCGTGATGTTTGTCGTGGTGAATCTCCATCGTGCGGGCGTCAATGTGCGGTTCAAGCGCGTCGTAGGCGTAGGGCAACGGCGGCAACGTGAACGGGCCGCTGCCCGCGGTGGTGATCAGTGGCTGACTCAGCTTGATCGGTTCTTGGGCGACCGCGCCGGGCAACGTGGTCGTCGTTTGGGCGACCGCGCCGGGCAACGTGGCGAACGCAGCACTGGCAAGCGCGGTGGTTTTAATGGCTTGGCGTCGGGTCATCATAATTTGGTCTCCTGGGTTTGGGGATTTCCACATTTGACAGTCAACCGGGACAAAAAGTTCAAGCGACAGCTTGCGCTTTGGCATGATGCACTTCGGCATGGACTTTGGCCAGCGCGTCGGCCAGGGCGTGCCAGTTGGCTTCCGTCGTTTCCCAACCACTGCTGAAACGCAGCACGCGATGCGCCTCGGCGGATTTGAAACCCATCGCCGCCAGCACGTGCGACGGCTCTTCCTTGCCGGTGGTGCAGGCGGAACCGGTCGAAACCGCAAAACCGGCCTTGTCGAGTTTCGTCAGCCAGCGCAGTTGGACGCCTTCCGGCATCAACGCCGAAACCGTGTTCCACAAACGCGGCGAATTCGCGCCGACGATGACCGCGCCCGACAGATTCTTCAAAAGCTGCCGCTCAAAATTCTCGCGCCACACATTGCGCAGGATGTGTTCGCAGCGGGCGAGTTGTTTTTCGCGCGCTTCCAAGCTGGCGAGCATGGACAAAATAATCGGGACATTTTCTGTTCCGGCCCGGCGGCCTTGTTCCTGTTTGCCGCCGAGGAGCAGGGGAGTGACCTGGCTGCGATGCGGCACTTTCAAAAAACCCACGCCACGCGGCCCGCCGAACTTGTGCGCCGCGCCGCTCAGATAATCGCATTCGCCCAGTCCCCTGGCTGGCATTTTGCCGAGCCATTGCACAGCGTCGCTGAAGAAGGGCACCTTGTATTGGCGGCAAATGGCCAGCGCCTCGCGCCAAGGCTGGATGACGCCGGTCTCGTTGTTCGCGGCCATGATGCCGACAAGCCCGGGCCGCGTGTCGGCGAGTTCCGCCGTCAGCCAGTCCAAGTCAATCACGCCGTCGTGGGTGACCGGAATCAATCGGGCGCGTTTGCCGAAATAATGTTTCGCGGATTCGTGGACGCAGGGATGTTCGATGGCAGAAACCCAGACTTCGTCCCGCTTTGCGGGATCAAGCGTCCGCGCAAAGTGGTGCATGACCATGTTGTTCGCCTCGGTTGCGCCGCTCGTCCAGACGATATCGGCCGGCTGGCAGTCGAGAAAGTGCGCGAGTTTTTCGCGCGCCTCCTTGAGCGCGGCGTTGGCGCGCCCGCCGATTTGATGCGGGCTGGACGCGTTGCCCGGGTTGCGCTCGGTGGCCTCGAGCCAGGCTTCGCGCGCCTCGCGCATCACCGGCGCGGTGGCGTTGTGATCGAAGTAAATCATCGGCCGGACAGGATACTTTTAGTGGCGGCGCTGGCGAGTTTTTTGTGGTAGTGGTTGTTTGGAGTTCCGCCTTTAGGCGGTCCTGGCCGGATGTTTGCCACTCCCGGAACCGCCTAAAGGCGGAACTCCGCACAGAATGTGTGCGAGACCTGAATATTATAACGCCCGTAAAATCTTACGGTGCGCGCTGGTAAAAGCCAGTCGCTGCATTTGGCCGGTAGTCAGCCAGACGCCGGTTTCGGAAGGTGGAGTTCCACGCCGCCCCATTTTGAAATTTTTGGGTCTCGCGGAGATCGACCCTTCGAAAGAGACACGCCAGGCTTCCAGCATGATGCGATAGCGGGTGATGGAATGTTTTACCGTGCAAAGCGGCTGGAGGGTCGGTGGTTCAATGCCGAGGCTTTTTGCTGCGCGGATAATTTCCAAATCAGGCTCCTGAACCGTAGCAGCCGACCCGTCCTCCGTAGCAATACTGCGGAGGGTGGACGTCAGTCGGCTCTGACTTTTCTTGCGGAAATAATGAGCGGACTGACGTCCGCTGCTACGTTGGTTTGGCACGATTTCCACATTTGGAAATTCCCACAAATGCGCGTTCACGACGCCGGCGGGCCGTTGCCGGACAAGGAATTTTCCATTTCGCTCGATGACAAACGCGATGAAATGGCGTGCGGTGGTGGCGGTGCGCCGGCCAAGGTTTGGCAACTCCCCGACGCGGTCTTCGCGAAAGGCAACGCAAAGTTTTTTCACCGGACAAACCGGGCATTTCGGCTGGCGCGGCGTACAGATCAGCGCGCCAAGTTCCATGAGGGACTGGTTGAAGTGCGAAGGGCGAAGTACGAAGTGCGAGCACGCGGACTTTTCCTCGTCCTCGTCCTTCGTTCCTTGGCGCGGCGAAGTGTAACGAAGACGGCTCGTTCTCGTCCTCGAATTGTTGGCGGAAGCGTGAACAACCAATTCTTCCGCCAGTTGCCAAAGTCGCGTATTCGTCTTCTTCTCACGCGGGTTTTCCCCGACGCCAAAAACCCGCGTCAAAACCCGGATGACATTGCCGTCAAGGATAGGCGTCGGCTGGTTGAACGCAATGCTGCAAATCGCGCCGGCGGTGTAACGCCCGATTCCCGGCAAAGCGACCACGGCATCGAAGTTATCCGGAAATTTGCCGCCGTGTTTCTCCATGATTTGCCGCGCCGCCTTTTGCAGGTTGCGGGCGCGGGTGTAATAGCCGAGGCCCTCCCAAAGCTTGTGGATTTTGTCCGGACTCGCATTGGCGGCGGCTTGGACGGTGGACAGTTCGCGCATCCAGCGTTCCCAATACGGCATGACCGTCTTGACCTGGGTCTGCTGGAGCATGATTTCGGAGACCCAGATGGCGTAGGGATCGCGGGTGCGCCGCCACGGCAGGTCGCGGGCGTTTTGCGAAAACCAATCCAGCAATTTTGAAACAATGGCAGTGATTTTTCGCCGATTCAATGTCACCACACCAAATACAGATAAAAAACGTCCAAACGCAAGACCAGACCCTTTTGGCCGTCAACATCGTGAATCGGTTTAACCGTACCGACACCCACGCCTGAAATGCCAAGTCAGGAATGTGAACATCCTTCAATGACGTGGTGGATTTGACCTCAATTAAATCCCATTCGTTTTTGCTGACCGGATTCAAAATGTCGGAACGGGCGAATCCACCGTTGGCCGAAAGTGTGGCCTCAAAAATCGGCCGCTTTGACGGAAGATGTTTTTGGGTCAACTGGATTGCGCCCTCAAAATCGGTGGGGTCAACTTCCACTTCAACACCATCGGGGAACATTTTCTTGGCAAACGCACCGACTTCGTGCCCTTGGTCAAACACGGCTTGAAGGGTGTCGTCAACATCGGGAAGGCCGGCTTTCTCTTCCAGTCGGATTCGCAACAGAAAGCACCCGTTGTGATGTGAACAACTTATTCTGGACAGGAATTGGTGGTGGCGTAGAATCGCAATTAATCAGTCAGGAAAGAAACTTGAACCTATGAGACCCTATGAAAACAAAATCCAAATCCATCATTCGTACCGTGTGTCATTCATTTGGCGGAGTGGTCTGTGCGGCAGCGGTCATGCTGATTGCCTCCAGCACGCAGGCGCAGAATCTGTTTGAAGCCGATGGGGGCAGCAGCAGCATCTATGAATTCACGCCAAGCGGAACGCAAAGCACTTTTGCCACGGGGTTGTCTTACCCTACGGGACTGGCATTTAACAACGCGGGCGATTTGTTTGAGACGGATGGCAAGAGCGATAACATTTATGAGTTCACATCAGGCGGAATGCAAAGCACCTTTGCCTCGGTGACCAGCCCGTATGGCCTAGCCTTCAACAGCACAGGCGATTTGTTTGTGACAAGCATAAGCGGCGGCACCGTCACGGAAATCACGCCCAACGGAACGGAAAGCATCTTTGCCTCCGGGGTAAAGAATGCTATCGGACTGGCCTTTAACAATGCGGGCGATTTGTTTGTGGCGAGCGGTACCGAAATTGTCGAAATCACGCCGACGGGAACACAAAGCGTCTTTGCCTCCGGGTTGGATTTGGTTGAAGGATTGGCCTTTAATAGTGCGGGCGATTTGTTTGCATCGGAAAACGAGAGGGGCAACATTTGGGAATATACTCCCAGCGGAACCCGAAGCCTCTTTGCCTCTGGGTTGTCTTATCCTATAGGACTGGCATTTAACAACGCGGGCGATTTGTTTGTGGCAAATTACGGCTATTACGGAGGTAACAGCATTACCGAAATCACGCCAAACGGCAGTCAAAGCATATTTGCCTCTGGTCTGAATGGTCCCACGGCACTGGCCTTCCAAGGCGAAACCTTGCCCGTGCCTGAACCCTCGGCTTTGGGGTTGCTGGCCATCGGCATGTTTGGGATAACTCTCTTGCGTCGGCATCAGCGTTAATCCACCAGCAAGCTGTTTGCCTTGTCGCCGCAACTCAAAAGTGGGTGTTAATTAACACCGTGGAAAGGCAGACGGTTTCTGCCAATCAGATTAGCAATAGAAGGCACATCTCAGGGTGTGGATAACTTTTTCTGGACAGAAAATGAAGTCGGCGTAATGTCGTAGTTAATCAGAAGGTGGCATCGCAGGCCCGGCGGGGCTCAGTTTTCGGCGTTCGTTTGGCTGCGTTTGCACGCTTTTGATAAGTCACTTCAAATCAAATCAACAACATCAAAACTCAGGAGCAAACTATGAAAAAACATCTATCAATCGCAATCGCAGGTATTCTGGCTCTAAGCGCCCCAAACATCGCCAAAGCGCAGATTTCCTATACCCTCGCCAGCAATGGTCTTCCATCCTTCAGCAACCCCACGCTGGAAACTTTTGACGAGCCATCGCCATCCATTTTGACCCTGTCCGGGTCTGCCTACCTTCTCACGGGCAGTTCATCTGTAGGTTCAACGCCGTTCTTCTACGGTTCCACTGCGTCTTATTTTGGTGAACCTGTAGATTCCAGTGGTTTTGATGCCAGCCAATATGTCGCCGTTGACCCCGGTGGTTCAGCGAGGCTCAGTTTTGCAACCCCAGAGAATTATTTGGGAATTCTTTGGGGGTCAGTTGACCCAAGTGACACCCTTACGTTCTACGACAGCGCAAATAACGTCATCGGTGCGGTCACTAGCAATGATTTTGGTAATTTGATTTCATCGTTTAACGGGTGGAACACCATTTATGTCAACTTTACTTCCACGACTCCATTTTCGAGCGTTGTTGCCACCACTTCAACACCTGCATTTGAATTCGATGATGTTGCTTACGCGCCTGTGCCTGAACCATCGACTTTGGGGTTGCTGGCATTCGGCATGTTCGGAATAACTCTCTTGCGTCGGCATCAGCGTTAATCCATTGGAGCAACCCGAAGTAAATTAACCAGCAAAACCTCCACCGGCCATAAAACCGGTGGAGTTTTTCATTTTTCGGGCTGGTTTTTTCCAAGCTGGAACAATCGCAAATCTCCGTTGCCGACAATTTTTCCCTCCCGCGTTCTGGTTCTGTCATCTGACGAATCATACCTCGCCACGATACGCCAAGAGTATCTTGGAACTCCACAGTGTCAGCGGTCACCACAAACC
>DLMG01000313.1 GCA_002479245.1 Verrucomicrobia subdivision 3 bacterium UBA7542 | reverse complement strand
GCGCGCCGGTGAAGGGGATCGGCGGCGTTCGCTGGTCGTCCACCGTCAACCGCAGCCACGGCCACGTGCCGGCGGGGAAGGAAACATGAAGCCGGTTCACGCCGTCCGGCTGCCGGAAAATCGGTTGTCCCTGCTCGAGGGGCTGCCAGCGTTTGAGGTCGGTGGAACCCTCGATGCGCACCGGTTTGAGGAAACTCCGCGCCGGGGTTTCCAGCGTGACATCATCGAGCGGCTGGGTCAGTCCGGTTTCCAGGACAATGGCCGTGTTGCTCAGGGTCAATGAAATATGGAATGATTTTACGTTTTGAACGACCTTCACCATCGGGACCGGGCGTTCGATCAAATAAGGCACTTCGTTGCCCGCGTCGTCGTAGAGCCGCAGGTCTTCGAGCGCGGGGCGCGCGGCATCGAGCGTTTCGACCGGCAGATTCAGTTTCACCAGTCCGGAGGCGGCCACATTGAACGGCTGTTCGTGCTGCCAGTCGGCGGGCAGGCCGGCGGCGCTGAGTGAAAGTGCGGCAAGCAAGATGAAAATGACAACGAGAGGCTTGCAAGAAAACCTGCCGTCACACCGCCAGGTTTTGGAGTGCGGCAGCCCTCTGCCGCTTTTCGCCCGCAGGTCCAGCAGCGCACTCCTGCCAAAGCGCCAGCCGCCGTCGCGCCGGAGCGGCGCTATGGCGCGCCGCAAAGGCGGAAGGGCTGGCGCAGTCCAAGACGCTTTCGCGACAACGGGTGTCATCATTTTATTTCGTTGTTTCATCTTTGGCCTCCGGTTGTTTCGTGGTTGTGGCGTAGAAGCGTTGATAGGCAAACGACGCCAGCATGGCGATCACCGCCACGCCGATGAGCGCGCCAACACGATAAAGCTGGCCGATCCGGGCGAGGTCATGGAAGAAAAGTTTGAGCAACGTCACACTCAACAAGCCGATGGCGCTGTACCGCGCCGCCGGTATTTTCCGGAGAATGCCGATGACGAGCAGCACCAGTGCGAACAACCCCCAGGCGATGGAATAGGTCATGTCGCGCGCGAAATTGCCGCTGAATTGGAACGTCAGCGTCGAGCCGGGTGCGCTGAAGTAATCCGCAATTTCAATATTCAGCAGCAGAAAGGCCAGCACCGTGCCCAAACCGGCAAGAATGGGCGGCGCGTTGGATTGCAAAATCAGATTTCGTGGCGGCGCGAGCAGCCGTGCGCCGACGAACAGGCACACCGTCACAATGCCGTAGGCGTAGAGATACCAGTTCAAAATCGGCGTGATGCTGCGCGCATGGTATTCGAGCACGGCGGGATTGAACGCGAGCCGGACGAACGCGGCGACCAGCAACCCGGCACCCACCAGCCGCAGGCCCGGATGCGGCACGCGATGGAACAGCCACAGCAACGCCGCGCCTTCCAACGCCCAGCCGATGGTGATCCATTGGCGGTCAAATTGGATCGGGAAAATGAGCGTGATAAAAAAAAGCGCCACGCCGCCGAACCAGGCCAGTTGCGTCATTCGCGCCGGGCTCGCCGCCGGAATTTTCTTCAATACCACGATCAGGCTCAACAGCGGCGGTATGGCAAATGCCGCCGGCAATAAACCCATGACTTGATTCGGATACGCCACGGTTACGAGCCTATGGATGAGGAAAAACTGGGGCAGGCCGGCGATGGCGGCGGTGGCCCACGGGACAACCCGGTCACCAAACTTTTTCAGGAACAGGAATGGGAACAGCGCAAACACGGCGAAGAACACAAGATACCACGTCAGCGGCAGGGTCGGCGACACGTTGAGATTCGCCGGGTCAAACCGGTTGAAATGCCAGGCGCATTCCAGCGCTGCGACGCAGGCCAGCCCGATGGCGGGCAGCCAGTCCTGCGAAAACATCTTCGTCACCCCCAGCAGCAGCACCACGAGGAGCAGGGCGAGGCCGAAGACCGGCGACGGATTTGCCAGCGGCAACCGTAGCGTGGCCATGATGAGCAGCAAAAACGGGAGGATGGCCGAGCACGCCGGCAGGAGCGCAGCCAGGTTTTCCGGCTGCAGGGAATCCTCGTTGAGCGGGATGGCTTTGGTGAGCAAATCGGGTTTCAATTTGCGCACCGCCCAGACGCTGACGGCGACGAAGAAAACCGCAAACGCGCCGAGCAGGAAAAAGGACGTGGGCAACCCGGTAAGTTCCGCGGGGATTTTGAAAATCAATGCCCCGGTGGCAGCGAGGGTCAGCACCATCACGGCCAGCACCGGCAAGAGCGAGGCCATCACCACGGCCAGGCCGATGGCCAGCACGTCCACCAGCAGCACAAACGGCCAGACGATAAACGAGAGTTCCGCCAGCTTGAAGATCGGGATGAGCACCAGCACCAGCGCCAAGGGTGGGAAAATCTGGCTGCCCCACATGACGGTGTTGACGCCGCGCCGGCGTTGCAGCAACACGGGAAAAACCGAATGAACGACAGCGAAAATGAAATAGAACACCAGGGCCGCGTTCAACAGATCGTTATTCAGGGATTTGGCCGTCCACGCGGCGAGCAACCCAAAGACCGCGAGGCCGGCGATGGGTTGGGCGGGGGCAATTTCATCATCGAGCAGGACGAGGGTGGTGACGATCAGGTCAATCAGGAAGACAAAACCAAACATCAGCCACGGTCGTTGGGCAAGGGGGGCAAAGGTCAGGAACCATGCGGTAAAGACAAAGGCAACGGCAACCAGTCCAAAGGTCGAACCCGAAAGCCATTTGTTTGTCAGTCCACGAATTTTTGACCACCCGGCCGACGCGAGATACAGCACGTTGAATCCGAGCAGGACGGCCAGCGCGATCAGGATTTTGTCGCCTTCAAAATATTTTCCCGTCTCGAAAAATTTCCCCGCCCAGCCGATTTGCATGAACGCGGTCCCGGCGGCGGCCAGCGCGGTCAGGAAATGCCAGCGTCGGTTCAGCGCCACCACGATGAGGCCGGCGTCGAGGATGGCGATGTAACCGAACAGGCCCAATGGATTGTCCTGGCCGGTGGAAAGCAGGATGGGCGTGAGGAAACCGCCCAACATGCCGAGAATGGCAACGACCATGGCATCGAGGCGCGCGGCGAGCAGGAACGCTGCCGTGGTGATGAGCGCCATCAGCAGGAAAGTGGGAATCACGTCAAAGAACTGAAACTTGTAAATCGAATGACATGCGAACGTGACGGCATAAAGAATCACCACGCCCGTCGCGCACAACGTTTGCGAAAGAGCGGGATAATTTTTCCGCGACATCACCACGCCGCCGACCAGCAAGCCGAGGCCGGCAAGAAAACCAAGCGCCACACGCAATTCGGGCGGGACAAGGTTGTTGTCAAAGGAGTACTTGACGAAGAACGCCACGCCGAGGAACAACGCCAGTCCGCCAATCCACGCGAACAGCTTCACGCCCATGAACTGTTCCCAATTGATGGCCGGAGCGGTTGGGCGCGGAGCCGCCGCCGCCGGCCTTGGCGGCGTGGGCGCTGCGGATACGGGCAGCGGCGCAACGATGAGCGGCGGTTGTGGCGGAACAACGGGCTTGGGTGCGGCGACTGGTTTGGGTACCGGCGGAATCGGTGGCACTTCGGCAACTTTTATCGTCGCGGCGACCGGTGCGGGCATCGGTTTTGGGGCCGGTTCGGACGGTTTTGCCGGTTCCTGTTTCAGCCGGATGACTTCCGCTTCCAATTCGCTGAGACGAAAGGAAAGTTCCTCGATGTGCCCCCTGGCCTGAACGGCGCGCACAATCAGCCAGACGGCCAGAACGATGGGAACACCGAGAACCACCAAGACGACGACAGGTATCATTTCCATAAAATTTCCTTTCTGCGGGCGGAACGACTTGGTTGAACGCAGTTTGCGCCCCGGTGCGAGGTCTTGGCAAGCAGGAATGGCCAGGCTTGCCTGACAACAGCGCAATGGGCGAAACGGCGTTGATTCCGGTTTATTTTCACGCCACAACCATAGCGGGCGAGGTGCTGGGAAGGTAAATTGATAAAAAGTGCGGCGGCTTTATGAAAATCAATGAGGCAAGGTCCGCGGGTAAAGAGCGTTTCAGGCGAATTAAGGGTGCATCCGCACACTACCCCCGAAGCAAGCGGGCGTTTCGTTCGGAGTTCCGCGTTTACGCGGCAAAAGGTGGTGAATGCCCCGAGCCGCCTGAAGGCGGAACTCCAAACGGGGGCAATGCGCGGATGCGCCCGCGGATAAATCAGGCCGAAATGTCCTGTTGACTTCGTCCGAAAGTTTGATATTTTTTCTGCTCCTTTGCTCAGGTTTTAGATGAAAACATATTTGCCCAAAGTGAATTTGGACCAGCGGAAATGGCACGTGATTGACGCCGATGGCGCCGTGCTTGGCCGGCTGGCCGTGCAGGTTGCCGACATTTTACGTGGCAAAAACAAGCCCGTCTTCACGCCCCACCTCGATGCCGGCGATTTTGTCGTTGTCATCAACGCCGAAAAGGTCCGGCTCACCGGCAAGAAGGAAACCGCCAAGGCCTACATGAGCTATTCCGGCTGGAAGGGCGGCGAGAAATACACCACCGTTGCCCAATTGCGCGCCAAGCACCCGGAAAAACTCATCCTGCACGCGGTCAAAGGCATGATTCCGAAAAACCGGCTCGGCAGCCAGTTGCTGACCAAGCTGAAAGTTTTCAAGGGCCCGAAACATCCGCACGCCGCCCAAAAGCCCGAACCGCTCAAAGCCGCGGCCTGATTCTCCCAACCCTCAACCTCAACTGACAGATGGCTGAAACCAAAATTCCCGAATACCTCGGCACGGGACGGCGCAAGAC
>DLMG01000244.1:5615-12995 GCA_002479245.1 Verrucomicrobia subdivision 3 bacterium UBA7542 | reverse complement strand
CCGTCATTTTCTTTTGCGGCATTATCCTGTGGGGCTTTGTCTTTGCGTGGCACACCCAATACACCCATCGGCCGGTTTTTATTCTCAAGCTGGAATACGCACCGTTCATCACGGTAACCCTGGCCGGAATCGCCGTCGCAACTGCATTTCACCTGTTCCTGGACCCGGTGCTCCGGCTCAAAATGCCGGCAGATTTCCCGGCAGATCTGAAACAATGGCTGGCCATGGCACTGTTTTCCGTGGCCTTCAACCAGTTGTTTTTCATCTTTGCCCCTTTTGCCTGGCTCATGCGTCTGTTTCAAAACCGCCGGACGGCCACCGTGCTGACCGTTCTGTTTGGAGCCTTCGTGCTGACGATCAAATACCGGTCCGCCACCACCCCAATTCCATCCTTGTTGTTTGCGGCGCTCCTGGCCGTCAGAATCGGCATGGGATTTCTATCGGTCTCGTTCTATCTGCGCGGCGGGGTGCTCTTGAGCTGGTGGTGGACGCTTCTTGTCGAAGCGAGAAATTTGTTGGCTGTGGCGGGCAATCCGTAAACCGGCGTGAACCAGCCTCAAAATTTCGTGTTCAACCGCACGGTTTTGATTAAACCTTCGCGCGATGTTTGAACTGCTGAAAACGGACGCGCACACCAAGGCGCGGCTCGGCCGGTTGACAAGGCCATCATTTATCATATTATTTATCTGATGAATGCAACCGCGACCATTCTGTATCGCACGCCGGAACGCGTTTTTTCCGCCGCCGATCGGGGGGAAAAAGTGACGATCCGGCGCGGAAAGTCCGAATATGTTTTGACCAAAAAAACAGGACAGGGCGCGCTTTACGGCGCAACGCGCGGTTCGATCAAAAAGGATTTGGGCAAGCCGGCGGTTAAATGGAAAGCCATGCAATGAGCTATTTGCTCGACACCAACGCGTGGAAAACCATTTCTCTCGGGGCGAAAATTTCTTCAAAGGCGCGCGCCCTGATCGCGCCGGAAACGGAGCTTTTTTTATTGGACATTTCTTTCTGGGAAATCTGCAAAGCCGTCGAATACGAACGGTTGCCGCTCGACCGTCCAGCATTGCAATGGATTAGGGACTCGCTTTCGGAAAACATTACGGTTCTGGCCATCACGCCGGAAATCGCCGATGAATCGTGCAAGCTCGCTGCCGCCGGTTTGGAAACAACTGATCCCGCAGATCAAATGATTGTCGCCGCCGCACGAATCCGCCGGCTCACATTGGTCACGCGCGACCAACAAATCATCCGTTGGGGCGGTGTGCCGGTGTTGAATTACTGACCGATGTTTGAACTGCTCAAAACGGATGCGCACACCAAGGCGCGGCTTGGCCGGTTGACCACCGCGCACGGTGTCGTGGACACGCCGGTGTACATGCCGGTCGGCACCCAGGCCAGCGTGAAGGCGCTCGACCCGCGCGAACTGATTGAAATGGGCACGCAAATCATCCTCGGCAACACCTATCACCTCAACATCCGCCCCGGTCTCGACATCATCCGCGCCGCGGGCGGGCTGCACCGGTTCATGAATTGGGAACTGCCAATCCTCACCGACAGCGGCGGGTTCCAGGTTTTCAGCCTCGCCAAAATCAGGAAAATCAAACCGCACGGCGTCGAATTCCGCTCGCACCTCGATGGCTCGCCGCTGTTCCTCGGCCCGAAGGAGGCGATGGAAATCCAGCGCGTGCTTGGCTCGGACATCGCGATGGCCTTCGACGAATGCCCGCCGCACGATGCTCCGGCACGCGAACAAAAGCTCGCGGTTGAACGCACCATCCGCTGGGCGCGGGAATGTCGCGAACAACCGCGCGCGGCAGGACAACTGGTTTTCGGCATCGTTCAGGGCGGTGCGAATCCGGCTTTGCGGGAAGAATGTGCGAAGGCCATCGTCGCGATGGATTTCGACGGTTACGCCATTGGCGGCGTGAGCGTAGGCGAACCGGAGCCGGAGATGTTGAAGGCCATCGAATTGACCGAGCCGTTCTTGCCCGCGCCCAAGGCGCGTTACGCCATGGGTCTCGGCACGCCCGCGCAGATGGTCGAATTGATCGCACGCGGCGTGGACATGTTCGACTGCGTGTTGCCGACACGCGTGGCGCGCAACGGCACAGCGTACACGCGCAAGGGCGCGATCGGCATCAAGGGCGGCGCTTACAAGGCGGATTTTCGCCCGATCGAGGAAGGCTGCGACTGCTTCGCCTGCCGGCATTTCACGCGCGCTTATCTGCGGCATTTGTTGAACGTGAACGAAATCCTCGGCCTGCGCATGATGAGCGTCCACAACTCGCACCTCTTCTTGAAGTTGATGGCGGACACCCGCGCACACCTCGCCGCCGGCACCTTCGCGGAATTTTACCGCGAGTTCATCGCCAATTATGTTCCGTCAAAAAAAGTTTTGGACGCGCGGAAAATGGAAATTGAACGATGATTTAGACTGTAGTTTGGCCCAAAAGCGGCGGAGGGCCGCCGCAGTCCAAGACCTGTCGGATATTTTCACGATCCATTGTTATGCGCGAAGCGTCGTGGAGTGCGCCAGTCCTTCCGCCTGCGCGTCGCGCCAAAGCGCCGCTTCGGCGCGACGGCGGCTGGCGCTTTGGGCGACACCTGTTTTGAAGCTCGGACACAAGATTCCTTGCCAACACCAAAAGATGTGGCAATATATTGTCATCGTAAAACCAATTATTGCAAAGCTATGGAAAAACCAAAAATCATCGCCTATCTGAAACCGGCCTGCGGCTGGAGCAACGGCGTGCGCGCCGTGCTCAAGAAATACGATCTGCCCTACGAAGACCGCGACATCATCAACGACCCGGCCCAACGCCAGGAAATGGTCGAAAAGAGCGGCCAGATGCTCAGTCCGTGCGTTGAAATCAACGGCCAGGTGCTTGCCGACATCAGCGGCGAGGAAGTCGAGGCGTGGATGCTTGCCAACAGCGTCGTGCAGCCGAACGGCCTCGCGGCGGAAGCGCCGATCAACCAGGCCTGTGGCGCACATCATCGCCGGTAATTTTTAACCTTTACCAACCCCAGCCGCGCAGCGCGGCAAAGCTGCAACCAAAGTCCAAGGGAGGGGAATGATGCTTGCCAACGGATGAAAGGTGCCGACAGATTTTTTGGGGGGGGAAATGACATCCCGCTCTGCGGGGATTGGAACCTTTCATCCGTTGGCGAAAAGGAAGTGCAATACCCGCGGCGGAAATTTATTGTCAGAAATGCGCGATTCTTCGATAGAGGACTGCCATCTGCGCGGCTTGTTTGTTTTAGGCAGCGCAGTTAATCTTTCACCATGCGAATCGTCACTTCCATCGCCACGATGCAACAGCTTGCCAAAAAATGGCAACGCACGGGCAAACGCACCGGCTTTGTGCCGACGATGGGTTATTTGCACGCCGGGCACATGAGTCTCGTCAAACGCGCACGACAGGCCGCCGGCAAAAGCGGCGTTGTAGTCGTGAGCATCTACGTGAACCCGACGCAGTTCGGACCGCAGGAGGATTTCTCAAAATACCCGCGCGATCTGAGACGCGATTTCAAACTTTGCCGCGAAGCGGGCGTGGACGTCGTGTTCACCCCCGCCGACAAGGAAATGTATCCGGGCGAAACCCGTAGCCGCCGATGTGAATCGGCGGACGAACCGCGCTTTGACAAGCGCGGCTACAGCACCTACGTCGTGGAGGAAAAATTATCGCAGAGCATGGAAGGCGCGTCACGACCGACGCATTTTCGCGGCGTGACGACGGTGGTGGCCAAGCTGTTCAATATCGTCTTGCCGGATGTGGCGGTGTTTGGCGCGAAAGACTGGCAGCAGGCGACCATCATCAAACGCATGGTGGCGGATTTGAATTTCCCGGTGAAAATCATCGTCGCACCGACGTTGCGCGAGCGCGATGGGCTGGCAATGAGTTCGCGCAACAAATATCTCGTCGGCGATTTGCGCCGGCAGGCGCTGGTGCTATGGCGCGCGATCCAAACGGCCCAAGCTGCCGTGAAAAGGTTAAAAGCTGTCCCGGCGGAGAAATTGAAATCCGACTTGAAAAAGTTGATTAAAACCGAACCTGACGCGAGACTGGATTACGTGGAGTTTTTCGAACCGGACACGCTGGCGCCGGTCGCCAAAGTGATGCGGGGCACGCACATGGCGCTGGCGGTGTTTATTGGGAACACAAGGTTGATAGATAATGCAAAACTTTGAAAAGCATACTGGACTGGAAAATGATTGGCAGCAGCAGAAGCGTCGCGCAATTGAAAAGTTTTTTTTGCCAGAGAACTGCGTGGCAGGATCACACATAGAATTCCGTTCTCCTTCCGATAAATACTTGCTCTCAGTAGAAAAATATTCGACTGGACCGCATACTTGGCAATATTCGCGAGGTGTCGTGACCCGGATTTCTGACGGAACGGTAATCGCAGACGTGAAACGCAACTACGGACACCTCTGGCATGCTTGGGTTCAGCATACAAATGGAAATGAATACATTCTTTGTGGTGAAGATTATCAAGGCTACACAATTGTTGATCTGGCAAGGGCAAATGTCAGAGCCTTTTTACCGGATTCAGCGCGAAATGGCGGAGCGTTTTGTTGGGCCGCAGTCTATCCTTTGACCGGCGGAACAGTTTTGGCGGTTGAAGGATGTGTCTGGGGGGGGCCATGCGATCTGGTCTTTTATGACTTCTCCGAGCCGTTGAATTTGCCATTATCCGAAATTGGGCGCATTGCAGAGATTGGGAAAGTCATAGGATGGGAATCAGACTCCGTTTTTGCCGTAGAACATGAGTTCACAGTAAGAAGGCGCGATGGACGAAGGTTTGAATTATTGTCGGAGAGCGAACAAGACGAATACTATCAGAATGAGTCCGCATTCACCTATCATACTGAAGTCCTGCGTTGGAATCGCCTAACGCGATCTTTGGTTGGTTGACGCTAAAGCAAATGAAACAATTCGACTATCTCGTTCTGGGCAGCGGCCTCGCGGGGCTGTCTTTCGCGTTGAAGGTCGCGCCGCTCGGGCGTGTGGCCATCGTCACCAAAAAGGACCGCGCGGAATCAAACACGAATTACGCCCAGGGCGGCATCGCGTCGGTGACGAGCAAGGAGGATTCGTTCGAACTGCACGTGCGCGACACGCTCACGGCTGGCGCGGGGTTGTGCAAGGAAAACGTCGTCCGCACCATCGTCGAGGACGGCCCGGCGCGCATTGCGGAACTGATCGAACTGGGAATGAAATTTTCCGAGCGCGACGCGCCGGACGAGGACGGCGGCAAAGAACTCGATCTCGGCCGGGAAGGTGGTCACTCGAAGCGGCGGATTTTGCACGCGAAGGATGTCACGGGCCGGGAAATCGAGCGGGCATTGCTGAATGCGGCGGCGCGGCAGCCGAACATCCAGATTTTTGAAAACCACCTGGCGATTGACCTCATCACCAGTCAAAAACTCGGCCACGCCGGCACGAACCGCTGCCTCGGCGCGTATGTGTTCGACAAAAAATCGGGCGGCGTCGAGACGTTCGCCGCGCCCGTGACGATTTTGGCCACGGGCGGTTGCGGCAAGGTTTATCTTTACACGACGAACCCCGACATCGCGACCGGCGACGGTGTGGCGATGGCGTATCGCGCCGGGGCGCCGGTGGCGGACATGGAATTCATCCAGTTTCACCCGACGTGCCTTTATCATCCGCAGGCGAAGTCATTTCTCATCAGCGAAGCCGTGCGGGGCGAGGGCGGCGTGCTCAAGTCGCTCGAAGGCGTCGAATTCATGGATGCCTGTCATCCGTTGAAATCGCTCGCGCCGCGCGATGTGGTGGCCCGCGCCATTGACAGCGAGATGAAAAAGAGCGGCGCGGAACACGTGTGGCTCGACATCACTAACAAACCGGCGCGGTTCATCATCGAGCGGTTTCCGAACATCTATCAGACGTGCCTGCGTTACGGCATTGACATCACGAAAGAGCCGATTCCGGTCGTGCCCGCAGCACACTATCAATGCGGCGGCGTGGTGACGAACGTGGACGGCGAGACGGAAATTGCCGGGCTTTACGCCGTCGGCGAGGTGGCGTGCACAGGATTGCACGGCGCAAACCGGCTGGCGAGCAATTCACTTTTGGAAGCGCTCGTCTGCGCGCACCGTGCGGCGCAGCGCGTCACGAAAAACTCATTGCCACAGACCGATTTGAAAATTCCGTTGTGGCAATCGGGCGACGCGCACAACCCGGATGAAATGGTCGTGGTTTCGCACAACTGGGACGAAATCCGGCGGCTGATGTGGGATTACGTGGGCATCGTGCGCACGAACAAGCGGCTGGCGCGCGCCCAGAAGCGCATTGCGAACTTGCAGGAGGAAATCCACGACTACTATTGGAACTTCATCGTCACGAGCGACCTGCTGGAATTGCGCAACATCGCCACGGTGGCGGAATTGATTGTGCGTTGCGCGCAGATACGGCCTGAAAGCCGCGGACTGCATTACAATCTGGATTACCCGGAAGCAAATCCCGAATGGGCGCAACGCGACACGGTTTTAAGAAAATCTTGAAATAACGCGGGTGGTGAATATCCTGTCAGACGGTCGCGCGCTTAGCTCAGCGGTAGAGCACTTCCTTCACACGGAAGGGGTCGCAGGTTCAAACCCTGCAGCGCGCACCATCCTTCGCTCGGAACTGACCTCTGGAGATTCCGAGCGAAGGATGGTGTCCTCCGGCTTGTCCATCGAAGCTTTAGCGAAGTTGGAAGCCTCGGCAAAGGAGGACTCTCTCGTCAACAGTTCCGAGCTACGGATGGCAGGCCAGTTTTTCCAGAGCGTAGAGCGAAGACTGCCGCGCCGGCCTGTCGCGCCGAAGTGAAACGAAGGCGGAAGCACGAAGTGCGTAGGCGGGCCAAGACCGGCGATTAACCGACGCGCTTCGAGCTTCGACTCGGCAAGCCAGAAAGATCGCCGGCGGCGTAGGCGGGCTGGTTCGACAACGGACAAGCGGGCTACTTGTCTCGCCGAAACAACGTGAAGGCGAACGGCTCGGCAAGCCAGCCAGTCATTCCGAATGAAATTTTTCTACGTCTATATCTTGCAAAGCGAAAGTAGCGAAAAACATTTCTACATTGGTTTCACGGAAGATTTGCAGGACCGTTTGAAAACGCATAACGCCGGCCAGGTCCCGCATACAATTAAATTCCGGCCGTGGCGGATAAAAACCGCCATCGCCTTCACCGAACGCCAGCGTGCCATTGAGTTTGAACGCTACTTGAAGACAGCCTCAGGACGAGCCTTTGCAAAAAAGCGTCTTTGAACGGTGAACTTTTCGCAACGTCGGGAAATCCATTTTGAATATCTTGACAGCGTTTAATGCTGTGGCACATTTGAGGCATGACTGAGCAAATCAGACTTCG
>DLMG01000244.1:0-5488 GCA_002479245.1 Verrucomicrobia subdivision 3 bacterium UBA7542 | reverse complement strand
TCCATGTTTTTTGCGCAAATGGTTAAATTGCGCGGCCTGCCGTTTCGCCCCAGTGATTTTCCGGCGTTGGACGAATACGGGGTGACGCTGGCCCAGGCAACGGCGGCGGAAGATTCCGCGCTGGCTGAAATCACCTTGTCGCGTAAAGCGGGCAAGCTGGCACCCTTCACCGGCAAGTTATGATTCGCGTTCTGCTCTCGGAACGAATCAAAAAGACGGCGGACAAGCTGCCGCCGGTCGTGCGGGAAAAAGCCGCCAAAGCCATTGCTGACGTTGGCTCCGCTTTTGGCGATCCGCATCAACATCGGGGGCTTGGGCTTCGCAAACTGGCCCGGCGCTCCTATGAAATCCGTGTGCATCTGCAATGGCAGGTGGTGTTTATTCATGACGGAAAAGCCCTAGTTGCTTACGATGTGATGAACCACGACGAAGTTTCGCTTTGGCTAAAAGGACAGCGAAAATAATTCGGACACTTAACCGGACAGGCTCTATTCAATTACACCAGCACCAATATCGCCTCGTCAGCATTGATCAACACGAGATCATTGACCGCGTCGTTCCTATTCGCTTTTGCTGAACGGCCATTTTTCGTAATTATACCAATACGAAAGGTTTGGCATTAACAGCCATCGAAGAATGTCTTTACGCCGTTGGAATTGTCGAAAAAGACATGGAATTTCCGAGTGAAGTCCATGACCAATCCAAAGCGGGTTCAGCTTTTTCAATTCGGAATAAAGTTGGTCGAGGTGTTTAAACGTCCAATCATCAAAACCGAGTAAGTCAGCCCTTTCGGATTCGAGGTTGTCCTGCCATTTCGTTATAGTGTCAAACGGGCAAAAATTTGTGATTACTAAATGATAATTTTCGTTTTTTAATGACTCTTCAAGCTGGAAATTATTTGGCGCGTGTTTATTTTCAACCCAAGCAGATTTTTTATTTGCAAAGTTTTTGAGCCCCAGATTCAGATTTTTCCGCATCGGCTTACCGTCATCTTCGATAAAAGCAGAGGTGCAATTTTGCGCTTCACCTTGTGTGTAATTTGCTCCAATGCAAACTACAACTTCGCTAGTAGACTCGCTGTTTGTTGTTGAATTGTCTAAGACGACAAAATGATTATCGCCATTGGTAATCTCACTGACTGGAGATTTTAACTTGCCAAAATTTGTTTTTGACAGAATTGTCCTTAATTTGTCGTAGTTCATTGTCATAAATTAAAATTTTCAAACTGTGGTGAAAGAAGTTGTCTTCGCAACTCGTTCTTGGCGCTGCTTTTGGAGTGCTATGGCTTCGGCTTCAGATAGTCTGCCGAATGTCGCATATAATTTTCCCGCCTCTTCGAGGCATGTTTGGAGTTTGCTGCAACGATTTTTTAAAAAAGTGATTTGTTTGTCAATTTCCACCATGTCCACTCCAGGATGCATGCTTCTAAATTCAACTTCTTCATTTCTCGTCTTATTTTTTGCCAAAAAAATGGCCAGAAACGGAATCCCGAAAAGAAGAAAAATAAAAAGTCCAAGGGTTAGAATAGCATCGTCATCATCATTAGTCATGCCTATTACTATAAATGCAGCTATCCACGAAACTAAGATAACTAATCCAGCTACGCATCCTGTTGTTTGCCTTCCTTTCTCCCAAGCTGGCTTCAATTCAGCATAAAGTTTTTCGTTTTTATTTAACTCTGCTTGGTTGCGTACAAGCTCAGATTGGGCATCATTAGGATCAACTTCATTTTCCTTCATGTTTTTTAGACAGCCAATGAAATCCTGAAGTTCGGTTTCTTCTTCAATAAAACGACGGCATTCGTCAACTTCCTTGCGCGAAGATGAATCCAATTGTTCGTATGTTTTATTGATGGCTTCGTCTAGTTCAAGCAACACTTTCTGAACCCTGTCCTTATCGTTGAAATCGCTAAATGAGGCGGGACCTATCCCTGTATTCAGACAATAATCTTTTAACTGTGAACAATTCATATAAACAAACGCTGGCAATCTAGTTGGCCCGATACTGACGACATTGCCGCATTCATCCACCAATGCGCCGCCCGAAGTGCTTGTTTGCAACGGTGTTTTGTCCGCAAGGCTCGAAAGTTCCTTCAAGGCTTGTTCTATTTCAAAGACTTTTTGTCGGAGTTGGTCTCGAATTTGCGCCTTGGCTCTCTCATCAAGATGAACCTGCTGAAGCTGCGCCAACTGATGGCGAACATTTTCCAGTTGGGCCGTTTGAACAACATTCAGGGTGAGATTTGCGTAGTCAACCCAGCCATATTCCTTTTTCGGAGCCATTGGTCATAATTGAATTGAAAACCTGTGACTTTGCAAGCAGGAAACTTTGCCCCGGGCGTCCAACCCAAACCGATTTTGGCAGCGGCTGTTTGCATGGTCCGGCACGACGTTTTTCCCTGGCATCAAGCGCGTTGTGTGCGCCAGCCCGATTGCGACGAGAGCGGCGTTGGGTTCGCAGCCCCTTTAGCGGAATCCCAGCAAGCCATTTCTTAAAACTGGTCTTCCTTTTCCTTGAACAGCACGTTGAACGTGGTCATGGAGCCGTAGCTGCGCGTGATGTATTGCTGCAGCTCGACTTTTTCGCCGTCGGTAAGCTTCTCGTGGCCGTTGATCTTTTGCTCCAGCACGCGAAGGTTGTTTCGCATCATCACGATTTTGTGAAAAAAGGCTTCGAGCGGCACTTCCTTGGTTTGCAATGCCGGGTCGGCGGGATGCATGACCAGCTTGCCGCCGTGCCAGCGGAGGCCAAGTTTTTCAATCACCGAATCCGGTTTTTCCAGACCGAGCCTGACCACGGCGGCATCCACGGTTTGCTCGATGAATTGTTTGAGCGGCAGGTTCAAGCCGCTGACAGTGGTTTGCGGTTCAGCGGGTTCAAGGCCGGCGGCCTCCGGCGCGACCGCGCGCTTGCCGTCGGCGAAGAGAATTTCCGCCGTGATTTCAGAAATGGTTTTGACCACGCCAACGCCGTATTGCGGATGGCGGACTTCCATGCCGACATGAAGGGATTCGATTTTCATGGGGAAAATTTAACCACGGATGAACACGGATGCACACGGATTTTTTTGTGTGAAGAACGAATTGAGCAGCGCCGTAGGCGCGGCATCTGTGTAGATTTGTCTGGTGATGGTTCCAAGCTCCGTCAGGAGCGGCATATTCCTTGATGTCGCTCCTAACGGAGATGAATTATTTTTTGCGGTAATTTTCTACAAATATGCCGCGCCTACGGCGCTTAAAAAATCGGCTGACAACTTTTGAAAACGCGCTAGGCTCGGCGACAGCCAAACAAATTAAAATCAAACAAACACCATGGCCCGTGCAAATCCAATCGACCGCTTTGAATTCGAGCGCGCGCTGTGGACCCAGGGCATGACCCGTGTCGCGGGCGTGGATGAAGCGGGTCGCGGTCCGCTGGCCGGACCGGTTGTCGCCGCGGCGGCGGTCCTGCCGTCGAAATGGGCGGAATCCGGTTTGCCGCACGAACTCGAGGGCTTGAACGATTCCAAGCAGCTCACGGCCGCGCAGCGCGAAAGATTCTTTGCCTTTCTTACCGCGTGCCCCGAAGTGCAATTTGCCATCGCGCAGGTTGGGGCCGGACAAATTGATGCCATCAATATTCTGCGCGCCACGCATCGCGCCATGAACAACGCGCTTGCGCAATTGCAACCCGCGCCCGAACACGCGCTCGTGGACGGGCGGCCTGTCAAGACCATGCCGGTGCCGCACACAGCCATTGTGCAGGGTGACGCCCGCAGCTATTCCATCGCCGCCGCGAGCGTGCTGGCCAAGGTCACGCGCGACCGGTTGATGCTCGAATTTGACCGGCATTGGCCGAAATACGGATTTGCCGAGCACAAAGGTTACGGCACGGAGCAACATCTGGCGGCGATTGCGGCGCATGGCCCGTGCCCGATTCATCGGCGCAGCTTCGCGCCGTTGAGACCAACCCAACGCGAACTGTTTTGATAACATATGATTCCTCCTCGCCGTCGTCCTCGTAATCGAAGGGACAAAATCGAGGACGAGAACGAGGACGAGGACGATAAAAAGCGGGATGGATTGAATGAACCTGCTGGAAACATTTAAAAAACGGTTTGCGGGTGATGACAAGCCGGAACACCTGCGCCGTGGCGAACTGGGCGAGCACGCGGCAAAAAAACATCTGCAGCGTCAGGGGCTGAAATTTCTCACAGCCAATTTCCGTTCAAAGCGCGGTGAGATTGATCTGGTCTTTCGCGACGACGATTGCCTGGCGTTCGTTGAGGTCAAAACGCGGTCGTCCGAGGATTGGACGCGTCCGGCGGCGGCGGTTGATGCGCGCAAGCGGCGGTTGCTTTCGCAAACCGCGCTGGATTATTTGCGTCTGCTGAAAAATCCGCAGGTAAAAATCCGGTTCGACATCGTCGAGGTGCTGCTGGCGGACGGCCGGGTGTGCGAAATCCGGCATCTGCCGAACACGTTTCCCATGGAGAAGCCGTACCGTTACGGGTGAAAGAGGAGCGCGGCTTGTCCCAAGCCGCAGCACTCGAAAAACATCTTGTACGTTGGAATATCTTTGAGGCTCGCATGGCACCCTGGCCGCTGCGAGTTGGGACAACTCGCGCTCCGGGGACAGTGCCCGGCGTGCGCCCCGCGCTCCTTTTTCCCATGATGCCAGCGTGACATCGGCGCGCGAGCGTTGTCCAATCAGCAGTGAAGACACTTAAGAACGAGCCGACAAACGGAACGGGTTTTGCCTGGTCACCATGAGCACAACTTACAAAATCGTGGAAGGGACGATTGGGCTTGTGGTTATTCTCGGGGTCATCGGTTGGGGGTTCTTCCGCATGTTGAAACGGAGTTATGATCCGGCGAAGATGCTGTTCAAGCTGGCAATCACCGTTCCGCTGGCCATCGCCTGTTTTATAGGCGCCATCAAACTCAGTTTTTTTGGCCCGTTCGTCATGATAATTCTTGGGGTTGCCATATCAATCCTGTGGGCGCCGCACATTGGCGAATGGCTGTGCAAACCTTTAACGAACTTGTTTGATGGCGGTGGTGAAGAGCCGGAACCCAAGCCGTATTATTCCATCGCAATCAGCAAACGAAAACTGAACAAGCCGCTCGAAGCGGTTGTTGAAATCCGCAAACAGCTTGCCCGTTTCCCGAATGATTTTGAGGGCGTGATGTTGCTCGCCGGCATTCAGGCGGAGGACATGAAGGACCTGCCCGGCGCGGAAATCACGCTGAATCATTTCTGTGACCGGCCCGAGGCGCCACCGAAGCAAGTTGCCGCCGCGATGAACCATTTGGCCGACTGGCAGCTCAAACTGGTGCAGGATGCGGATGCGGCGCGCGCCGCGCTGGAGAAAATCACCACGCGGTTCCCGGACACCGAGCTGGCGCTGCTGGCCGCTCAACGCATCGCACATCTGGGCGGCGCGGAAAAAATTTTACTGGCGGCACACGACCGCCAGCCGATGGCCATGCCGGAAGGCGTGAAAAAT
>DLMG01000272.1 GCA_002479245.1 Verrucomicrobia subdivision 3 bacterium UBA7542 | reverse complement strand
GTTTATTTTCACAGCGGCTATTATCCATCCGTTTTTGACCTGCGCGAGGAAGGCCAAAAGGAAATCGTTGCCGAAAGCCACGGCCATACCGACAGCCCGGAGGATGAAATCAAGGAGGACTTTCTCGGCAAACCGAAGGATTGGATTGACCGGTTTGGCCGCCATTTCCGCATCACCAAACACACCCATCTGGAACATGGCAACGAACGTGAAATTTTGCCCTGGCTGCGGCTGGCGGCGGACATGGACCCGCAAAAGATTGAAACCTACACCGTCGGTTCATTCTTTATGCGCACGCACCTCAACCGGCCACGGGAAGCCGAAGCGTTTCTGCGCGAAGGATTGCGAAACAATCCCGACAGCTACGAGATCTTGTTCGAGTTGGGCCGGCTTTACGACGAAAGTGATCGCGACCCCGGTCGCGCGCGGGACGTCTGGCAGCTTGCTTTGTATAGATGGTCCAAAGACCCTGAAGCCGTAAAAGACGACAAGCTCGCATTTGAGGAAATCACTGTTCACCTTGCCCAACTCGAACGGGGAGCCGGCAACTGGCCGCAGGCCATCAATTGGTTTCAAGCCGCCCAAAAAGTTTCGCCGGACCCGAACGCGCTGCAACAGCGGATTGACGAAATCAAAAAGACAATGGCGGCGCAAACAAATGCTCCGTCGGCTGCCCCTTACTAACCGTGCAATGGGGTGTCTTGGTTGGGTGGCGACGGCCTGCGCCTGGAAAATGTCTAATTCTTAAATCCGAACGACTAAGGAATGTTCAAGCGTTCAATAACAAAATGAACGCGATTGGCATTTCGGGCTTGGTCATTCTTTAGGAATTCGTCATTAGGGTTTGACCATTCCCAAATCCTGGCGGCCTGTAATGCGGCCGAACGCTGGAACAGCGGCACGTTCGTCAATCAAATTGAAACCCGCTGACTGTGAGATTGCGCTTTGTTTTTCCCGCGCCGCTCTGGTTTAATCGCCGCCATGAAAGCCCGGCAGGCAAAAATCTCGCGCAACACCAAAGAAACCCGCATCGCCATCAGCCTCAGCCTTGACGGTCAGGGAAAATCCACGGTCAAAACCGGCATCCCGTTTTTCGATCACATGCTCACGCTCTTCGCGAAGCACGCGACGGTGGATTTGTATTTGCGCTGCCGCGGTGATTTGGAAGTGGACGCCCATCACACGGTCGAGGATTGCGGCATCGCGCTCGGCCAGGCGTTCACGCTCGCGCTCGGTGACAAAAGGGGCATCCGCCGTTACGGCGCGGGGTTTCATCCGAAAAACCCGTTCACCGGCGAAGCCTACGTGCCCATGGATGAATGTCTTGCCCGTTGCGTCATTGATTTTGGCGGGCGACCGCATCTGGTCTGGCGCGGACTGAACGAATTTGCCCAAAAGCGCGTTGCCCAATCCGAAAAATTCCAGGATCCATCAAGCGCGTTTCGCTTCGGCCTCGCGCGCGAATTTTTCCAGGCCTTCGCCAACGAAGCCCGCTGCAATCTGCACCTGGAACTGCTCTACGGCGACGAGCCGCATCACATCGTGGAGGCGCTGTTCAAGTCGTTTGCCCGCGCCACGGACGCGGCTTGTCGGCGCGACCCGCGCATTGCCGGCAAATTGCCGAGCACCAAGGGGAAACTTTGAATTTGCCTCCCCCGCCACGCACTGGTTAAAACGACCATCGCCATGCCAACCATTTTTGAGAAGGACGGATTCAGGTTTTTCTTTTACAGCAACGAACATCGTCCGATTCACGTCCACGTCCGCTACGGCGGTGGCGAAGCGGTGTTCGAGGTGGAGAAGCAGGTGGAGCTGCGCGAATCGCAGGGCCTCAAGCTCCGTGAATTGTCCAAAGCTGAAAAACTTGCGGAAGAAAATAAAAAGCTGATAATTGAGAAGTGGCATGAACACCTTGACTGACACCGCCGTTGCCGCCGCTCATGTGAACGGACAAATCGTCGTCCGCATGGAAAGTGGCGCGGAAATCCGTTTCCCTGTCGCGGCCAATCCCCGGCTTGCACGCGGCACATGCCGGCAGTTGAATCACATTGAAATTTCTCCGTTTGGTTTGCATTGGCCGGAATTGGACGAGGATTTGTCTTTTCGCGGATTGCTCGAAGGCAATCACGGCCAGTTTCAGAAAAAGTCCAAAGTCTGACGCTCGATGCTCCGCGCGCCGACCAGTTACCGAGTACCAAGGGGAAACTTTGATTGGCAGCCTTTGCTGGAACAAACAGATGGCGTGACCATAAACGGCATAAGAATATGCTGGACGGCAATTTTAGTCCAAATTACGGTCGTTTTATGAAAAAGGATAGACTGTAGAACCGGCCGTCCATTATCTGTTCGGCGTCATGACGATGCGTCCGACTTATCCGAAACGGTGCGTCAATTGCGGTGTTAAACTAGCACCATGAAAAGAGTTATCAGCGCCGCTTGCCTAGTCCTCGCGCTGGGCGTGATCATTGCGCTTTTGGCCAAGCGGGATAGTACTACTGCACGCTTGTCACCGGCGCGGGATGCCTCACTCCTTTTTCTTGGCGTTACCAATCTCCCCACAGGCAGTTTCGCAATGTTTTGCCTCAGTAACTGCACCAGGGCGCACATTGCTTGCGTGCCAGAGGCGCTTGAACTGGTGAGCGCGGGAGCCTGGGTGCGCACGCCGTTGACCGGCAGCGCGAGCCACGCTGTGCGCGACTGGATTGGTGTTAAGGAGGATCTGAGGCCGGGCGAGGCTTTCACGTTCTTGGTCCCGCCGCCAACCACCAGCGGAGCATGGAGGCTGGTGTTCATGTGCCAGGAGCAAGCACAGGTGATTGATCCCGTCACCGATACGGTCAGGCATCTCACTGACGCCAAAAGTAGGGAAACCCAGATCCGGCAGTTTAGCGGCAGGAGATATTACGCCTCTTCACCGGAGGTTGCGCAGTGACCCCGAATATGAGCACAGCAATTTCAGCCCAAATTACGGTCGTTTTTTGAAACGGGATACGCTTCAGACAGGCCGTCCATTATATGTTGGGCCGAAACCAGTTGCCAAACATGGTGTTCATAAACCCATGATGAAAAAATCAATTGTAATTGTATTCGCAGCCGGCGTTTTACTTCTTCCAGGTTGCAGCAAGCCGTCCTCCAGCAATTTGACAGATTGGGGGGTGGTCGAACTTTCCGCCAAAACTCCGAAGCATCTAAGTCTCGATGGAAAGGACTGCACTCTCACCGCAACACCGCTCGCGGATGGCAAGCTCTCAGTTTTTATCGAAACCCAAATTGGAGCGGACGGGAAGAATACACCTGGAGTCCGACCCGACACGCCTTCGCGATTGACCTTGCATACGATCTTCCCTGCCGATGTGGAAATCGTGTCTTCTATTGGTCACAAGTTGGTTCGCTTCACCCTTAAACTTAATAAAACATAACACCGGCTCAATAAGAGGATGGGCTGCAAAATTTCCAAACCTTCGCGCGAAATAAAAACGCCCGCAGTTTCCCGCGAGGCGTTTTTTGATTTTTTGGTGGGGCGAGCGTCCTCGCGAGCCGTTGTTTGTCGGCTCGCCAGTAGTCTCGCCCCACCGATTTTCAAGCCCCGACGCTGGCCAGTTCCTCGTTGTTTTCCACATTCACAATTTTGAACTGTTCGGCGTGCATGCCGGTGTCGGCCCGGAAGGACAGCTTGCCGAAGTAGCGTTTTTCCATCTCGATGAGAAGCTTTTCGTCCTCGGTGCGCAACCGTTCCAGCACGGTCGGGTTCACCACGATGCGCAGTTGGAAATCCGACTCGTCGCGCTCGCGCGTTTTCAAAATCTCCTGCAGCTTGCGCTGGATTTCCACGCTCATCGTCAATGTGCTTTTCACCTTGCCGCGGCCTTTGCAATACGGGCAATCGTCATACACCGCCGAACGCACGCTTTCGGTGTGGCGCTGGCGCGTCATTTCCATCAAGCCGAGCTGCGAAATGGGCAGGATGTGGGTCTTGGCCTTGTCGCGGCGCAGACCTTCCTTGACGCGCTGATACACGGACTGCTGGTCGCGGCGTGATTTCATGTCAATGAAATCGAGCACGATGAGTCCGCCCATGTTGCGCAGCCGGAGCTGGCGGCAGATTTCCTCGGCAGCTTCGAGGTTCACCTTCAGGATCGTGGTGTCCTGGTCGCGGCTGCCCTTATGCCGGCCTGTGTTCACGTCAATCGCCACCAGCGCCTCTGTTTCGTCAATGACGATGTAGCCGCCGCTCTTCAAATGCACCTGGCGCGAGAAGGCATTCTCCAATTGCTTGCTGATGTTGAACCGGTCAAAAATCGGCTGGGCGTCGGTGTACAGCTTTACTTTGTCGGCCGAACGCCGTGAAATCCTGGCGACCATCTCCCGCATCCGGTCGTGGGCTTTTTGATTGTCCACGACAATGCGTTCGACGTCTTCGGTCAAAAAATCGCGCACGGTGCGCTCAATCAAATCCGGTTCTTGAAAAACGCACGTCGCCGGCGGCTGGTTCTTCATGCGCTCCTGCACGCCGTGCCACTCTTCGAGCAGCAACGCGAGGTCGCGGACGAAATAACGTTTCTGCTGGCCTTCGCC
>DLMG01000393.1:316-7784 GCA_002479245.1 Verrucomicrobia subdivision 3 bacterium UBA7542 | reverse complement strand
CCGTGACCGCCGACGTATTTCGTGGCCGACGTGACGATGATGTCCGCGCCGTGATCAAACGGCCGCACCAAGCCGACGCCGACCGTGTTGTCCACGACGAGCGGAAGACCGGCCTCGTGCGCGATTTTGGCGATCGCCTCAAAATCCGGCACGTCGAGCTTGGGATTGCCAACGGTCTCGATGTAGAGGGCGCGGGTCTTGGACGTGATGGCCTTGCGGAACGCTTCCGGGTCGCGGGAGTTCACGAACTTCGCCGTGCGGCCCAGCTTGGGCAGAGTATAATGGAAGAGCTGGTAAGTGCCGCCGTAAAGGTTGTTTCCCGCCACGATTTCATCGCCCACCCGGGTGATGGCGAGCAGCGCAAAAGTGATGGCCGCCGAACCGGACGCCACGCCGAGCGCGCCGGTGCCGCCTTCCAGCGCGGCAATGCGCTGTTCGAAAACATCGGTGGTCGGGTTCATGATGCGGGTGTAAATGTTCCCGAATTCCTTCAAGGCGAAAAGATTCGCCGCGTGCTCGGTATTTTTGAAGACGTAGGACGTCGTCTGGTAAATCGGCACGGCGCGTGAACCGGTGGTGGGATCGGGGACCTGGCCGGCGTGCAGCGCCAGCGTGCTAAGACCTTTTGTTTGAATGCTCATAATCTAAATGACTCGTTGGTTGTTAATGATATTGTGGAATTGGTTGAATGCAATTATGCATCACGCGAAAATAGATTGCTGACGTCGTCGGCGTCAGTGTTGATGTCAGTGAACAGCCACGTGGAAAGGTAGCGTTCGGATGACGATGGCACAATGGCCACGATGGTTTTGCCCTTGTTTTCCGGGCGTTTGGCCACCTGCAACGCCGCCCAGACCGCCGCTCCGCTGGAAATGCCGATGGGAATGCCATCTAGCTGGTTGACCTCCTTGGAAATCGGGCCGGAATCCTCCTCGTTCACCTTGATGACTTCGTCCACGATTTTGGTGTTCAAGTTCGCCGGAATGAAACCCGGCCCGATGCCCTGCAACTTGTGCGGGCCGGGCGCGCCGCCGGAAATGACCGGCGACTTTGCCGGCTCAACGGCAACCGCCTTGAATGACGGCTTGCGTTTCTTGATGACCTCCGCAATGCCGGTGATGGTGCCGCCGGTGCCCACGCCCGCGACGACAAAGTCCACCTTGCCGTCAGTGTCGCGCCAGATTTCCTCGGCGGTGGTTTTGCGATGGATTTCCGGGTTGGCTGGATTGGAAAACTGCTGGGGAATGAAGCTGTTGGGAATTTGTTTATTCAGTTCCTCGGCCTTGGCAATGGCGCCCTTCATGCCCTTGGCGCCCTCGGTAAGCACGAGCTTCGCGCCAAGAATTTTCAACAGTTTTCGGCGTTCCAGACTCATCGTTTCGGGCATCGTCAAAATGAGTTTCAGCCCCTTCGCCGCCGCGACGAACGCCAGCGCAATACCGGTGTTGCCGCTGGTCGGCTCGATAAGCACGGTGCCCTGGCTGATGGCCCCGGACTTGAGCGCGTCGTCAATCATGGCGATGCCAATGCGGTCCTTGACGCTGGAGAGCGGGTTGAAGAATTCGAGTTTGAGCAGCACGTCGGCGATGGCGCCGTGCTTTTTCGCCGTGCGGTTTAGGCGCACGAGCGGGGTGTTGCCAATGGTTTCAGTAATGTCATTGAATATTCGGCTCATATAATGTTAATGTTACAGGTTTGGTGCGTAAGCGATGAATTTGCGGTATTCGGTCAAAATGGTTTTGAGCGCCGCGACAAACGCGCATTCCTTCAAAAAGGTCGGCGGCGCCTGGGGCGTTTCGAGGATGATTTCAAATGGACGCGGCCGTACTTTCGGCGGCGCGCTCAACACGCCATCGTAAGCATCGCGGATGACGCCGTCGCGCGCCTGGAAGCCGTCAATGATTGGACGCCGGTCGCGCGGCAGAAATTTCCCGGCGGCCTGCAACGCAGGCTCAATGAGATGCTTGGTCAACGTCGCGCCGCGCACGATGCCGTAAAAGCCGTCACTGGTGTCATCGGTGTGCAGCGAAATAATGCCATTGAAGGAACGCGAAATGAGTTCGGCCTGCAACAGCCGGACTTCGGGTTCGCTGGAGTTGCTCCAGAATTCGCGGTTCAAATCCCTGCCGTTGCGCGAGTGGCGCGTGCCGTCTTCGAAGCCGGTCGGATTGCAGACCGGATAGAACGACAAATAATAACCGGCGGCCAGTTCCGGCCTGGCTTCCAGCAATTTGAGAAATTGAACCACCGCGCGCACGCCTTCCGGCTCATCACCATGAATGCCCGCAAAAATCCCGATGCGAATCGGCGTGTCGCCGCCCTTCGGCCCAACAAACAAATATCGCGGCAGGGTGTAAGTCTCACCCCCGGTTTCAAAAATGGCGTCGTGGTTCGCCACGAGGTTGGGTGAATGGGCGGCGATTTGATCCAGCGGCGCAAGCAGGTCGGCGATGGAACGCTGGCGCGCCAGTGGCGGTTGGGCGGCGATTTGGGATTGAGTTGCAACGATTGACATAACGTTTTCGATTGGGCCGGGGGTCTCTCTTTTGCGTGGGGCGACGGTCGGCCTTTACCGGCCGCCACCCCCATCGCAGAGGAACCACGAACCGGTTTTATGGTTGGAAGATCTGGTCAAAGACCCCGTTGCCGGCGAAATGGTTTTTTTGGGCTTTCTGCCAGCCGCCGAAAACCTCGTCCACGGTAACGAGTTTCACCGGGCTGAACTGGCTGGCATATTTCGCCGCGGCCTTTTCCGAGCGCGGACGATAAAAATTCCGGCCGGCGATGTCCTGGCCTTCGTCGGAGTAAAGGTATTCGAGATAAGCCCTCGCCACCTCGGTCGTCCCGTGCTTCTTCGCCACCTTGTCCACGACGGCCACCGGCGGCTCGGCCAGGATGCTCAGCGGCGGGGTAACGATGTCAAACTTGTCCGCGCCGAATTGTTTGATGGCGAGATATGCCTCATTTTCCCACGCGAGCAACACGTCGCCGATTTCGCGCTCAACGAACGTCGTGGTCGAGCCGCGCGCGCCGGAATCGAGCACGGGCACGTTCTTGTAAAGCCGCTTGACGAAGTCGCGCGCCTTGGCGTCGTCATGACCATATTTGTCGAGCGCGTAAGCCCACGCGGCGAGGTAATTCCAGCGCGCGCCGCCGGAGGTTTTCGGATTCGGCGTCACGACCACCACGTTTGACTTCACGAGGTCGTCCCAATCCTTGATGCCTTTCGGGTTTCCCTTGCGCACGAGAAACACAATGGTCGAGGTGTAAGGCGTGCTGTTGTCCGGCAGACGTTTTTGCCAGTCGGCGGGCAGCAACTTTGCCTGTTGCGAAATCGCGTCAATGTCATAAGCCAGCGCGAGCGTGACGACGTCGGCTTCGAGACCGTTGATGACGGACTGCGCCTGTTTGCCGGAACCGCCGTGCGATTGCGCGACGACCACGTTGTCGCCGGTTTTGGCCTTCCAATATCTGGCGAACGCAGCGTTGTAATCCTGATACAACTCGCGGGTGGGGTCGTAGGAGACATTCAGAAGTTTGATTTCCTTTGCGCTGGCCGCAACGGCAAGGGAGAAAGCCAGCGGAACAAGAATTTTCAGGAATGTTTTCATGGGGTCGTATTTTTTGGTTAAAAGCCGATTTGCACGCGGGTGAAGAACACGTCTTCTGAATGACCGGTAACGCTGCCCGGCGGAGATGCGGCCGCGCTGCCGGTGGCGTTGCCACCGCCGCTAAATGAGGTATGGGAGAAACTGGCGTTGACCCGGATGTTCTGGTTCAAATACCAGTTCAATCCTGCCGACCATGACCGTGCCTCGGAAGCCGATGCCGCCGGATTCGCGTAAAATGGAAAAGCCGCGTTGTCAACGTCCAGTTCCGCGTAACGTCCCACCACCTGCAATGCTCCCCATTGACCGTTATGGGGGTTAAACGGATGCTTCGGCGTCACACCGTTGAACGTGGCGTCCTCGCCCGTCAACACCCAGCCGCCGGAGATTTCCCAGGCGGTGTTTTGCAAATCCGCCGAATGTGCACCGTTGCGTACGTCCTGGTCGGAAATCGTATATTCACCCATCAAACTCAGCGGGCCATAGTAATAATAGCCTTGCGGTGACAGCCGCCAGTGAGAGCGGGCGGCCACCACGCCGTTGGTGTAGGCGAAGAATTGCTGCTGCCCGTCCGTGAAGTATCCCGGCTGTGACCCGCCCGTCGTGTTTGGCAATTCGAGGGTGTTGGTGATGGACGAATCACCCCAACTGCCGCCAACGCCAAAGCCCAGGTTTTGAAGGGGCTTGAGGCTGGTTTGCTTGAATGGCTGGATGAACAATCGCCCGTCAAATTCCCGGTCATCCTGAAAACCGATGTTGCTCGAGTTGCGGGCGTCGCCCACGCCGTTGAAGATGCCGGCCGCATAACTCAACACGCCGCCGGCAATGTCACCGTGCAGTTCGAAACCCAGGTCCCGGTTCGGCACCAGGTCCGTGACCAGCGAACGTTCATTTAAAGAGGTGTTGACGTCCGCCTGCAATTGCTCCAGCCCGACCGGTGCCTTGAATTTGCCAGCTTGGATCTGGAACGCCGGCGAGTAGCGATAATTCACATAGGCGTCGTAAATGCTCGGCGTGGTCGCAGAGCTGGAGGCTCCGGGTGTGCCGTTCCCAAAATCAGGCACGAAAAGGAAGTCAAAGTCGCGGAACACGGTTCCGGAAAGGATCGGGCGCGCCCGGCGCAACAAAATGCTGTCGTTGCCCGGCACCTTGTCGTTTTGCTGAAAGGTGCGGCTGTCCACCTGCACCACGCCGTGCAGGGCCACCACGAAATTCGAATCGGCGGAACCGAAACTGAAACCATTCGCGCCGACCGTGATGCGTGGCTGGGTTTTGGCCAGAGCGGCGGCGGACTCCTGGTCCAGTTCGCGTTGGCGCTCGAGAATCCGCACCTTTTGGTCAAGATCCTGAATTTGCTGCTGGGCGGTGTCGGTGTTGGTTTGCTGGTCCAGATCGCGCTGATGTGCGAGCGTCTGGACTTTTTGACTCAGTTCCTGAACCTCTTTTTTCAAGGCTTCAATCTCCGCCGCTTCCACGGACTGGGTGGCCCCGCCACTCGCAGTATAGGCGGGGATTTCGGCTTGCGCGGCGCCAGTGGCGTTGGTGGCCGTGTCATCGGCAGCCGTTGCCGGGAAAATAAATTGCAACCCGGCAAAGGTCGCAAGAATCAACTGATTAAGTTTCATGTTGTCTTCGTTGTGTTGTGTTGTTTCGCCTCCGGCCATCCGGCCGGCATTTGAGTTTATTTCAGGTCGTCCTGAATTGTTTGTGCGCGGGCTTTCCCCAGCCGCACGCGCTCGGTTTTTTCAATCTGCGTGACTTGTGAATCATGCACGACAATTTGCACCACGCCGTAATGCAACGACCCAACCTGCCGCCGGACCACTTCCAGCCAGTCCGATTGTTGATCGGCGCTGCTCTCCGATTTAATCTGAATCGAGTTCATATCAATAAATTTCACACTAATTTGCAAAGCCAATTTGATGTTTTAAATAGCGACATTTTGAGTCGTCATTCTAACGAAATAAAAACCGCTGCTCCACCTGCTGCAAACTTCTGCCAAATGCAGCAACTTGAAGCTATATTTTTAATTTCATTCTTCATTCTATTAACGACTTGGTTTGTCGTTATTATCCACGATCTGCCGGACTTGTCAACTGGTTTTTTGAATTTTTTCCTAAATGCCTTCTCCGCCAATAAAACCGGCTGAAATCTCCTGTTTTGACACTGGCGCGCCCTTGGAAACTTCGGCGAGCGTTGAGTGCTCCATCAACCCGGCAACGTAATTGCGTGCGTCGAGAAACACACGCCTGAACCGGCAGACCGGCTCTTGCGAACACCGCTTGTAACCCGTAACCGAAACACAGTCAATCGACGCTATTATGCCGTCAAAAAGCCTCACCACCTCACCCATCGTAATCTTGCCTGGATCTTTGGCGAGCACATATCCGCCGCGCACACCGGCCACGCTGTCCACCCAACCTTGCGCCTTGAGTTTGAGCATGATTTGTTCGAGGAAACGTTTGGGAACGTCGTTCCGCCGGGCCAGTTCACGAATCGGTATCGGCGCACCGCCAAAATGATCCACCAATGTAAACAAGGCGCGCAACGCATAATCAGTTTTCTTCGACACTCGCATGCCGAAAAACGATACGCCAGGTCGAGATTAAGTCAATTGCGGGTTTTATGGCCGGTTCAGCAGACGTTGAATCAACTGCTGATAATACGACGGCCTTCATCCAGGAAGATGCCTTTGAAATTCATTTCCAGGGCCTGGGGATTGGTGGCTTTGGACATGGCCTCTTTCTCCGTCACGCGTCCCGCCTTGACCAAATCGAACAAGGACTGATTGAAGGTGAGCATGCCATCGTCCACGCTGGTTTCTATGGCGGCGGGCAATTTGTCGAGGCGGTTGTCTTCGAGGAGTTTTTTGACCATTGGTGTGTTGATGAGGATTTCCAAAGCCGGGGTTGATTTGCCGTCCAGAGTGCCGACCATGCGCTGGCAGACCACCGCGTACAAGGTGGCGGCGATTTGCCGGCGGATTTGCTCGCGCTCTTCGGCCTTGAAGAATTCAAGGATGCGGCTGATGGATTGTGACGCGTTGGTTGTGTGCAGCGTGGACAATACCAGATGCCCCGTGTCCGCCGCACTCATGGCCGCGGAAAAACTGATGTCATCCCGCATTTCACCGATCATGATGATGTCCGGGTCCTGGCGCAGAACGTTCCGGAGCGCGTGATGGAACGAAAGCGTGTCGAGGCCAACTTCCCGTTGCTCAATCACCGACTGGTTGTCCTCAAAAACGTATTCAATCGGGTCTTCAAGCGTAATAATGTGTTTTTTGAAATTACTGTTGATGTGTTCAATCATGGCTGCGAGGGTGGTGGATTTGCCACAACCCGTCGCTCCGGCCACCAACACAATGCCGCGGGGGGATTCGGCGATTTTCCGCACCTGCGGAAGCAACCCGAGTTCTTCAAAGCTCGGCACAATGGTCTTGACGAAACGCATGGCCAGACACCATTGGCCGCGCTGTTGATACAGATTGGTGCGGAAACGGCCGACGCCCGGAACAAAATACGAAAAATCAATTTCCCGTTCCTCGTCGAGGCGCTTTTTCAAATGCACCGGCGTGACGGCTTCGACAATTTTTCCCATCCATTCCGGGGTCGGGTGGGGGGAATCCACCGCGATCAATTCGCGGTTGATGCGAAAAATGACCGGCGTGCCGATTTTCAAATGCACGTCCGACGCGCCGCCTTCAATGGCCGTCTTCAAAATGCGCTGAAACAGTTCCACGCCCCCAGTCTAACAAACCGCCGCCCCAACGCCAGCCGGGAAAAATACCGGGACTTTTTGCCGGGACAATGCTATAAAGCGCCCATGTCTAATCATCGCATTGGCATCATCGGCGGCAC
>DLMG01000393.1:0-193 GCA_002479245.1 Verrucomicrobia subdivision 3 bacterium UBA7542 | reverse complement strand
TTCGGCCCGCCATCGGACGATTTGTTGACCGGCAAGCTCACCGGACGTGACGTTGTTTTTCTTCCCCGCCACGGGCGGGGTCATCGGATTCTGCCCGGCGAACTCAACCATCGCGCCAACATCTGGGCGATGAAAAAGCTCGGCGTCGCCTGGATCATCAGCGTCAGCGCCGTCGGCTCATTGCAGGAAAAAT
>DLMG01000190.1 GCA_002479245.1 Verrucomicrobia subdivision 3 bacterium UBA7542 | reverse complement strand
ATTAGAAGTGGCCTTATGCGTTGTCCCAAGTGCGGCTGTCAGGAAGACAAAGTCATTGATTCGCGCGCGTCGCGTGAAGGAGCCACAATTCGCCGCCGCCGCGAGTGTTCCAAGTGCAACCATCGTTTCACCACCTACGAGGAGGTCGAACGTGAAGGCTTGTTGGTGCTCAAGCGCGATGGGCGGCATGAGGAATTTACACGCGAAAAACTTTTATCCGGCATCAAAAAAGCCTGTCAGAAGCGCCCCGTCAGTCCGCAAGTCATGGAAGATTTGGTGGACCACATCGTCGCCGCAGTGACCGGCAAATTCGAGGGCGAAGTGCCCGCCGAGTTCATCGGCAAAATGGTTGTGGATGGGCTGCGCGACATTGATAAAGTCGCCTACGTGCGTTTTGCCAGTGTCTATCGCCGGTTTCAGGAAGCCACCGACTTCGTTCACGAAGTCAAAAAACTGGAGGCCAAGCAATGATCGCGCTCCAATCCGATTGCCTGCTCTTCCAACTATCCAGCGGCGAAAGCGTCCCGTGCTCGGTGGAAATGATTTCCGTGGAACTCACCGGCAACGCCGAGGGTTTGCTCGACCCGGAAGTGTTGAGCCACGCCACTGCGTCCGTCTTCCACTATTTCAAAAACGAACTGGAACGCGAAACGGTCACCATTGGCGAATTCGCCGGCGCCTTGGAAAAAGTTCTGCGCAAGCTCGGCTTTGTCTTCCGCGCCGGCGCGCTGGAAAGCCGCTCGCGGGAAATTGTCGAAACCGACCTTTGTCTGTTCGCGCGCGAATCCGCCGACAGTCTCGAACTTTTCTTTTTCCCGCGACTGCGCGACGAACTTCGCGCCCAACTCCGCCAGTCGCCGCGCGTTTTGCGCTTTTGCGGACTGCGCGGCTGCGTCAAGCAGCTCACCGGCGCGCAACGCTGGAGTGTCCGTTGCGAAAAATTGCAGGACCACATCGTCGAATACCTCCGCCGCTGCCTTACTGCCGAAACGGAGCAAGGCGATTGCGCATTGGTGGTGGAATAAACAATTTTCGGAGGGGCGAGCGCCGCGTTGCGGCGTCCGCAATCAGTCAGGCATCAGTCAGGCAAAAGAATTTAATAAACGCGCCCCTCGCCCCGCCAAACGGGGAGAGGGTGGCCGAAGGCCGGGTGAGGGGTTGAAATCTATTCGTGAAAATCCGTGCAATCCGTGTCTAAATTAAAACATGAGTAAAACACTTTTTGAAAAAATCATCGCCCGCGAAATTCCGGCGACCATTATTTACGAAGACGATTTGGTCTTTGCGCTGCGCGACATCAATCCCCAGGCGCCGAAGCATGTTTTGGTCATTCCCAAAAAGGTCATTCCGCGCCTGGCCGAGGCCGGGGCGGAAGACCAGCCGCTGCTCGGTCATCTCCTTCTGAAAGCCGCCGAAATTGCCGGCAAACTGGGGTTGAACGAAGGCGGCTACCGGCTGGTCATCAACAACGGCAAGGATGGCGGTGAGAGCGTGCCGCACCTGCACGTTCACATCCTTGGCGGTCGTCGCATGGCCTGGCCACCGGGGTGATTCGCGCTAAACATAAAGTTTGAGGGGAGCGCAAAATCAATTTTGAAAAGAGATAACCGCAATTGCCATCTAAATTTGAGTCAGCATATGCGCTTGTTAGTTACAAAAGTCGTTTCGATTTCATTACTCGCGTTTTCGGGCTGCTCCCATAGCAAAGAAGGCAGCAATTATACGCATGTCTCATCGGATGACGCTGCGATGGCCGCAGCCATAGCGAAAGCCAAGGCTACGTCTAGTGAATTTATCCAAGCATTTCACGATCAGAAACCTGGCACAAAAGATTTTTATGTTAAGAAGCCGTATCCGACACCCTCTGGCGAGGTAGAGCATCTGTGGATAAAGGTTTTAGAAGAGAACAACGGAGCTTTGAATGGTGTGGTTGCAAACGAGGCAGAAGAAACCCGCGAAGTAAAGATTGGACAAAAGGTTTCCTTGAATATCTCGGAAATCAGCGACTGGAAATTCATCGATGGGAAGAGGCTCGTCGGAGGTTATACGATAAGATATTTCTACGAAAGGATGTCACCTAAAGAGCGAGAAGATTTTTTGAAAGAGGCGGGATTTGACTTATGAGGCTTAACCCTTGATTGGACTGTTTTTTACTTCAATAGTTTCCGCAACACATTGCCCAGCCGTTTGATGCCTTCGCGGATGTCTTTCTCGCTGGCGCTGCCGAAGCTGATGCGCATTTCGTGATTCGGTTTGCGCCGCGCCGGGTCGTCCGCGTAACAAAGTTCGCCCGGCACGTAGAGTACATCGTTTTTCAGCGCGGTTGAGAAAACTTTTGATTTCATGCCCGTTGCCAACCCGCGCGGCAGCCGCGCCCAGAAATAAAGTCCGCCCTCCGGTTCCCACCATTCGACGGCGGACGGAAAATGTTTTTTAATCGCCAGCTTCATCACGCGCGCCTTTTGCGCGTAACGCTTTTGCAGCCGCGCGACATGCCGTCCGTAAATTCCCGATGCCAGGGCGCGGGCGACGAGATGTTGCAGCAGGTTGGACGTGCCGAAATCGTGGTTGCCTTTGATGTGCTTCATTGCCGTGAACAGCGGCTTGGGCAAAATGCCGTAGCCCACGCGCACGCCGGTCGCAAACGGCTTGCTGAAGGTGCCCGCGTAAATCACACGCTCCGCCGCGCCGGGCACGGCCAATGCCGATGGCACATCATTGCCGGCGAAACGCAATCCGCGATACGCCGCATCTTCGAGCAGGTAAATCGGATGCCCGGCCGCGCGCTCGAACTTTTTCAACAGCTTCAGGAGGCCGCACTTTTTCCCGAAGCTGGTCGTGACGCCGGTCGGATTTTGGAAATAGCTGACAAGGTAAAACAATTTGACGCGGCGCAATTCGCCGCTGCGTTTGAGTGATTGCAAAACGCGTTCCAGGTGCGCGAGGTCGAGGCCGTCGCGCTCGAGCCGCACGGCGCGCGCGCGCAGGCCGCGGCTTTGAAGGATGCCCAGAAAAACAAAATAGGTCGGGTCTTCCACCAGCACGCTGTCGCCTTCGTTGCACAACGCCTCGGCGGTCAGGTAAAGCAATTGCTGCGAGCCGCTGGTGATGAGCAGGCGTTCGGGGGAATATATTTTTTCGTCCTCGTCCTTCGTTCTCGTTCTCGTCCTCGATTTGAGTTCGAGGACGAGGGACGAGGACGAGAACGAGGAGGAGACGACGGCTTGAAAATCAAGTTTCCGCAAATGCGCCGCCGTCAGTTTGCGCAGCGCCAGATCACCGGCCGTGATGCCGTATTGCAACGCGGGCTGGCCGGTTTTAGGCGAGCGCAAAACCTGGTTCAACGCGGTGCGCGCTTCGGCAACGGGCAATGCGGTGTTGTCGGTGAAGCCGGCGGCGAGTGAAATCAGTTTGGGCCGTGAAAGTGCCGCATGCATGAGCCACGAGATGGGCGGCTCGGTGGTGCGTCGGCCCATTTTTGACAAAACCTGCGGTTTCATGTGAAAAGGAATGCGATGGTAATAAAAGCCGGCAAACGGAACAACAAAGGAACCAAGAAACGAAGTTGTTGGAATGCATCTTACTTTCCAGACAACTCTCATTAGCCCCCGGCTTCAGCCGGGTGATCCCGGTCGTTGCAATCCTCCACCCGTTTCACCGGGTTCAAGTTGCCGTTTGAAAAAGCCGTTGAAACGGCTCGTTATCCGTTTTCAACCGCCATCACCGGGCTGAAGCCCGGTGCTAATGAGATGCTCCGGCCGTTACTCAAAATTTGGAATGCACCCCAGTTTGAGGGGCATGAATTTTCTTCTTTGCTGCCTGGTTTCTTTGTTGTTCAAACCCGGATCAATGGCGCGTGCCGAAAACGCTGTCGAGGATGACCTGCTTGGTTTTCCAGAGCAGCGCCATGGTCATGGCCAGCGGCAGCAGCGCGAAAAACGTCAGCCCAAAAAAGCTGAAACGATCCAACCAGTAGGAAGAATCGCCGAGCGTCAACTGCAATCGCGGGGAGTGCAGGAAAAAGACGTAGCCCATGCCGAGAAACAAAAGGCCAACGAGCAACCAGCGGTTGAGGGTGGTGAACAGGCGCGTTTCATGGCGGAGCGTCTCGTCCGGCAGCATCGCGCCGAGTTGTTTGAGGACAACGTTCAAATTGAACAAGAAAAGCAGCGCCGACAGAACGAGCACAATAACCGCCGCATTGAAAAAAGGTTGTTCCGGCATTTTATCTTGCCAGTAAAGAAACGGGCAAAGGCCGAAATTGACGAGGCCGGGGAGTTTCGCGCGATCGAGGGCGTTGCGCCAGGGGCGTTCCTGTTTTTGGAAATCGCTCATTTGCCAGAGGCCGTAGAGCAACAAACCGGTGCCGGCCAGCACGGGAACAATGCCCAGCGGCCTGAGCCAGTCGGCGCGCGCCGTTTCCGCGCAAATGACCAGCGACGCCGGCAATCCCCAAAACAAAGCGGAAAGCCCGCGCGCCAGCCGTCCGAGCGAGCGAAGCAGTTCGGCTTCGTTTCGGGTCTCGGTTCCTGGATTTCGGGTCTCGGTCAAATGGGTCTCGGGTTTGACATTCCGACAATTTTCTCCGCCGCCTTAAAACGACAAATAGGTGTAAGCCTTCAAGCCGCGCTCGTAATCGTCGAGCAGGCGCATGGCTTCGGACGGTTTCATGCGGTCGGATTTGATGGCCTCGTCAATTTGCGCCTTCATTTGCCGCTTCAATTCGTTTTCGTCATATTGCACCGCTGCGAGTGATTGGATGATGGTGTTGCCTTCGATGATTTCCTCGATGTAATAGCCGGTCGGTTCGTCGGGCTCGAGAAAAACGTGGACCTCGTTAACGCGGCCAAACAAGTTGTGCAGGTCGCCCATGATATCCTGATACGCGCCCATCAGGAAAAAGCCGATGTAATACGGCTCAGGCAAACCGTTGCCATTGGTGTTGAGTTTGTGCAGCGGCAGCGTGTCGCGCACGTCGCGCAAGTCAATGAACTTGCTGACCTGTCCGTCGGAATCGCAGGTGATGTCCACGAGCGTGCCTTCGCGCGTGGGACGCTCGTTCAGGCGGGCAATCGGCATGATGGGAAACAACTGGTCGAGCGCCCAGTGGTCGAGCAGCGATTGAAAAACGGAGAAATTGCAGAGGTATTGATCGCTGAGGCTGTCCTCGAGCTTGCGGATTTCCTCCGGCACGTAGGCGTGGCCCTTGTAGTGTTCGACCACGGCGCGACCGATCTGCCAGTAAAGATCCTCAATCTTCGCCTTGTCGGGCAAATCCAGCACGCCAAGCGTGAACATGTGCTGCGCGTCCTCGCGGCGTTCGAGCGCGTCGTGATAAGCCTCGAGCTTGTTGAGTTTGGCGAGGTTTTTCCTGATGTCGAGCAACTCATTGACGAGCGGATGTTCATGGTCGCCGAATTTCAAAAATTCGCCGGGCCGGATTTTTTCAATCGCGCCGAACACCTCGACAATCAGCACGCTGTGATGCGCGACGATGGCGCGGCCGCTTTCACTGACGATGTCCGGGTGCGGCACGTTTTCGGCGTTGCAAACGTCGCCGATGTAATAAACCACGTCGTTGGTGTATTCTTGCAGCGTGTAATTCGTCGAGCTGTCAAACGCGGACCGGCTGCCGTCGTAATCCACGCCCAGCCCGCCGCCGACGTCGAGGTATGAAATCGGGAAGCCCATCTTGTGCAGTTTTGCGTAAAGCCGCGCGGCCTCCTGCACCGCCTTTTTCACCGTGAGAATGTCCGGCACCTGCGAACCGATGTGAAAATGCAGCAGCTTGAAACAGTGCCCCAGATTTTCCGCCTTCAACATTTCCGTTGCTTCCAAAAGTTCTGCCGTGCTCAGGCCAAACTTCGCGTTTTCACCGCCGCTGCCAGCCCAGCGCCCCGCGCCCTTGCTCAACAACCGCGTGCGGATGCCAATGAGCGGTTCAACGCCAACCTGTTTGGAAATTGAAATGATTTGCCGCAACTCCTCCAGTTTTTCAACGACCATGATGACCATTTTGCCCAGCTTGATGCCGAGCAGGGCCATCCGGATGAACTCCGCGTCCTTGTAACCATTGCAAATGATGAGGCTGCCCATCTGGTTTTGCAGCGCCAGCCCGGCGAACAACTCCGGTTTGCTGCCCACTTCGAGGCCGAAATCAAACGGCTTGCCCGCGTCGAGAATTTCCTCCACCACCTCGCGGAGCTGGTTGACCTTGATCGGAAACACGCCGCGATACCGGCCCTGGTAATTGTATTCGGTGATGGCATCGCGGAAGCACTGGTTGATCGCTTCGACGCGATGCCGCAAAATGTCCTGAAACCGGATGAGCAGCGGAAACTTCAGCCCGCGCGACTTGGCTTCCTCGGCCACGTCCGTCAAATCCACCGTCGCGCCCGCGTCCTGCAGCGGCCGTGCCACAACGTGTCCGGCGTCGTTGATGTCGAAATACTTCGCGCCCCAGCGCTGGATGTTGTAAAGCGTGCGCGCCGCTTCGATATCCCACGGCTGCGCCGCGTCATTTGGATTACTCATCTCAGTGAATTCAAACCGAACGAACTATAAAATCCTCTGCGCAGAAAGCAACAAGCGGAATGAAAATTTTTTGCGCCGAAAGAATCGCATTTAAAAAATTTACCAGTCCACGATGCAGGGTTGCCGGGTGAACTGTGAGCTTTGGGCGGTGTACTGGTGGAACTCCACATCCGTTCCGTCGGGGTCCTGGCACCAGAATTGCCAGGTCTGGTCGCAGCCCATCTTTTGGGGTTTCACGGCCACGCCGCGCTGGATCAAGGCGTCTCGCATCGCGTCAATGTCATCCACTTCCAGGCAGAGATGATGGATCCGCTGGTGGCCGGCGGTTTCCGCCGGGCCGGCCTTGAAGATTTCAATGAAATGATGCGGGTCGATCTGGAGATAAAATCCAAACAGCTCGCCGTCCTTGAAGAAATCAAAATGCCGGTGCAAACCCAGCGCCCCGCAATAGAAATCTAGGCTGCGGTTCAAATCCTTTGAAAAAATGCATACATGAGCCAGGGTCTTGATCATAAATTCGTTCTTGAAACGAACGCACTATAAAATCCTTGGCGCAGAAAGCAACCAGCGGAATGAAAAATTTCTTCGCAACGTGTGAACAACTCTTCAAGAAATTCCACCGCCGGTTTGCCGGACAACTCCTTGATTTCCTCCGCCAGCCGTTCCGCCTGCTTCTCCAATTCGGCGCTTTCCTGGTCGAGCCGCCTGGCCCGTTCCGAAGCCAGGTCATCCAGCACACCGGATTTTTGCCCGCTCAACTGGCAAAGCTCGTAATCAGGGCTTTCGCGCAACTGGTTCGGTGATTCGAACCGCCGCGAAGCCTGCCTGCGTTTTGCTTTCTTCTGCATTCCCGTCTATCAATTCACTTCACACGAGGTGTATCTGTTTCGTCAATTCAGGGGAAAAGCCAGGCCCGATGACAGAGCCCTGCACAATTGAAACCTGCCGATCCGCCGCCGCCGCAAGGATTCCTTCATGGTTTGAATTTATCCGGCGTCCGCGCCTGTTTGGCCTGCCTTTGTCAGACGGGTTTTGCGGGTGTATGGTTCCGGCATGAAAAGCTGCCATGCCTCCGCGCCGGTCCCGCCGGAGCAGCTTAAGCCCGTCCTGCAAGAGAAAATCGAGCGGATGAACGGTGAGCAGTTCGCGTTGCCCGACCGCGTGTTGCTGCAACTTGAAGCCGAGCAGGCTGCCGACCGCTTGAGCGGGGCTTTCGACGCGGGGACCAGGCGCAGGGCAAATTGCGGCGCGTGGCGGAACTGGTGCGGCAGTTCCGGGCTGAACACCGTTACGCATGACGTTCTGCCTCGACACCAACGTCTTTCTCCAAATCTTCGGGCGGAAGCAGCCCTATCATCAAATCCTCCGCGCGTTGCTGGATGGCCGGCTCACGCTGGCGAAAGGTCGCCACATTGCTGGCATTGCCTGACCAGATCCACTCCAATATCCGACAGGCCAGACCGCAATAGGCACGCGATTTTTGCAATCATTCTGCTTACCGATGTTATGTCCCACGTGGGACAAAGTTTTGTAACAGCACAGTTCAGTTACGGTCGCCATTTACCGACCGCTTGCGCCAGTAATTCACAATCGCCGAGCCGGAGACGTTCATTCACGGGCTGAAAATTGCCGCGGCCAGTCCCATCGTGCCCAGCTTGCCCATCGCGCCGGAAGAATTCATCCGGGTGCATCTCGGCAGCGAGTGACGCCAGATTCGGAATTCAACCCGTGGTTTGAAAATTTTCAGGACGTTTCCCGCTTTGCAGTCCCCAAAAAATTTGTTTTCATCGCGCCATGCCGAAAACCCTGCTTACCACCATCGTCAAGCATTGCAATACTTTGCTACGCACCAACGCAATCGGCGACTACGACGGCGCGGTCAACGGCCTGCAAGCCGGGAATTCCGGCGCTGTCACGCGCATTGCGGCGGCGGTGGACGCCAGCCTCGCCACCGTGAAACTTGCCATCGCCGCCAAAGCGGATTTGCTGATTGTGCATCACGGACTGTTCTGGTCGCCAGCGCATCCGTGGACCGGCAAAAAATACGAACTGCTCCGGCTGCTGATGGAAAACAACCTGGCGGTTTACAGTTCGCACCTGCCGCTCGACGCGCATCCCCGGCTCGGCAACAACGCGCAACTCTGCGCCGCGCTCGGCTTGAAAAATCTGCGACCGTTTTTTGTCACCCACGGCCAGCCCATTGGTTTTCAATCGCGCACCAAAATCTCCCGCGCAAAACTCGCCGCGAAGCTGGCACGCGCAACCGGCGCCAAACCGCGAATCATTCCGGGTGGCGGTGAAATTTGTCAGCGCATCGGGCTCGTGACGGGTGGCGCGGGCGGCGATTTGAAACTGGCGGTGGATGAAGGCGTGGACACGTTCATTACCGGCGAAGGTCCGCATTGGACTTACGCGCTGGCCGAGGAATTGGGCATCAACGTCTTTTACGGCGGCCACTATGCGACAGAAACGTTCGGCGTAAGGGCGCTGGCGGCGGAGCTTTCCAAGAAGTTCAAGCTGCCGTGGGAATTCCTCGATCACCCGACCGGCCTTTGAGTTTTTATTTTGCGGCCTTGGAAAATTTTTTGTGGGCGGCGCAGCCGTCCAGAAAACCGCGCAAGTCGGAGCCGAACGATTTTGCCAACTCTGTTTTTCCAGTCAGTCTGTATTGGGCGCTTTTGATGATGAGTTGGAGCAAGCGGCCATAAAACATGAAAAACATCGGCGGGTCTTTTCTGAATTCACGCATCATGGCCGCGCCTGCGAAGCTGTAAACGTAGCGCGTTTTATAGACTTCATCCGCGCCGGTTTCGCGAAGGTTGCGAACGGCGGAGGAGGCTTCGGCATCCGACGTAAGGCGATGTTTGTGCCGCACGACCGCTGCGGGTTCGTAAATGATGGAGTGGCCGGATTTCAAGACGCGATAAAGCATTTCCAGATCGTCGCAGCCTTTGAACGGCGCGCCGGCGCCAAAACGCACGTCGCTGCCGCCGGTCTTTTCAAAAAACTCGCGGCGGAATGAAAGGCTGCTGCCGTGGCCGATGCCAAAGGGGGCGGGCGCGCGGGATTTCATGTGCTTGGCAAAAACCTTGCCGATGTTCGTCAGAAGAAATCCGATGCCGCCGCGAACATCTTCCGGCGTGAAAGAGCGTTTTTCGTCGCCCAAATCCTGTCCGGCAACTTCTTCAAACAGGTTGGAAGCGCCGCCAGTGTTGTGCTGGATGACCCTGCCGGTACAGGCCCAGACGGCCGGGTCGGAATAATTTTTTATTTTCTGCGCCAGCCAGTCTTTTGCGGGAATGCAGTCATCGTCGGTGAAGGCGATGATTTCACCGGCGGCGGCGGCAATCCCCGTGTTTCGGGCGAGCGACAATCCAAGCCTCGGTTCGGAGAGGTATTTTGCCCTGAATTGAGCGGCGAGTTCCGCCGTCTTTTCCTTGTCCGCGCCGATGCTGCTGTCAACGATCAGGATTTCAAAACCCCCACCATCCAGCCGGGAAAGCGCTTCAAGGGTTTCCGAGATGGAACTGGCGCGGTTGCGAGTACAGACGATGACGGAGGCGCGCATCTCTAATAGCCATAAATCGCAAAGCGGAGAAGCTTCTGGAGCCGGCTGCCCAGCCACTTGTCATAAATGCGATAGCTCAAGGGTTCTCTGGGAATCTTTGGTGCATGTTTGGGTTCGTTGGTGACAACGAGATGGAAGCCGGGGCGGCAAGTGTCTTTCGGGCCGCGTAAAAATTGTGTGTTGAAGTAATGCACATACTCATCAACACAGCGCACGCCGAGGCCTTCAAATTTTTCAACCCACCAAGTCTTGGGCTTGACGGTTTGGTGAAGATTCACGCCTTTGTGGAAGTCGTCACACAAAGCAATGCTCATGATCCACAATCCGCCGGGCCGCAGATGTTTTTTAACATTTTCAACCACTCCGGCGATGTCGCGTTCGTGGATGTGTTCCATGACTTCCCAGGTGGTGATGACATCAAACTGGAGCCGTTGTTCGCCCGCCGGAAATTCACCCAACACCTCAAAAGGCGCGGTGATGTCGGCAGTGAAGAGATGTTCCGGGATGGTGCGCCATTCGGCGCGTCGCAATTTCTTGGAATAGTCGCTGCCTTCGATGCCCACTGCCATGTTGCCCTCGTCAAGACAGCTTTTCACGAACCCGCCGCCCGAGCAGCCCAGATCCAGCACCCATAGCGAAGCATCTATGCCGAAGAGTTCGGAAAGTTTTTTATTAAAGCGCCGATGGGTGCTGTTGTCGCGCCGGGTGCCGAAAGGGACAAGGTGGTCGGGCGATTCGCAGGCGATTTCGCGTGTGGCACGCACAATGAGGCGGCGAAGTTGCAGTGCGTTTTGCTCAATTTCGGGCATAGGTCAGTAAATCATCACCAACCCGGGATTGGCAGGGCATCATTGAATTCCCCACACCAAATCGCGGGTTTTATGGCCACAGTTGATAACACGGATTCGGAACAGTGGCAAGGTTTGGCCGCGAGGAAACACCTTGTGTCAAATTGGTGGAAAATCTCTGTCTGAACTTCATTTCGCGGCCAATCCCGATGCCCGCTGGGGCAACGGGCTCGATCTCGAACCGGGAACCGCCGTCAAATCATTCAATGGCTTGCCAGCCGCACTTCAGCGCAAGACGACTTGCGCTTGCCATCGGACTCCCGGCCAGTGTCGTAGCCGGTGTGGCCCAAAACGCTTGCAAAATTTATCGCCGGGTGGGCACCACCCGTTTCCCCGCTGAGAAAAGATACCCGACCAAGCAAAGACCAACCACAATTGCTGTCAGCGTAATATAAAAGGGGCCGTTTGGCAGGCTGAATTTGAATTCCACTGTGTGCTGGCCGGGCGTCAGATAAACCCCGCGCATGATGAAATTGCAGCGCAACAGTTCCGCCGGCTTGCCATCCACCAGCACGCGCCAGTGCGGATCGAACTTGTCATTAAGCAGCAGTACCGAGGGGGTGGCGGTTTCTGCATCGAACATGATATCCTTCGGCGCGTAACAGTATCCAGATTGTTTCCATAAACCATTTCTCTTCCCCTTGAACACGGGGTCGTCCGGCACGTAACGTTTGAAATCAACCGTGCTGGAATTTTGGTTTGTCGCGTTCGCAGCCGGCGCGCCCGGCAGCGGCGTCGAAACCAAGACCGTTTGCCACGGATCGAAATTTGTGCTCGCCAGTGTTTTGAGCGTGGCGTCGTCATTGGTGTTGACCTGCCAATTGGAATAAAGTTTGGCGCGAGGCAACGCACCAGTGAACTCAAAGAGGGCGCAACCTCCGTTTTCGCTGCCGACGGCGGTCAACTGCTCCAATTGTGTCGGCTGGTCAAGGCCGGGCTTGGGCATCACGTCAAAACGTTGAACGATGCGGAAACGGTGTTGCGCCGGGTCGAGTCGCTCGTTGAAAGAATCCAGATAATCCGCGTATCCGAGCAGGTAACGGGTATTGGTCAATTCCCAACGCCGGGCCACGAGATAAGCCTCGTCTTCAGAATGGGGTCTCAGAGTCATCTCATAAGCCTCTAAATTCGCCGGCATGCGCGGCATTTGAATTATATCAAGCGACTGGATGTTATAATAAGGGAAAAGGTGTTGTGCCCATTCAATGCGGTAAAGATCGACAAACGAGCTGTCCAGAAAAGGCAAACGCGTGGGGGCAGGGTATGGCAAACCAATAACGCGGGATTCGTAGGGTTTGGCGCGCAGAAAATCAACAATGGGGTTGAGCGAGCCGATCTCGTACTTTTGTTTGTAATCCCAGTGGATGATGTAGGGCAGGTTCGCCCGGCCCAAATCCATGACCAAAAATGCGCCGAGCAACAGGCCGCCCCATTGGGCGCGCGGGCCGGCAAAATAACCGGCGATAGCCAGCGTGAGCAATGCGATGGCGCTGGCGAAAAGCAGGAGGAACCAGCCTGCCTGACCGATGCTAAACGTAGCGATTTCCCGCGCAAAATTTTCGTCGGGAAAACCCACTTTCTGGAGGTAACGCACAAAGCTTGGTTTCTGTGCGGCGTAAAACAGCCAGCCTAAAACGCTCGCGCCAAGAATTCCTACGCTGGCAAGTGTCCATTCCCGGTCGAAACCACTGGCCTTGGCCCACCAGTTTTTCAGTTGTGTAGTGAGGCCGGAGGATTTTGCCGCAGCATGCTCATCAAGATGACGACGGCTCAACGCTTGGATGCCGTAACCGAACAAAATCACCAGTGCCATGCAGAAAAGGACGATGAATTTTACCGGGTTACGGACGGTGGAGGAATATGGCAGGGCGTAAATGGTGTTTTTGAAAAAATTAAACGGTGTGAATCTTCCCCAGGCTAATACCAAAGAAACGAACATCACCGTCGTCCAAAACCAGATGATTCTTTTTTGCGGGTCCGTGAAGGGCGAATCTTTACGGCGGAAAGATTGAGCGATGGCCCAAACGGCGACCAATCCGACGAGAATTCCGCAGTAATCCCCGCCGCCAGTCTGGCGCATCCAATTAGGATCGGGTGGCGAGCCTTGACCACCACTGTCAAAGAAACGGTCATTCGCCGGGTCGCGCCCCATGCCGCCCCAATAAACCCCGCCGCGATAAGCATCCTGCAACGCAGGCATCATATTGTTAGGGGTGTCCATCTTGTAGCCAAACAGGCCGGGAACGATCAGGCCGAGTGTTTCCTTTTTTGGCAGGCTCCATTGCGAGGCACGATCCCATTGGGCGGCCTTGGTCTCCGCATCCTGGCCGGTTCCGGCGATGCCTTGAATCTGTGACTCTACAAGTGACGTGACCGTCTGGAAGGCCATGAAACCAGCAAAGATGGCCACCAGCACTACGCTTCCCGCACTGCGCACGATCCGGACAAAAATGTTTCCTCCCGTGTCGTTGAGCGATTTAAAAAACACGAAAGCCGCAATGAACACGCTGTAAAGTCCGCCGACGTCCGCTGCTTCTATAACGTTGATGCCCACGCATAATCCAGCCAGCGCGAGTCGCGTCCAGCGGATGAGCCTCGGAGTTTCTGTGTTATTTGCGATAACCAAGGCCAGCGCAAAAAAATTCATGCCCAAGGCGATTTCGCCGGAGGCCACGCCCCAGCAGGCATTGCCGAAGTAAGCGGAATTTAACGTGGCGGCCAACGCGCCCAGCGCGGCGGCCAGCGGTGAAAACTTGAGGGCGCGAAAGAATGTCCACGCGCCCAGTCCGACGATGAACAAGGCCACGGGCGCGAGAAATTTTGCGTAGCCCACCGGCCCCAGCAGCCACATCAAAGCCGTAGTGATGGAGGGCGAAAATGTCCCACCGTTGAAACCAATGGTGTTCAAATCATTCCACATGCCGAACAGGGCTGACGGCAGCTTCGGAAATGCTGCATTTTGCTGTCCCAGCGGCCCGTCGTTGGAGAAATGCACGTAGCCGGGCAAAAAGCTTTTGCAAAAGAGCGCGGCCAAAATGACCGCCAGTAAAACCGGCGCGGCGGAAAATTTCCAGGGCTTGGGCGCGGCTTTTGGTTTGATAACTTTCATAAAATTCGGTCGGCTAAAAAACGGAACAGACATTCTCGGTCGTGGCAGGTTGAGTGTCAAGACGGTGGGCGGTTCAAAAAAACTCGCCGCAAGTGGGCTTCGCGGCTAAATTCGTCGCATGAGTTCACAGGTTCTGGTCACCGGCGCGGCGGGCTTTATTGGTTCGCACGTCTGCAAGCATTTGCTCAAAGCGGGACACCAAGTGATTGGCTTGGACGATTTGAGCGGCGGCTTTCGCGATTACGTTCCCGCTGGCGTGAAATTTGTCAGAGGTTCGATCACGGATGTCGCGCTCGTGCAAAAGCTCCATGCTGGACACAAGTTTGAACACGTCTTCCATCTGGCCGCCTACGCTGCCGAAGGCTTGAGTCATTTCATCAAACATTTCAATTACACCAACAACCTGCTGGGCAGCGTCAACCTCATCAACGCCGCCGTAAATCACAACGTCAAGTGTTTCGTGTTCGCCTCATCCATCGCGGTTTACGGCCGAAACCAGGTGCCCATGACCGAGGAGGCCGTGCCGCAGCCCGAAGACCCTTATGGCATCGCCAAATACGCGGTGGAACTTGATTTGAAAGAGGCGCACGAAATGTTCGGGCTGAATTATATCGTCTTTCGCCCGCACAATGTCTATGGCGAAAACCAAAATCTCGGCGATCGTTACCGCAACGTCATCGGCATTTTCATGAACCAAATCATGCAGGGACAACCGATGACGATTTTCGGCGACGGCAGGCAGACGCGCGCATTCAGTTACATTGATGACGTTGCTCCCGTCATCGCCGCGAGCAGCGCGCGACCGAAAAGTTACAATCAGGTCTTCAACGTCGGCGCGGACAAACCTTATTCGGTGAACGAACTCGCCACTGTCGTTGCCCGGGCGATGGGCGCAAAATCGCAGATCAAACATCTCGACGCGCGCAACGAAGTCGTTCATGCCTATTCCGCGCACGAAAAAGTGCGGAACCATTTCGGCGACCTGATAAAAAATGTTTCGCTCGAAGAAGGCGTCAGGCGCATGGCCGCGTGGGCAAAAAAAGCGGGCGCCCGGCAGGGCAAACCGTTTGAAGGAATCGAAGTCCGCAAAAATCTTCCCCAATCCTGGGCGGCGCTCGAAAAGATTGATTGAAAGATGTGACGGAACGATCTTATTTCGTGCTGCGGTGAAACGGGAAATTAATGACTGTCGATTCCGTCAAGCAGCCCCATCCGCTGGGGACTCCTTGAATGGCGGGGGCAATGGCTCTCCGTGATTTTCTTCCAGACAAATTGCCCGGATTTCCCGGTTGAAAGACAAAAACCGCGAAGCCAGGCGCGCAAAGAAGATCCCTGTCTGACTTTCACAAGATGCCCTGACTCGACTTGCTTACTTCGCCGCTATAACGACGTAATTCTTTTTGCCTTTCCTTAGCACTATGTATTTCTCGAAGAACTTAAAATCTTGCGACATGATTGTCCGATTCACATTTGACTCGCACATGTCATTGATCTTTATTCCCCTGCCTTGGATGTCCTTTCTAGCTTGGCTTTTCGAAGTCGCTAAACCTGACTCGACAAGAAGGTCAACCAACGGGAGGCCCGCACCACTCAATCTTGATTTTTCAATTTCCTTTGTTGGCACCTCTCCCATGATTTCATTAAAAGTGCTTTCTGAAACGCCGTAAATGTCGCCTCCGAATAAGACTTCGCTGGCGCGGATGGCTTCCGTTGTGGCGTTCGGGCCATGAATCAAATCGGTCGCCGCTTTGGCCAAAGCCCGGTGCGCTTCGCGGGCGCCAGGGTTTTCGGTGTGTTTTTTCTCCAGCGCTTCAATTTCCTCCTTCGACAAAAACGTGAAGAATTTTAAATAACGGATGGCATCCCGGTCGTCGGTGTTGATCCAAAACTGGTAGAAGCGATAGACGCTCGTGCGCTTCGGGTCGAGCCAGATGGCCCCAGCTTCGGTTTTGCCGAACTTTGAGCCGTCGGCGTTGGTAATCAGCGGCAGGGTCAGGCCGTAAACCGTTTTACCAAGTTTCTTGCGCGTAAGTTCGATGCCGGCGGTGATGTTGCCCCACTGGTCGCTGCCGCCAATTTGCAGTTCGCAATTGGCGTCGCGGCACAGAACCATGAAATCAAACGCCTGGAGCAGCATGTAGCTGAATTCGGTGTAGCTGATGCCCACCTCGCGGTCTTCCATCCGGGCGCGGACGCTTTCCTTGGCCACCATCTGGTTGACGGAAAAATGCTTGCCGATATCGCGCAGGAAATCGAGAAATGAAACGTCCTTCGTCCAGAAGGCGTTGTCCACCAGCCGCGCCGGATTTTGGGGGGTTTCAAAATCCAAAAGCTTCGCGAGCTGAATTTTCACACTGGCGATGTTGCGTTCCAGAATTTCTTTCGTGAGCAACTGGCGCTCGCTGGTCTTGCCGCTGGGGTCGCCCACCATGCCGGTGGCGCCACCGGCGACGGCGATGGGATGATGCCCGAGCAATTGAAACCGGCGCAGCGCGAGCAACGGCACGAGATTGCCCACGTGCAGGCTGTCGGCGGTCGGGTCAAAACCGCAGTAAAGTGTGATGGGCGCGGCGAGACGTTTGGCCAGTTCCGCCGCGTCGGTGCAATCCGCCACCAGACCGCGCCATTTGAGTTCTTCCAGGATGCTCACGCACCAAGCCTAATTCGCTAGCCGCCGATTGCCAACACCGACTTTCGTCGCGTGCTCGCCGGTTTTCCATTTTCGAGGACGAGGACGAGAACGAGAACGAGGAGGATTTCAAGCATTGCGCACTTTGGGCTTTAGACTTTGGGCTTTGGACTTTAGTCTCCCGCGCGATGTCGCAAATGCTCAAGTCGTCCGGCGCGATGGCCGCCGCCACGCTCGTCAGCCGCCTGCTCGGCATGGTGCGCGAGATGGTTTATGCGAATTTCATGGGTGACACCCGGGTGGCGGGTGCGTTCAAACTCGCGTTTCTCATCCCGAATTTGTTCCGCCGGCTGCTGGGCGAAGGCGCGCTGACGGCGGCGTTCGTCCCCATTTTCAAGGTAAAGGAGAAGACGCACGGCGAAATCGAGATGTGGCGCGCGGCCAACGCCGTGATTTCCGGCCTCGTCGTCGCGGCGGCGGCGCTCATCGGCGTGGTCATGCTCGGCCTCTCGATTGCGCTGGCCGTTCATCAATTCAGCGAAAACACCGAACTCATGCTGCGGCTTTTGCGCGTGATGTTTCCCTACATGCTGCTCGTGTGCCTGGCGGCGGCGTTCATGGGCATGCTCAACACGCGCGGCCATTTTTTCATTCCGGCCATGGGCGCCACCATGCTCAACGTTGTAATGATTGCGTCCGTGCTCTGGCTCGCGCCCAGGATGGGACACGCGTTGCACGAACAAATTTTCGCGCTGGCCATCGGGGTGCTGGCGGCGGGCGTGGCGCAGGCGGCCTTTCAACTGCCGACGCTCTGGCACGACGGCTTTCGTTACCAGTGGGTTTCGCCGTGGCAAAATGAAACCGTCCGGCTTGTGGTGACGCGAATGATTCCTGGCGCCATCGGCGTCGCCGCTTTCCAAATCAACGTGCTGCTGACGCAGACCATCGCCTTTTGTGTCAACCCGCAAATCAACGCCTCGTTCGATTACGCCGTGCGCCTGATGGAGCTGCCGCAGGGCATGTTCGGCATTTCGCTGGCAACGTATCTGCTGACAACGCTTTCGGGGCTGGCGGCGGAAAAAAATTATTCCGAATTTCGCGGCACGCTCCGGCAGGGTATCGGCACACTGCTGTTTGCGAATGTGATTGCGGCCATCCTGCTGGTCGTGCTGGCCGAACCGATCATCCGGCTGCTGTTTGAACACGGCAAATTCACCGCCGACTCCACCGGTCGCGCGACGCTGGCGCTCATGTGCCTGGCGCCGGGGCTGGTCGCGTTTTCAACCGTCAACATCCTGGCGCGGGCATTTTTCGCGCTGGGCGACACCAAAACACCGATGAAAATCAGCATTGTCTGCCTCACGGTGAATCTGGTTTTGTCGGTTCTGCTGGTTGTGCCGTTGCGGCAGGGCGGACTCGGCATTGCAAACACCATCACCTCGGTTTGCAACGCCGGCCTGTTGTTTTATGCACTGCGGAAAAAGCTGGGGAAACTGGAAATGGAACCGCTGCGCGCCACCTTTCTGCCACTGGCCATCGCCGGCATTCTGGCCGGGCTGGTGGCATGGTCGGGCTGGTGGTCATGGGAAAATTATCTCGGCCACAAGACCATCGCATTGAAGATTGGCGCGGTGTTCGTACCGGCGATTTTGGCAGGATTGATTTATGGAATCGTCGCGCTGGCTTTCAAAATTCCGGCGGCAAAGGAAATGGCGGAATTCGCACTGGCACGATTCAAGCGGTAGGGTGCGCAGTCCCCTGCGCGCCGTGAGTGGCCGGCGCTGGAACGGCGGCGCGCAACGGAGTGCGCGCCCTACCCGGTGATTGGGACAATGGCCGTCCAGCAATTTTGCCCGAACCTGGATTTGAGTTTTTCCACCAGCGATTCGGCGGCGGCCCGGTTTTCGGCTATGGCAAACGTTGTTGAGCCGCTGCCGGACATGAGCGCGGCCAGTGCGCCATTCGCGCGCAGAAATTCCTGGAACAGGGCGAGCACGGGATATTTTTCCAGCGCCGGGGCTTCCAGCGAATTGTAAAATTCAGCGCTCGCAGCGCGCCAATCGCCGGTTTGAAGTTTTGAAATCAGTTTTTGCGCGCGGCCCGGCCGGCCGTTCAATGCCTCCGGAAAACGGGCGAGATTCTGATAAGCCCACGGCGTTGAAATGCCAAAACCGGGATGAATCAACAGGAACGCCTTGTCGCGCAACGCGGAAAAAAAATCGAACGGTTGGATTTTTTCGCCGCGACCGGTGACGAGCGCGGGCTGGTTTTGGAGGAAAAACGGCACGTCCGAGCCGAGCGCCGCGGCCAGTTCGCCGAGCTTCGCGGCTGAAAGCGGCTGGCCGAAAAGTTCGTTCAACGCGAGCAGTGTCGTCGCAGCATTGCCGCTGCCCCCGCCCAAACCGGCGGCCAGCGGAATTTTTTTCTCCAAATGAATGCGCACCCCGTCGCTGATTTTTGCGGTTTGCAAAAACCCGGTGGCTGCGCGATGAACCAGATTGCGCGAATCCACCGGCAAGGCTGCGGCGCTGCACGAAAGTTCGACCGCGCCGCCGCGCCGTTCAAACGTCAGCCGGTCGCAAAGGTTGACCGGCTGCATGACGGTTTCGAGTTCGTGAAATCCATCAGGCCGTTTGCCGAGGATGTTCAGCAGCAGGTTGACTTTGCCGGGCGAATTTTTTTCGAGCGGCCTGGCCTTCACAAAAACAAAACGCGCCAACGGAAAATGGTTGGCGCGTGGATGAAAATGAAATCGGTCACGGTCAATTGTCGTACACGCGGAACCGGTTGCCGGGAACGTACGGCGCAATGGCGCCGCCGCTGAAACCGGTGTAGGTGTCCGTATCGAACGTCGAGCCCGAAATCAGGCCCGGCTTGTAGCTTTCAGGATAAACGGGGCCGGGACTCAGGTAACTGGTCCAGATCGGATGATACGGCGGGATGGGCGCGGTGACGATTTCATAAAGGCCCAGGCCCGTGCGCGCCAGTGTGCGATTCAAGCCGCTAACAGCACCGGCGGTGTAGCCGGCGCTGGGCGATTCAAAAACGGCCGTTTGCTCGATGGAGCGGCGCATTTCGCCCAGGCGGGTAATTTCAAGAGTGTTACTCACGCCGCGACCGAGTTTTTGTTCCGGCCCGGCGCAGCCGGA
>DLMG01000379.1 GCA_002479245.1 Verrucomicrobia subdivision 3 bacterium UBA7542 | reverse complement strand
CGAAACCGCGAGCAAATCGTCGAACAGCCCGTTCTTCGGCTGGAAACTCAAGGGCCGGGCGGTGGCCACCATCGTTGGCGGCAGGAAAGTGTGGTCGGAACAGGAGCGCCGGTGCGAGGTCCAGGTTGGCGGATGACGGAAAGGTCATGGCCATGAGGAAGATCCTTTTGGGTTTGATGGGCGGCTGGCTGGCGTTTCAAGCCAGTGCCGCCGGTGAAGCCGGCTGGTTGACGGTATTGGACCAACCGCTGGCGAAAGCCCAGTCGGAAAACAAACCCATCCTGCTTTTTTTTACCGGCTCAGACTGGTGCGGTTGGTGCAAAAAATTCGACCAGGAAGCGCTGGCAACCTCCGAATTTCATGAATATGCCGGGAAGAACCTCGTGCTGGTCGAGATTGATTTCCCCAAACAAACCCCGCAGAGCGACGCGGTAAAAAAGGCCAACGCAGCCTGGCAGGAACGGTTCAAGGTCCAGAGTTTCCCAACCCTCGTCCTGATGGACAACCATGGCAAGGTGCTGGGACGCCAGGAAGGTTATGCCGAGGGCGGTGCAAGGGCCTTCATTGAGGAATTGGAACACTGGAAGGCAAATCAAATCCCCCCTGGCCAGGCCGGCGACGCCGGGGTGCAGTGGCTGACGGACCTGCCCCAGGCCCAAGCCCAAGCCAAGGTGGAAAACAAAACGGTATTACTGGATTTTACGGGCTCGGATTGGTGTCCGTGGTGCATCCGGCTGAAGAACGAGGTCTTCTCGCAACCCGAGTTCATCGCCTACGCGAACAAGAACACCGTACTGGTAGAAGTGGATTTTCCCCGTCAGAAACCCCAAAGCCGCGAACAAAAACAGGCCAACCAAAAACTGGCCGACCAGTACCAAGTGAAAGGTTATCCAACCGTTATTGTGCTCGACAGCAATGGCCGAAAGATTGGTGAATCGGGTTATGAAGCTGGCGGGCCGAAACCGTACATTGCGATGCTGGAGGCGATGAAAAAGGCCGCCCCCTGACCGTTCCAAACGCGTCGCGAAACAGGATGTTTTGGGTTTCAAACTTGACCCGGCGCGCCACTTGCCTAGCATCGCGCGCGGTCGTTCACCGAAAATGAAAGCAATTCTGGCACTCGAAGACGGTTCCGTGTTTCACGGACAAGGTTTCGGCGCGCGCGCGTCCGCAGGCGGCGAGGTCTGCTTCAACACGTCCATGACCGGTTATCAGGAAATCCTCACCGACCCGTCCTACAAGGGCCAGATCGTCACGATGACCTATCCGCTCATCGGCAATTACGGCGTCAACGAGGTGGACGTGGAATCGTGGCGGCCGCACGTCGCCGGATTCGTCATCCGCGAACTTTCGCCGGTCGTCAGCAACTGGCGCGCGGATTTGCCGCTCGCGGAATATCTCAAAAAAAACGGGGTTCCGGGCATTCAGGGAATTGACACCCGTGCCCTGACCAAAAAACTTCGCGTGCGCGGCGCGATGAACGGTTTTATTTCCACGGAGGAAATTTCGGAGCCGGAAGCCGTCAAGCGCGCGAAGGAATTCGTTTTTGTCGGCGTGGATTATGTCAAGGAAGTCACGCACAAGGCCGCGTTCCGCTGGGACGAAAAGGACGAGCAAAGCGCGAGCTTCAAGCTGGCCGTCGGCAACGAACCGGCCAACGCACGTCAACTGCGCGAGCCGCTGCCGCCGGCGGACATTCCCATCGTCGCTTTTGATTACGGGATGAAATACAACATTTTGCGGCGGTTGCGGCAGCATGGCTTTGCCGTACAAGTTTTGCCGGCCGCGGTAACCGCCGCCGATGCGCTTAAACACAAGCCGGCGGGCATTTTTCTGTCCAATGGCCCCGGCGACCCGGCGGCGCTCAACTACCTTGTGCGCGAAGTAAAGACACTGGTGGACAGCGGGGTGCCGGTTTTCGGGATTTGTCTCGGCCATCAAATTCTCGGACAGGGGTTCGGTGGCAAAACCTTCAAATTGAAATTTGGCCATCGCGGCGCAAACCAGCCGGTGAAGGATTTGGAATCCGGCAAAGTCGAAATCACGGCGCAGAATCATGGTTTTGCCGTGGACGCGAAATCGTTGCCGTCCGGCGTCGCGGTGAACCGCATCAATTTGAACGACCAGACCGTCGAGGGCCTGCGCCACAAGACCAAGCCGGTTTTTTGCGTGCAATATCATCCCGAAGCGTCGCCCGGGCCGCACGATTCGACGCCGTTGTTCGCCGAATTCCGCGCATTGATTGAGCGGCGGGGTTAAAAAAAATCATTTCCCCAGATTTCGGTTTGACTTGAAACGCGCCGTGGCCATAATCGGCGTATCGGATAAGTCCATGGCCAAACTTGTTATTCTGACTCAGGGCCTGACCGGCCGCTCGCACGAGCTGAACGTGGATCACACCACGATTGGGCGCGTTGAGGATAACCTGTTTCAAATCGCCGAGGCATCCGTCTCCAGCCATCATTGCGAAGTGCTGTTGCGCGGCAGTGATGTCGTCATCAAAGACCTCAATTCGACGAACGGCACGTTCATCAACGGCGAACAAATCACCGAAAGCGTTTTGAAGCCCGGCCAGACGCTGCGGCTCGGCCAGGTTGAATTGAAACTGGAAACCGGAACGTCTGCTTCCGCGCCGGCCACGGCCCCCGCGCCAGCCACGGCCCCCGCTCCCAGCCCGGTCAAAAAACAGGCGGAAGCCACCATGGTCATACCGCGCGGTGTCAGCTTGAGCGACCTGGAAGGCGGCGGACGCCCGCCGGGTTTTGACACCAGCAAGGAATTTTCCAAAAAGCGCAACCGGAGTGGCATCTATTTCTGGATTGGTGTTGGCATTGTGGGGATTATAATTGTGGTTCTGGTGCTCACGGCGCTGTCGATGCTTAAGACCGGCAAATAAAGCCGGTCGCGGCCATGAAACCGCGCTTCTCCCATCAACGAACCGCCGCGCTGCCGTGAAACCGAATGCGTGAGCTTCACGCAAAAGTGCGTGAGATTTTTCCGTTTTCACTTCCGCCTGGCCTGCTTGAAGCGGAAAATGTCACGGCATAGGGTATGCTCAATTCCAAACAACTCATAAATTCCATCAAACGACCATGAAACTACGCCTTTCCCGTCAACGAAACCAAGCACTGACGCGAACGGATGTGATAGTGGTGGTGTTTGTTTTATTTCTCGTCCTAGTATTTTTGTTGCTTGCTCTGCCAGCAGTTAACAGTCCCAAACCTGTCCCTATCAGCTGCATCAGCAACCTCAAGCAAATCGGCATTGCTTACCGGCTTTGGGAAGGAGACAACAATGGCAAATATCCCATGGCGGTTTCGGTAACAAACGGTGGTGCGATGGAATTGGTTGCTACGGGAAATATCACTGCCTGTTTTCAGGTGATGTCCAATGAATTGAGCACGCCCAAAATCCTGCTTTGCCCGGCGGACACTCGCCGGGTTTGGGCAACCAATTTTTCCACGCTGAACAGTTCAAACATTAGCTACTTCGTCGGCTTGGATGCCGCTGAAACCAAACCGCAGATGTTTCTTTCTGGCGACGACAACCTTGCCATCAGCGGTATTCCCGTAAAATCCGGCGTGCTGGAACTTTCAACGAATACTCCCGTCACTTGGACTTCTTTGCGCCATGTTGCGTACAATTCCCACTTTTGGACTGCTGCGAGACATAAATTCGTCGGCAACATCGGCATGGCTGACGGTTCAGCCCAACAATTCACCACCGATGGTTTGCAAAAGGCGCTTCAGCAAACCGGCGTCACCACCAATCGTCTTGTATTGCCATGAAACCGCACTTCTCCCATCAACGAAACCGTGCGCTGACGCTGACGGAGGTTTTGGTGGTCGTTGCTGTGGTGATTTTTCTCATCGGATTCCTTTTGCCGGCGCTGGTGGCAGCCAAGCAGAAAGCTCGAAGGATTGCGTGCATCAACAACCTCAAAGAAATCGGTGTCGGTTCCAGACTTTGGGAGGGCAATTACAATGATAAATATCCGATGCAAGTTTCCGTGACGAATGGTGGTGCGATGGAGGCAATTGGCGCCGGCAACGCCTATGTCTTTTGGCAAACCATGTCCAATCAATTGATTTCGCCAAAAAATCTGCATTGTCCGGCAGATACCAGCCGTATCGCTGCGACCAATTTCTCAATCGGTTTCAGTGACGCCAACATCAGCTATTTCATCAATCTGGACGCCGCTGAAACTTATCCTCAAATGATAATGGTCGGTGATGACAACCTGTTGGTGAATGGCAAGCCCGTTCAGCCAGGAATTTTGAACCTCAGGACCAACACCACCATCGCATGGACCAAAGACCGGCATCATGGCGTGGGTAACATTGGCATGGCCGACGGCTCGGCACAGCAGGTTACCGGCGATGGTTTGAATTCCGCAGTTGGTTCAAGCACTTCCGGCGTCCCCACGAACAATGCCGCGAACCGATGGTTGATTCCGTGATTTCCGGCAGGGCGCGTTTGGAGTTCCGCGTTTACGCGGCTCGGACCCGCCTGAAGGCGGAACTCCAAACCTTACGGACGCCGCGCCGCGCCGTCCCTGCCAATTTTCGATTTGCGTCAAAAGTCTTTTCCCTTCTGGATTCTGGATTCTGCCGGTCCCGGACGCGTGACCTCCACGCAGGATTGCGTGAAATCCACGCACTTGGGAAGTTCACATGAACAGTTTTAAGCTGAAATTGCCATGGCATGGGTGATGCTTATTCATTTTTGGCATGAATTCCAGCCGGTCCAGTCACAGGGCGGGTGCGTTCACACTGGTGGAATTGCTTTGTGTCATCGCCATCATCGGCATCCTCGCCGCCTTGCTGCTGCCGGTGCTGAATCAGAGCGAAGCGCGGGCCAAACGCATCGGGTGCGAAAACAACCTGCATCAAGCGGGAATCGCGTTTCAGATTTTCACGCACGATCACGACGGCAAGTTTCCCATGTCAGCTTCGACGAATGAAGGCGGGGCGGCGGAATTCGTACAGAGTGGTTATGCCGTGGGTGGAGAGTTTTATTTCTCGTTCCGCCAGTTCCAGGTGCTTTCCAACGAGTTGAGTATGCCGTCCGTCCTGACCTGTCCGACCGACCCGCGGCTTCCCGCAACGAATTTTGGCGCGCTTCAAAACAGCAATCTCAGTTATTTCATCGGCGTGAAAGCCGAGTTCTCAAAACCGGATTCCATGCTGGCCGGCGACCGGAATCTCACGGCCAATTCGTTGCCGAATCCCAGCATTCTGCACATCGAAGCCGACAATCCATTGCGGTGGACGTGGGAATTGCACCAATTCAAGGGCAACATTTTGTTCGCCGGCGGTCAGGTGGAGGAATGGAACAATGCGGCGCTGGTTGGTGCCGGGGGGCAACAGGCTGGAGCCGATTTATTCATGCCTTCCGTCCTTCCCGGCCCCAATGCTCCCGTTCCCATTTCTGGTGGTTCCCAGAATTATTCCGCCGCCAATCCCGGTGTTGCAACGCCGCCACCTCCATCGGCAGCACCAGCCGCTCCATCGGCAGCAGCCGCTCCATCGGCAACCCCGACCCCTCCACCGGAGAATCCGGCAAACAATTCTCCCGGCAGCCAGGGCAGATTCAGCCAGAAGACACCCAGCCAACCCAGGCCGCAAAGCCTGCCGGGCGCAGCCAGGAAGAACCCACCAAACTCTTTTTCCACCAACGCGCCGGCTGGGGGAACGGTCACGCCCGAAGAGAAGGATTCGATGACATCGACGTTTGACCAGCGCATCGTAAAAATAGTGCGTAGGATTATCATTGGCTTCTATTTGTTGATCTGGCTGATTTTTTTGCTCTGGTTGCTGTTCGCATGGTGGCGAAGGTCGCATCGCAGGAAAATGCAACGCGGAGGCTGATTTTGGTTTTCCGTTCTGGATTCTGGTTTCTAGTTTCTGTATTCTTCACCAATGTTTGAAACGGTTACAACAGAAATTGCCACCGCCGCCGGGAAACTCACGCACCTGCGGAGGTTTCTTTGACGTTCCCGCCACGCAAAAACGTCTGGGCGAACTCAATTCGCTCATGGCCGCCGACAATTTCTGGAACAACCGCGAAAAAGCGCAAGGGCTGATTGACGAGGCCAATTCCCTCCGCAACAAAATCGAGCCGCTGCTCCAGGCGGAAAAGCAACTGGACGATTTCCGCGTCATGCTCGAACTCGGCGAGG
>DLMG01000365.1:2880-3371 GCA_002479245.1 Verrucomicrobia subdivision 3 bacterium UBA7542 | reverse complement strand
GCACTGGCCGGTTTTTGGTTTTGATCCCGGGAGAATTTATTGTGTTTCATAAAGGGAGAATGGGCTGGGCGAGGTCAAGCTGCCGCACCAACCGGAGCCAGATGGTGCGCGGAACTTTGCTCGACGGCATCCTTGGTTAAATTCACGAACACCGTGGATTCATCGAAACTGATCCGGGCAATTTTGCTCGTCGGTATCAGCACCTCTTTGCCAGAGAGCCGGTGACCGGTTTTGATGACCAGTTGATCAATCGCCCAACTCTTGTCGTCCATCATAAAATCGCAGACGTGGCCGATTGTCCCGTCGCTTGCCTGGAGGTGGTAGCCGTTCACGGCTTGCGTGCTCCGCAGGTGCGCATCGGCACGTTCGGGTTGCGGGCCACTCGCAATGGCTGGCTCACTCGGAAGAGGTTTAGGTGGCAGCTCCAAAATCGGAAAACCGCTCATGCCCCACAACCCGCCACCCTGCCAGTAGTAGGGCCAGCCGTAATA
>DLMG01000365.1:0-2824 GCA_002479245.1 Verrucomicrobia subdivision 3 bacterium UBA7542 | reverse complement strand
ATACTCCTCTTCGTATTGTCGCGACAACGGCTTGTGCGACTCAATCGAAGGGCTGTCCTCAATCTGTTTCCGGGTCAGGTTCACGCGCAGGACTTTTCCGGCCGGATCCAGGCTGCCAAAGGCATGGGGCGAAATGAGCACCTGCCGTCCCGGCAACCACGAGCCCGTGTCCGCAATTGCATAACGAACCGCCCAGTTCTGATCGTCAAAATAAAAATCCTTCACGTGGCCGATTTCGCCATCTGACGCACCGAGTTTGTCTCCGTACAACTGTTTAATACTTCGTAACACAAATCTGCTTTCCGGTATTCTTCTATTTGTCTTTTTGATTGCGGCCTTGCGGACGGAACTCCGACCAGAGCGACCCGGCCCACTGCGCGCCTTTCAGGAGGGTCTGCCACCACGAAGTTTTCTCGTCAGCGGTCGCGGACCTGGTACGCCGGAAGGACGCCAGACCCGCAATTAACGAGGCGGCGGCTAAAGCGAGGGAACTGATGGTGCTGGCCTCGTCGGCGACCGAGCGAACTCCATCAGCCATCGTCTGCCATTCCTGAACCAGTTGGGCGCGGTTGAGTTCGCTTTCTGCGATCAACAATTGCTTCCGCGATTCCAGCGGATTCAGGTGAGGTTTTTTTCCAAACATGCGCGGTCCTTTCTAAGTTGATCGAGTGTGGCGGAAAGCGTCTGCCAGTCACGCAGTAGTCCGGTAAGTTGCCGGTAAAGACAAACGCCGGCGACTCCGTAGAGGCAGGTCAATGCCAGGAGGACAGCCACGTGTGACCAGGCCCACAACCAAACCACGATGGCAGCCGTGAGCGTAATGCCGGCGAGCAGACCGAACGCCGCCACGCCGAGGGCCAGCAGGATGGCGTGCAGGAGACGCTCGCGCTCCTCCTGCACTTCCACCGTCAACAATTCGAGGCGGTTTTCCCCGATGGTCAACAGCCGTTGCGTGAAACGCCGGGACGTCGCAGCCAGTTGCTTGAAGCTGCCGGTGGCTGTTTCCATGTTATGTTCAGTCGCAGTTGCGGGAACACCGGCGCGCGACGAGATAGCCAAGAATCGCACCGACACCGAGAGCGATGCCGAGGGCTTGATAGGGATGCTCATGCACGGCCTCGTCGGCCGCCTTGGCGCCTTCGACCGCCTTTTCGCGAACGCGGCCATAGATTTCCTTGCCGCGTTCCAGCGCGGCGGCGAGACGCTTGCGGGCGTCCCCGACTTTTTCTCCGGCCACGTCGGCGGTGGCGGCCATCAAGGCGCGCGCATCTTCGGCGAGCGTACCCATGTCATTGCTGGTTGCTTGTGTTTGTTTGTTCATGTTTTCTGTCGTTTCTATTTGTTTCGTTTTTCAGTGGTAAATTTTCCGCGTCGGCGCGATGGGCTGCTTCCGGCGAGCTGGCCACCTTTAGAACCGAGTTTCTCCCGCCAAACGGATTGGGCACGGTTTCTCTGGCGAGCGGGTCGGGCATCCATTGGCCGTCCACTACGAGGCAGTATTCGTAAGTGCCGGGCGCCAAAGCCGTTTCCTTCCACCAGCGACCGCCTCCTGCCGGATGCAGAGTCTTGGCTTCGGGCTGCCACTGGTTGAAAGTTCCCGCAATGCAAACGGTGGTGGCTGTCGGATGAGTGAATTCAAAGCGAACGGGCACGAGTTGGGGACCGGCACTGCGGACGTTGTCATGGTTATGGTTATGTTTCATAATTGGTGATTCATTGGGATGGCGGACTCTTGATTTGGAAGAGTGTTCCATTTCCCACCGCCACAATGCACCCGAAGCCCTTACGGGGGCTATGGGGTGTTACCCTACCAAACATTTATGAATCCAGCCTTGGCGGGCAGGGGCAGCACGCTCGCCCGGCACGGTGACAGGCGGGCGCGCTCCCTATTTCAACTTCGTTTTTGAGGTTAAAGAAATCGAATGGGGAGTTTCAGGCTGGCCGCTGGCGGCGACACGGCGAAGATTCTGCGCAAGACCAGGTGGGTGGGGAGAAAGAAGATGAGCCACAGCCCGCCCAGCCATAGGATGATATAAAGGTTTTGGTTGACCCAGTGTTGCGGCTGGTGGTCGTTGAACCCGTAAAGATAATTGATGTTGATGGGAAGGTTGGGGTTGGCCAGATGCGCGCCAGCGGGCGGGGTAAAAAAGTAACAGACGAACACCAACCCTGCGGCCAGGCCGGTCCAGGCGGACAATGCCCGTTTGTCGTAGCCCAACCGGAACAGGAGCCAGACGAGCAGCAAGGGCAGCCAGCCATGAAAAAGCGAAAGGCCTCGGGTGAACAGCGGCAACTGGCGGTCGAACATATAATTGGTCAGGCCGATCAGGTGAAACCCCAGAAGGTTGCCGCCGAAGTCCACGAGCCAGAGGCATTGTGGAAGCAGAATGCCCACCGCGCACATGCTGATGAGCAGGGAGCTTTCCAACCACATGCCCGCCACCGTGAAAATAAGAGCGGTATCGCAGAACCACAAAAAATTGGTCGGCCCATAGGTGTGCAAATAAATCGGAACGAGGACGGCAAGGAAGGCGGCGCCCGCCACTTTGGCGGCCAGTGGAATTTTGTGCGGTTGAACTGCGACCGGTTCGCCCGCGATGACAGGAATAGCGGCGGCGACGGTCGCGGGAGCTTCAGTTTTCATGGGCGGAACTTTTTTCAGTGGCTCATTCAGATTTGGGCGGGGATGACTTCATATTCATAAGCGGTCCTATAATGGACGGGGAACCCTTGCCGGGGCTATGGGGTGTTACCCTACTAAAGGCACTAAAGGCAACTCACCCTTTCGCCTTGTTTTTCCTAAGCGCGAATGGAAGAAAAGTCC
>DLMG01000176.1:6174-7123 GCA_002479245.1 Verrucomicrobia subdivision 3 bacterium UBA7542 | reverse complement strand
TCCGTGAAAACCAGCTTCACCAACTGGAAAACATGATCCAAACCGGACGCAAGGAAGGAATGATGCTCATGGACAACTGCCTGTACGACCTGTACTGCAAATGTGCCATCACCTACGACACCGCCATCAGCCGGGCGCACCACCCCGACCACATCATCCGGGAAAAGTCGCGGACGGTTTGAAACTCCGGTTTGAAATACGGCTCATCGCGACAGTTGCAGCGCGATTTCCTTTTCCAGCTCGTGCGCGAGGTCAATGTTTTTGTTGCCCCATTTCGTGCGGGTTTCCACAACGACCGACGTGATTCTGGGATCCACCGCTTCGACGCGCACCCAGACGTTGCACTGATCCACCTTGCCATGCAACGATCGCACAGTGTTGGTGGTGTCGTGCGGTATGTATTCCGTGATGACCGCGCCATCAGTATTCACCACCTTAACCGCCGCCTGATAGACCTGATCCAAGGTGCGCTCATAACGGCCCTCGACACTGTCCTTGCCAAAAGGAACCATCGTCGGCGTGGGCGTGTCGCTCACCGTTTTGACACAACCGGCGGTGACCATGGCAATTCCGACCAACGCCGCGAAAAATTTTGTCTTCATATGGGCGACAATCCAATCGAAAAAGCCGCCCGCGTCAAGCACGATTGCATTTTTGCGCGGCTCGACAAGCGCGTCAAAAAATGCGAGCTTGGGACCGTGTCAGCCAACAAGCTTGAACAACTTCGCGCCGCGCTGCGCGCCCATGGCTCGTGCCTCGTGGCGTATTCCGGCGGCGTGGACTCGGTTTTCCTCGCGCGCGTGGCGCATGAAGTCCTGGGCCACCGCGCGCTGGCGGTGATTGCCGATTCACCGAGCCTGCCGCGGCGCGAATTGCAGGAGGCGCTTGAAATTGCCGGCAAATTTCAATTCCCAGTCCGCGTCGTGCAGACAGCGGAATTTGAAAATCC
>DLMG01000176.1:0-6083 GCA_002479245.1 Verrucomicrobia subdivision 3 bacterium UBA7542 | reverse complement strand
GCTGCTATTTCTGCAAGCACGAATTGTTCGAGCAACTGGCGCCGATTGCGCGCGCGGAAAAATTCGCGGTGATTGCCTACGGCGAAAACGCCAGCGACAACGGCGATTTCCGTCCGGGCGCACAAGCCGCGGCGGAATTTCAGGTGCGCGCGCCGCTCAAGGAAGTTGGTTTGACGAAATCAGAAATCCGCGAGTTGTCGGCACGGCTCGGTTTGCCGACGGCGGACAAACCGCAAATGGCCTGCCTCAGCTCGCGCATCCCCTACGGCGAGCCGGTGACGCCGGAAAAGCTGCGGATGATTGAAGCGGCGGAATATGTCCTGCGCGACTTGGGATTCCATGATGTCCGGGTGAGGCATCATGAGTTGCGCATAGCCAATAACCAATCGCCGACAGCCAAGGCGTTGCCCTCAACCCTCAACTGCACCCCGAATGCCTTCGGGGCTCAACCCTCAACCAGTCATTTGGCCCGCATTGAGCTTGGGCCGACGGAAATTCCGCGGTTTTTGGAGAACGGTGTCACGACAAAAGTGGCCGAAGCGTTGAAAAAAATCGGCTACGCGCACGTGACGCTGGATTTGCAGGGCTACCGGCGCGGCAGCGTGAACGAGGCGCTGGCCAAAGGCGCGTGAAACTTTTGGCCTGCAACGGTTTTAGATAAAGGGACTATGCCGCAGTTTTCCTACAGGGCGCGCCGCCGCAGTGGCGAATTGGTGGAGGGCGTTTTAGACGTGGCCGACCGCTCGGCGGCGGTCACGCAAATCGAGCGCCTCGGACTTTTCCCCGTCGCGGTGGACACGGCCAAGGCCGGCGCAGTGAACGGCACTCAACGCACGGGAAAAAGTGTAGATTTGATGGCGTTCCTGCCGCCGACGCTGCGCGCGCAGCTTCGACAAAAACGCAAACCGAAGTTGCAGGAACTGGCCACGTTCACGCAACAACTGGCGAACCTGATCCAATCCGGCATGCCGCTGACGGTGGCGTTGAACAGCATGACGCATCTGGAGTCGAAGGGCATTTCCGCCGACGTAAGCCGCGAGTTGAAGCAGGAGGTGACGGAGGGCAAGGGTTTGTCCGATGCGATGGCGAAACAGCCGCGGGTGTTTTCAGACCTGTATGTCAACATGGTGCGCGCGGGCGAGCAGAGCGGTTCGCTGGTGGAGGTGTTGCGACGCCTGGCGAATCACTACCAGCAATTTGCCGAGGTGCAGTCGAAATTCACCTCGGCGCTGATTTATCCGGCGATGGTGTGTTGCGTCGGCGCGGGCATCGTCGCGTTTTTCATGTTCTTCATGATGCCGCGGTTCATGGTTATTTTCAGCGGGTTCGGCGTCGAACTGCCATTGCCAACGCGCCTGCTGATGGGGTTCAGCAATTTTCTCAGCCGTTTTTGGTGGCTGCTCGGCCTGCTCGTCATCGTGGCAATAATTTTATTCAAACGCTTTCAAGCGAGTGCGGAGGGCGCGCGGACGCTGGATGAATGGAAATTGAACGCGCCGGTGTTCGGCAAGGTGATGAAATTAAATCTGTTCGGGCAATTCGCGCGGACGCTGGGGACGCTGCTCCAAAACGGCGTGCCGGTGCTCACCGCGTTGAAAATCACCGAGCAGGTCATCGCCAACCGCATCGTCAAGGAAGCCATTGCCAAAACGCGCGACGCGGTGACGGACGGCAAGACGCTCGCGCAACCGCTGCAGCAAAGCAAAGTTTTTCCCCAATTGATGGTGGACCTGGTGCGCATCGGCGAGGAAACGGGCGACGTGCCCGGGGCGCTGAACAATCTCGCCGGCACGTACGAAAATGAACTGCAAATCGCCCTGCGCGTGATGACGAATCTCATCGAGCCAATCCTGATCATCGTAATGGCGCTCATCGTGGGCTTCCTGCTGATAAGCATTTTGCTGCCGCTGTTCCGGCTGATTTCACAAATTCACTCTTGAGCCTCACGATGAAAACGGCGGTCGCCAGAAAAAAAATCCCGCGGCGCGCGTTCACGTTGATTGAAATCATGATCGTCGTGGCCATCATCGGCCTCATTGCGGCGATGGGTGTGCCCGCCATTCTCCAGACCGTCCGCAAGGAGGGGATGCGCAAGGCGGTGAACGACGTCATGGACGTGTGCAGCGACACGCGGGCGCGGGCGATTCTTCGCGGACGAACCACCGAAGTTGTTTTTCATCCGGCTGAAAAGCGGCTGGAAATTGCCGACGCGCCGCTGGATGAATCACAGACGCCGCCAGCGGGAGCACCCATGAACAATTCCGGAACAACGCCACCAATACCTTCGCCGTCAAACACAAAAGGGCCGGTGATGCTGCCGGCCAGCGTGGACATTGCGATGCTCGACATCAACCTGCTCGACTTTGGCGCATCGGACGTGGCGCGGGTGCGCTTTTTCCCGAATGGCACGTGCGACGAACTGACGCTGGTGCTGCATTCCGGCGACGAATGGGAAAAAATCACACTGGAATTTTCCACCGCCCTGGCGTCGGTCTCGCCGGTGACAAGATGAAAACGGAATTGAAAATCGGCAGGCGGCGCGGGCGCGAACAACGGGCGTTTTCGTTGCTGGAGGTGATGATCGCCATCGGCATTTTTTTCATGGCCGCCTTCGCGATTTTGGGGCTGGTGTCCAGTTCGCTCGAATACGCACGCCGGCTGCAGCGTCCGATGGTGGAAGCAGGCGCGGTGGCGGGCGAATTGTCGCTGACCAACAAACTGGTCGAAGGCGTGGAATCGGGTGATCTCAGCGACTTTCTCGGCAAGGAATATCAAGGCTACAAATGGACGTATGCCATTTCGGAGGTGCAATCGAACAAGCTCTTCCAGGTGGATTTCATTGTGCAAAGCCCGGATGCCGAAAAACCGGTCGTCTCAAAAATGAGCACACTATTTTATCGCCCCCAATCCCCGGCGGGCAGTCTTGATGGAGCAACGACCGCCAGATGAATTTCAAAAACCAATCCCGTTGCCGCGCTTTCACGTTGATTGAAATCATGATGGCCATCGCGATTTTCGGCATGATCGTGGCGGCGATTTACTCGACCTGGATACTCATTTTGCGCGCGTCGAGGACCGGACTGGAGACCGCCGCACAAGCCCAGCGCGAGCGCATCGCCGTGCGGACGATTGAAGACTCGCTTACGTGCATCCAGTCATTTCAAGCCTCCATGCAATATTACTATTTCTTTGTCCAAAACGGCGACCAGCCCATGCTGAGCTTCACGGCGCGGGTGCCGGATGTTTTTCCGCGCAACGGCCGGTTTGGCAACTTTAATTTGCGGCGCCTCACTTTCACGGTCGAACCCGGACCGGATGCGATCGGCTCGGAAAAGGACCTGGTCTTGCGGCAAAATCCGATTCTCATGAACGGGGACGAGGATGAACAACATTACCCGCTCGTGCTGGCGCGCAACGTGAAGGATTTCGTCGTTGAGTGCTGGGACACGAACACGATGCAATGGGACGATGAATGGGTCAACACCAACTCCATTCCGCCGATGGTGCGGGTCAGCCTCCTGCTCGGCGGCAACGCCGATTCCGGCAGCGCGGCAACCCTGGCCATCACACGCCTCGTTGCTTTGCCGTCTATCACGATGCCGGCCGTCGTGCAAATGCCGAGGGGCGGTGGCAAAGGTCATCCTTGATGAAAGCGACACCCCGCCACAACTCCGACGGCATTGCGCTCATCATGGTGATGTGCGCCATTTTCGTGCTGTCGGCTTTGGCGGCAGGGTTCGTGCTTTCCATGAAAGTCGAGACCCGGCTCGCACAAAACGCGTATTCGGAGCAACAGTTGCTTTGGCTTGGCCGTTCGGGCGTGGAACTGGCACGTTATGTCCTAATGCAACATCCGCAGGGTGAACCCTTCGATTCGCTGAACCAAAAATGGGCCGGGGGATCAGGCAGCCTGGCCGAATCCAACAGCGTGTTGTCGTCCCTTTCGCTCGACAATTATCCGGTCGGCGACGGAACGGTTTCGATCAAAATCATTGACCTTGAACGCAAGGTGAACATCAACACCGCCAACAGCCAGATGATTCTGCAGGCGCTCACGCTCATGGGCGTGGACGCGAACGACATTTCCGTGGTTTCCGACTCGATTTTGGACTGGATTAGTCCGGCCGGCCCGCCACGGGTCGCCGGCGCGGAGAGCGATTACTATCAAGGTCTCGCCGTGCCTTACTACGCCAAAAACGCGCCGATTGACGACCTGTCCGAATTGCTGCTCGTCAAAGGCGTCACGCCGGAAATATATTGGGGCAGCAACGCGACGAATCACACGCCCTCGGTCTTTCAACATAAACTCGGTCTGGGCACCGCGCCCGGTCAAACGCCCGATTATCCGTTCGGGCTGGTGGAGATTTTTACGCCGTTTTCTTCCGGGAAAATCAACGTCAACACCGCCGACGTGAACGTCCTGCAAATGATTCCCGGCGTGGATGCCGCCATGGCCGACGCCATTGTCAAACAACGCGCCGGTCCCGATGGCGTGGATGGCACGGAGGACGACATTCCCTTCAGCAACCCCGGACAATTGGGGGGCTTTGGAATTAAGGATGCGTCGGCTTGCGACACACGCAGTTTCACATTTGAAGTTCACGTCACCGCGCAAATCGGCGACTACAAACGCGAATACGTCGCCATCCTCGCCCGCACTTCGGGAACGGACATTCAAGTCTTGAGCTTTTACTGGAAGTGATTTTGTAACGGCGGTCTATGGCCGTCGCCGAACCGGCCGTCGTCCCCAGAGCGCCGCCACAAATCAGTGTTGAATTTGCAGAGCCGCCCGTTATTGTTTCGCCATGCGCCGGCTTTTGGTGATTTTGCTTTTGCTCGGTTCGCTTTCGGCAACGTTCGCGTCCGACGCCGCCGGCGGCCGGGTCGTCAAAGTCCTGCCGCTGCTCCTCGACCTCAAGGGCCGCGACGCGGTTTCGCCGAGTCTTTACGACCGCGACGCCTACCAGGTTTATCTGCGCCAGCACACCAACGAAATTTCCGCCATTCGCTTCGACGTTTTGTGGAAGGCGTCGAATGCCAAAGGCGCAAAGTTGAAATTGCGCGTTGAACTCCGGGGTGTTGGCACAGGCGGTTTGCCGCGCCAAACCACGCTGGAACAATCCGTCACGCCCGGATTTTTCCGCCGCTGGACTTCGTTGACTTTGGGTGGCGCGGACTATAAAAATTCCGGCGAACTCGTCGCGTGGCGCGCCACGCTGTGGTCGGATGACCAGTTGCTCAGCGAGCAAAAATCATTTTTATGGTGAACGCCGCACAACCTCTGGTCCTGATGTTTGACTTCGCCCAGCCCGGCGCAGCGGCGGCAACCCGGCAGGCATTCCCATGGTAGCCATCAAAATAATTTGCGGTTGCGGTCAGAAGTACGCCTTCGACGTGTATCCGTTGAACGGCCGAATGCCGGCACCCGTTCAATGTCCCGTTTGCGGCATGGACGGCACCGCGGTTGCCAATGAAGCCATCGCACGCACCCTCGGCGCACAGCCCGTGCCTCCTGCGCCTCAACCCGTGCCCGCCCTCAATAATCCGGCGGCAAGGGAGGGCAAAAAGGGCAACTGGAAATGGTGGCATCACCTCCTGGCCGGATGGCACGGCTCACGGCGGATCGAATCCGCCGGAACCGCTGGAAGCGAACTGCCAGTTCCAGACGACGTCTGGCGGCAACGTGCGCTCCTGGCGGAACTGCGCGCGGAGCAGGTCCAGGCCGCTGTCGGTGCCAGCCTCGCGCCACATCTCGCACAGGTGCTCAAGGAAGCGCTGGTTCAGGAGCTGGCCGTCCAGCGAAGAGAATTGCTTCAGGCGCAGCAAATCGCCGCCGCGGAAATCGCCCAATTGACGCACCACCTGGACGAAATGCGGGTGCCAATACAAGAACGGTTGCGCTCTTACGAAATGCGAATCCAGGAACTCGAAAAAGAACTCGCTGCCAGAAACGAGGAAAATCGCGAACTCCTGAAACTGAAAATCGACATGTTGCGCCGCCAGCTTGAAATCGAGAGCACGCGCAACCGGATGGAATTCAACTGAGGCTACGCGGCGGCCTTTTCATCCGGCGCTTTTTTCTC
>DLMG01000427.1 GCA_002479245.1 Verrucomicrobia subdivision 3 bacterium UBA7542 | reverse complement strand
TTCATGGAAAATGCCGACACCCGCCGGGTCTATCGCTTCGACGCGCAGAGCAAATTGCTGGAGTCGGTGCAGATTTATCTGACCCGCCCGTCGGGCGAGGTGCAAATTTTTGACCTCAGCCAGATTGACTACAACCAGCCGATAGATTCAGGCGTATGGAAACTGGAGTTGCCGGCGGACGTGAGTTGGGCGCAATTGCCGGAACAGTTGTCCAAATTGCCCGACAACGAAAAATACGCTTCCATGACTGCGCAACAGGCGGCTCGCGCTTTCTTCGAGGCTTGCGGCCGCGAGGATTGGAATGAAGCCGGAAAATTCATGTCGCCCATCAATGACCGCTTGAAAGAATATCTTGGCGGTGTGAAAATCATCAACCTGGGCGAGCCCTTTACTTCCAAGGATTATCCCGGCCAGTTTGTGCCTTACGAAATCAAACTTCAACCGCAGGAGTTTAATGTGCGGGTGTCCAACGCCAACGCGGCGAAACGGTGCGTGGTAATGGGAATGTATGACAACAAACTGCGGCTGCAGCAGGATTTTAAATGGTCCACCGAGCCGGAAGTCCTGACCAACAACGATGCCTATGCCCGGCTGACGCCCACGGAAGTGGTGCAGGCCTACTTCGACGCCCAGTCAAAATTGGACTGGGTCGAAATGCACAAGTTCACCTCGGAATCCGACGTCAAGGAAACCAAAAACCAAGTTGAGGCGGCAGAGAAGCAGGGCATGGACGTGCATAAATTGATGCCGGTCATGGAGGCAGGTGAAGCCACTTGGTCGGCGGAACAATCTGCTTGGTTTGTGAAGTGCCACGCTGTGCAAGTTAAGAAATGGAACATAGCCGTGAGAAAGGATAATCCGGCTGGCCGCTGGCAGGTGGATGGCGGACTCTGACCTGCCAGATTCACCAGCAGTTCAAGTTTGCAGCATCAGGGCGGAACTCGTGAGGGTTCCGCTTTTTTGTACACTTAGACCAAGAGCCGGCGGGACGCCCGGCGCTCCCAGGAAAAATCAAGCTGAAGCTTGAACTCCAACGCCCCGTTTTTTATTCGACACTCAACGCTCAACTCTCAACACTCAACGCCATGCAATGGCCTGCCGATTACCACATGCACACGCCGCTTTGCCGGCACGCGACCGGCGAGCCGGGCGAATATGCCAAACACGCGCTGGCCGCCGGCTTCACGGAAATCGGTTTCTCCGACCACTCGCCGATGCCGCGCGACGATTTCGACGACTGGCGGATGCGCGCCGATCAACTGGACGAATACATCGCCAAAGTCTGCCAGGCGCAAAAGGATTTTCCGAACCTGACCATCCGCCTCGCGCTGGAAGTGGATTATCTGCCCGGGTACGAGGACTGGATTCGCGGACTCACGGCGCGCCAACCGTGGGATTATCTCATCGGTTCGGTCCACTACGTTTCCGACGATTGGGTCGTGGATAATCCGCGCGAACTTTCCAAATGGAAAAATCACGACCCGTTCGAGGTTTGGTCAACTTACTTCGAGCGGCTTACCCGGGCCGCGGAAACCGGCTTCTTTGAAATCATCGGCCACGCGGACTTGCCGAAAAAATTCGGCCACCGGCCGGATCGTGACTGCGCGCCGCTTTACGAAAAATTTCTGGACGCGGCCAAAAAGAACAATTGCGCCATCGAACTCAACACCGCCGGGTTGCGAAAGGACTGCAAAGAAATTTATCCGAACCGCGAAATCCTCCAGCTCGCGTTTCAAAAAGGTGTGCCCATCACGTTTGGCTCGGACGCCCACGCGCCGGAGGAAGTGGGGATGAATTTTGCCGAAGCCATCCAGCTCGCACGCTCTGTCGGCTACAGGGAAAGCTGCCGGTTCATACAGCGAAAACGTCAAGTGGTTAAATTTTGATTTCAGACCTTTCGGGTTATGCTCACGGCCAAACTGACAAAAAACCAGCTCACCGCCCTCATCTGCCTGGCGCTTGCCCTGGTTACAACCGCGCTCTACTGGCCGATTACTCATCACGATTTTGTCAACTTCGATGACGACGATTACATTACCAACAATTCCCACGTTCAGGCCGGGCTGACCTGGGCCGGGGTGATCTGGGCTTTCCAAACCGGAGCCGCCGCCAACTGGCATCCGTTGACGTGGCTTTCGCACATGCTGGATTGCCAGTTGTATGGTTTGAATCCCGGCGGCCATCACTCGACCAATCTGCTTTTTCACGCCGCCAACACTTTGCTGCTGTTCCTTTGGTTGAGGCAAATCACCGGAGCCTTGTGGCGGAGCGCTTTCGTGGCGGCCTTGTTCGCCTGGCATCCCTTGCACGTCGAATCAGTGGCGTGGGCGGCTGAACGCAAGGATGTGTTGAGCGCGTTCTTCTGGATGTTGACATTGATGGCCTACACACGATATGTGACAAGTGACCAGCCTTCGCCACGCTTCGGCACGGCAGGCAAGTGGCGAGTGACACGAACCGCTTCCTTCTTGTCACGTGTCACATGTCACGTGTCACCTTATTACTGCCTCGCGCTTTTTTTCTTTGCCTGCGGACTGATGTCCAAGCCGATGGTGGTGACGCTGCCGTTTGTGCTGTTGCTGATTGATTTCTGGCCGCTGAACCGTTTCTCCAGTTTCCAGTTCCAAGTTTCCAGTTCTGAAAAACTCTCAACTCCGATAAATCGCGAGCAGGCCCTCGACCCTCAACTGCACCCCGAATGCCTTCGGGGCTCAACCAAATCAGCCTTCGGGCTGATTTGTGAGAAACTGCCTTTCTTCGCGCTCACAGTGGCAGCCAGCGTTGTGACATATCTTGTGCAAACTTCGGGCCGGGCGCTTTGGTCGTCGGCTGAATTGCCCTTTTCTTCCCGTGTAGCAAACGCTTTGTGGGCCTACGAGCGTTACATCTCCAAAACATTTTGGCCGGCTGATCTCTCAATTTTTTATCCGCATCCGTATCATTGGCCGGCCGGTTTGGCGATTGGCGCGGCATTATTGCTGGCCCTGTGGTCGGGGTTGTCCATCTGGCGCGCGCGCCAAAATCCGTATTTGCTCGTTGGCTGGTTCTGGTTTTTGGGAACGCTCATCCCCACCATCGGCCTGGTGCAGGTCGGCTCGCAATCCATGGCCGACCGTTACATGTATATTCCCAGCGTCGGCCTGTTCATTCTGGTGGTGTGGGGCTTAAACGATTTTTTGAACTGGCGTCCCCACTGGCGGCGAATTACGACGTTGGCCGGGGGCGTGGCGCTGGCGGGTTGTTTGGTGGGCACTGAAATTCAACTGAGTTACTGGCAGAACAGCATAAAACTCTTCCGACATGCCATTGAAGTGACAACCGATAATTTCGTCGCCTACACCTGCCTGGGCGAAACCCTCAGTGATTTGGGCCTGAAAAAGGAGGCCATGATGCTTTGTGCTGAAGCGGTGAAAATTTCGCCGAACAGCCCGGTGACACAATATAATTTCGGCATGGCTTTGTTGCAAAACGACAGGCGGGACGAAGCTCTGGCACATCTTGACGCTGCCGGGCGGCTGGCCCCTCACAATTCCGAGATTCAATACAATCTTGGCCTGTTTTTGGTGCTGCACAACAAACCGGATGAAGCCACGGGTCATTTCACCGCCGCTCTCGTTGAAAGGCCGGAGTTCGCGGAGGCGCATTACCACCTGGCGCAGGCTTTGTCCCAACAACACAAATCAAAGGAAACCATTTTTCATTACCGCGAGGCGTTGCGTCTCAAGCCGGACTTTGCTGACGCGCTCAACGAACTTGCATGGATTCTCTCCACCGCTCCCGACTCCGGACTCCGCTCCGGCACGGAAGCCGTTCAACTGGCCAAACGCGCCTGTGAACTGACCCAAAATCGGCAGGCGGCTTTTCTCACCACGCTCTCCGCCGCCTATGCGGAAACCGGCCGGTTCCCAGACGCCATTGCCACCGCGCAAATAGCCGGCAAACTTGCCCAAACCGCCGGGCAGAAGAAAATCGCCGCCCAAGACGGGGAATTGCTGAACCTGTATCAGGCGGGACATCCTTTTCGGGAAACGCATTGATTTTTAAAAGACTGCTCACCTGTTAATCATGTCCACAGCCAGACCAACAAGGAACCAGCTTTTTGCGGTTATCTGTCTCATGCTCGCCCTTGTGACATTGGTCGTATATTGGCCGATTACCCGCCACAACTTCACCAATTTCGATGACGACGGCTACATCACGGGAAATCCGCACGTCAATTCAGGGTTGAGTTGGCCGAACATCCTGTGGAGTTTCGAACACATTAACGCCGGTTATTGGATTCCGTTGACGTGGATCTCGCACATGGTGGACTGCCAACTGTATGGCTTGAACCCCGGCGGCCATCATTTGACGAATCTGCTCTTTCACCTCACCAATACTTTGCTGCTGTTCCTGCTGTTGAATGAACTGACCGGCGCCTTGTGGCGCAGCGCTTTCGTGGCGGCGTTGTTTGCCTGGCATCCGCTGCACGTCGAGTCGGTCGCTTGGGCCTGCGAGCGCAAGGATGTGTTGAGCGCATTTTTCTGGATGCTGACGTTGCTGGCGTACGCGCGCTACGTGCGGTGCGTGACCAGTGGCACGTGTCAAGTGACACGAACGGACTCTGCTTCGTCACCCGTCACTCGCCACCCGTCACTTTACTACTTCCTCGCGCTGTTATTCTTCGCGTGCGGTTTGATGTCCAAGCCGATGGTGGTGACATTGCCATTCGTTTTGTTGCTGCTGGATTTCTGGCCGTTGGAGCGGTTCAGCGTTCAGCGTTCAGAGGTCAGCGTTCAAAATATGGCACGGTTAATTTTAGAAAAAATTCCGTTCTTCACTTTGGCGGCGGCAGGAAGCGGCGTCGCCTTTTTTACTCAAAAGGTGGGCGGCGCGGTTTCAGCCGACACATTTTCGCTTCGGCTGGCGAACGTGCTTTGGGCGTATGTGCGTTACATTTCCAAAATTTTTTGGCCGGTGGATTTGGCCGTCATTTATCCATTTCCGAGCCAGGGGCTTGTCGCTCTGGCCATTGTCGCGGCGCTGTTGCTGGCAATGTGTTCGGGCGCGTTTATTTTTATAGCGCGCCGCCGGCCTTATTTGTTGGCCGGCTGGTTTTGGTTTTTGGGAACGCTGGTGCCGGCCATCGGCATTGTCCAGGTGGGGTCGCAATCCATGGCCGACCGTTTTACTTATGTTCCAAGCATCGGGCTTTTTATCCTTGTCGTTTGGAGTGTGAATGACATTTTGATTTCGACTCCGCACAAACAAAAAATCGCGGCGCTGCTTGGAACAGCCGCGCTGGTGGGTTGTCTCGCCATAACGTCAATTCAAATAAAATACTGGCGCAGCAGCATCACGCTTTTCCGCCACGCGCTCGCGGTGACAAGGGATAATTACATCGCCTGCGCCTGTCTCGGCCAGGCGTTGGATGCCATTGGCCAGGAGGATGAAGCTTTGACTCTTTGCACCAACGCGGTGCGGATTAAGCCAAACTATCCACCCGGACAATTTTTTCTCGGCATGGTTTTGTTGAAGAAAGGCAAATCCGAGGAAGCGCTCAGTCACCTGAGCGCCGCGGCCCGGCTCGCGCCGTTTGACACAACGATGCACTATAATTTCGGCAAGGTTTTACTGGATTTCGACCGGCCGCAGGAAGCCGCCGCCTGTTTTATTACCACTCTCGACAACAACCCGGATTTTCCAGCGGCGCACAACGGTTTGGGGAAGGCTTATTGGAAGCAAGGCAAATTGGACCAGGCCACCAACCAGCTTTCCCAGGCCGTGACGCTTGAACCTGACAATCCGCAATT
>DLMG01000308.1 GCA_002479245.1 Verrucomicrobia subdivision 3 bacterium UBA7542 | reverse complement strand
TTTTTGCAGCGCGTCGGCCAGTGCAGTTTCCACGATGTGCTGAATCGCCGCGTCAAGGGTAAGCACCACGTTCAAGCCGTCGCGCGCCTGCACGTCTTCATCGCGCAACGCGACCAGCTCGTGCTTCTGACGATCCGTTTGCGTCACGCGCCAGCCCGCCACGCCGCTCAACGCCGAATTCAAAACGAGCTCCACGCCGTCGCGCCCGACCGTTTGCGAAACGTGGTTGCTGCCATTCTCCGTTCCCACGAAACCGAGCGCGTGCGCCGCCAGCGGGCCGTTCGGATACACGCGCAATTGATCGTCCACCGGATCGGCAAAAATCGCGCTCGTGCGCAAATCGCGGAAAAACGCGCGGGCGGCCCGGGACAATTTTTTCTCGTCCACGCCGAATGAAAGGTTGGTCATTGTCATCTGGATTTTCTGCCAGGTTTCGTCCGCCACCTTGCGCTGGAGCACGACGTAACGGTTCGTGACCGTTTCCCCCTTTTGATTTTTCACCGGGCGGGGGAGCAGGCGCTGATACAAATCGCCTTCGCTCATTTGCAGCAGCGGTGCGAGCTGGCGGGCGACCACGGCTTGCTGGGTGCCAATCAAGACCGGATCGGCGCAAACCGTTTTCACAAAAATGCTCGTGGCGAGCAAATTGCCGTGCGCGTCGAGAATGTCACCGCGGCGCGGCGCCCGCCAAAACTCGCGCTGGGTGTTTTGCTGCGCCTTGGCGGCCAGTTCGTCGTGACGCCACACCTGCAACTCCACGAGCCGGGAACCCAGGCCGGCGAAGGCCAGGCATAGCAGCCCCAACAGGATCAGCACCCGTTTCAATTGCAGCCGTTTGGTCATCGCAAAAACGGCCAGCCGCCCGTGGCGATCGGTTCCTCACCCGACGGCGTCACGAGCGGCGGCCAAATTTTTCATGTTATTGGGTCATCGCGCCGGCGGGTTTTTCCGCAAACTGGCGCGTCAAATTTTTATTTTCCGGCGGCGCGGACGCCGGTTCCGCCAGCCGCAAAACCTGCATCGGTTGCGCCGGCAAAAGACCGAGATTCAGTTCGCGGACGCGGCGATCCAGCATCGTCGGCGACCGCAAAATTGAAAGCTGGTCGCTGAGTTTTCGGTCATCGTTTTGCAACCGCGCCAGCCGAATCTCGCGCTGCCGGATCTGCTGGCCAAGCTGGTAAATCTGGCTTTTTTGCCAGACATAACCCACCGCCGAACCGGCGATGAGCAGGCACAAAAACAACGCCTTCAGCGCCGGCCCAAACCGGATTGCTGCCGACTGATTTTTTCGATTTTTTGCCATCTAAATTTTCTCCAGCACCCGCAATTGCGCGCTGCGGCTGCGCGGATTGTCGTTCAACTCATCCGCGCCGGGCTTGATTGCCTTGCGCGTAATCAATTTCAGTTCGGGCGGGCGCGGCTCGCGCAACTCCGGAACGTCCAGGCCTCCCGGAAACGCGTAATCCCGCGCCCGCGCCCGCCCGAAGTCCTTCACCACCCGGTCCTCCAGCGAATGAAACGTGATGACCGCCAGCCGTCCGCCCGGTTTCAAAATTTTCACCGCCGCTTCCAACCCGTGTTTCAAAGAACCCATTTCGTCGTTCACCGCGATCCGCAGCGCCTGAAAAATTTTCGTCGCCGGATGCGCCTTTTTTCCGCGGCGCGGACTGAGCCGTTCGATCAATTCCGCCAGTTGCCGCGTCGTCTCAAACCTTCGGTGTTCACGGTCATGCACCATCGCCCTCGCCAACCGCCGCGACTCGCGTTCGTCGCCAAATTCCCAAAAAATCTTCGCCAGTTCTTCCGCGCCCGCACCGTTCACCAAATCCGCCGCCGTCAGCGTCTGCCGCGGGTCCATCCGCATGTCCAGCGGGCCGTCTTGCTGGAAACTGAATCCGCGTTCGGGCGAATCCAGTTGCGGCGAACTCACGCCCAGGTCCAGCAGCACGCCGTCGCATCCCGCCGCCGGAATCCATCCGCCCATTTCCGCAAAATTTCCCTGCCGGATCTCAAAACGTCCGGCGAACTTTTCCGCGAGCCGTTTTTTCGCGGCTTCAATCGCGGCGCCATCGCGATCGCACCCAAACAGCCATCCAGTCGGTGAACTCGCGGCCAGGATGCTCTCTGCGTGTCCAGCCCCACCGAGCGTCCCGTCGGCGTAACGTCCGCCCGGGTTCGGCTTTAGCGCGTTCAGCACCTCCGCCGCCATCACTGTTTTGTGAACGAAATCCAGCACTGTGCATCGGTTTGCCGTTGGTTAATCCACCGTTGCGTGAAACATCCGCTCCGCCAGATATTCCCAGGGTTTTTCCGGGGGCGGCAGCACCGGCACGGCCGTTTTGTCCGCCGTGCGCGATTTAATCGGCACCACCTCCACGTCGGCATCGCTAAGGTCGTTATGCACGACTTTCACGCTGTCCAGCAAAAGTTCGGACTGCACCGGACACGGGGCGCCTGGCGCCGCCGGGGCCGAACCGCGCCACATCGAAATCGGATTCAATTTGCTGGCCCAGGATGTTGCGCGCGCCGGACGCGACGGCCAGGGCGGTATTTTTTGCGTCTTGGCCGCAACGGGCGTGACGACTTTTTTGATTGGGGCGGCGATGGTTTTCGCTTCCGATTCCGCCGGTTTCGCCGGTTCCGCCTCGTCCGGCGACTTGAATGGGTTTTGCACCAGACCGAATTTGGGCAGATAAACGTGTTTGTTGGCGCGATACGAAATTGCCTCGCGGCCGTTGATGATGCTTTTTCCGGCAATCAATAATTTTGCAAGATTCATAATTACTCCATCA
>DLMG01000290.1:2774-9932 GCA_002479245.1 Verrucomicrobia subdivision 3 bacterium UBA7542 | reverse complement strand
GCCACTTCGGCGGCGCTGGTTGGCGTAAAGATGATCTGGAACATACTGGTTGAGGGTTGAGGGTTGAGGGCCAAAAGTCAAGCCGGCGGTTGCCGCCGTCGCGCCGGAGCGGCGCTAGAGCATTTCCAGTTATTACGTAGCGCAGGCTTTCCAGCCTGCGGGTTCAGGCGACTTTCCAGTCGCCTCTTTCGTGAGGATGAAACACGGGACAAGAATGTCCCGCAAACCCGCAGACAAGAATGTCTGCGCTACATCAAAGTTGGAACCGCCCTATGGCGCGCCGCGAAGGCGGAAGGGTTGATTGTTGGTTGAGGGTTTTTTGTTGAGGGTTGATCCTCCGTCGCGCAAAGCGCTATGGAGGACAGGGGGTTAAGCGGGGTTTTCGAGCAACGACCGGCGCAGGCCACTCAACATTTTACTTTGTTTTTCACAGGCGCCATACAAACGATTAAAATCCGTCTCCGACAAAAAGCCCTGTCGCTTTGAAATGGTTGCTTGTGAAACGACTTCGAACAACGAGCCGGTGGCAATCTCAACAAAACGGGCGAAATCCGGCCGTGACGCCCGGGAGCTTCCTTCGGCAAGGTTCGACGAAATGGAAACCGCCGCCCGCCGCATCTGGTTCGTCAAGCCGAACCGTTCTTCGTCTGGAAATGCCCGGGTGAGGGTATAAACCGTATCCGCAAAATTAATCGCTTCCTGCCAGACTTCCAATTTTTCAAAGTTGAACATATCATTTATTGGTTGGTTGCTGGTTGAGGGTTGTTGGTTGAGGGTTGAGAGTCAAGCTTTCGGTGAAACATGGTTGAGGGTCTTTTGTTGAGAGTTGATGGTCAGGAAGAATGTTCAAGCAGTGATTTTCTTAAACCACTCAACATTTTAGCTTCCTCGACGTTTCTAGTGGAATGAGTATTTACGCTCGCCCTCACCTTTTATCCTCTCCCCCAGGAGAGGAAATAGCTTTCGCTTGTTTCTGGTTTTGCGGATGAGTGTCCGGCCAATCCAGTCGTATAAATTTTCAAAGGAGCGGCGAACGATTCACCCTTTTTTCCCTCGCCCATCGGATGGGAGAGGGTGGCCGCAGGACGGGTGAGGGAATGAGTTTGGCCGGGGTGAGGGCGGATGTCATCCTTGCATCCATGATGTCGTTTTTCGGTCTTGACAAGTTTCAGGCAATTTGATACGCGAACCATACCTACCGAAACGAGACGCTGACGCGTTTCAGCCAACGCCCCGCCGGCAGTTAAAGCTCTTAAGCGAACGAACCTGTGTTTGGTTTTCCTTTTTGGGAAGGGAAAGCCGGGATGAGGTTTTGTCCGGTCCATTGAAGGCCAGGACGCAGGGGCATTCAGGGGAACGACAGCAGTACCGCATCGAAAGTAATGGGTTGTGGTTGACGTGACCGGCATGTTGCAGGCAATCGAGCGCGGCGAAGCGCACACGAGCGCGGAACTGCTGCCTCTGGTCTATGACGAATTGCGCCGCCTGGCCGCGAACAAGCTTTCCCAGGAACGCCCCGGCCAAACCCTCCAGGCCACCTCGCTGGTTCACGAAGCCTGGCTGCGGGTCGCTGGCGCGGAAAGCCGCGAGTGGGAAGGGCAAAGGCACTTCTTCGCAGCGGCAGCCGAAGCGATGAGGCGGATCCTGGTCGAAAACGCCCGCCGCAAGCAGCGGCTCAAGCACGGCGGCGGGTGCCAACGGGTCGAGGTGGACGCGGTGGAATTGGCCTGCCCGTTGCCCGACGACGATTTGCTGGCTCTCGATGAAGCGCTGACCCAACTGGCGAAGGTGGACTCCGCCGCAGCGGAACTCGTCAACCTGCGCTTTTTCACCGGCCTGACTCAGGCGGAAGCCGCCGCGCAACTGGGCATCTCCCGCAGCACCGCCGACCGGGCCTGGGTTTTCGCCCGCGCCTGGCTCTTCCGGCGCGTTCGCCTGCCGGACGAGCCGGGCAAATAGAATTACTGAACGCCAGCCGATTTCTTGAAGCAAACCGGCCGGCCACGGCGCATGTATGGGTGAAGGGATTGTTGATCGGAATCAATTCTATGAGCACAGACTGGGAACGAATCAAACAGGTTCTGGCCGAGGCGGCAGCCCGGAACTCACCAGCCGAACGAGCAGCTTATTTGGACGGCGCCTGTCGTGGCGACGACGGGTTGCGCGCAGAAGTCGAGAAACTCTTGCTGGCCCACGATCAAGCCGGCGCGTTTCTTGAAGACCCGGTTGCTCCACCACAGCATTCCACCATCGTCCTTCCCGCACCACTCACCGAGAAGCCCGGCGACCGCATCGGGCGCTACAAGTTGTTGCAGCAAATCGGCGAAGGCGGCTGCGGCGTCGTTTATATGGCCGAACAGGAACAGCCCATCCGCCGCCGGGTTGCGCTCAAGGTCATCAAGCTGGGGATGGACACCAAAGCGGTCATCGCCCGGTTTGAAGCCGAGCGCCAGGCCCTGGCGCTGATGGACCATCCGAATATCGCCAAGGTGCTCGATGCCGGCGCGACCGACACCGGCCGGCCCTACTTCGTTATGGAACTGGTGCGCGGCATCAAGATCACCGACTACTGCGACCAGAACAACCTTTCGACCGAGGAACGGCTGAACCTGTTTGTCCAGATCTGTCATGCCATCCAGCACGCGCATCAGAAGGGCATCATCCACCGGGACATCAAGCCCTCGAACATACTGGTGACCGTGCATGATGGGAAACCACTGCCGAAGATCATTGATTTTGGCATCGCCAAGGCGACCTCGGGGCAAGTGTTGACGGACAAGACGCTGTTCACAGCGTTCGAGCAGTTTATCGGCACGCCGGCGTACATGAGTCCAGAGCAGGCGGAGATGAGCACATTGGACATTGATACGCGCAGCGACATCTACGCGTTGGGGGTGTTGCTCTACGAACTGTTGACGGGGCAGACACCGTTTGACGCGCAGGAACTGGTGGCGGCGGGCCTGAACGAGATGCGGCGGATCATCCGGGAGCGGGAACCGGTGCGGCCTTCGACGCGGATTAGCACGTTGGAAGCAGCCGATCAGACCACGGTGGCCAAGCGACGTCATTCCGAGCCGCCGCAACTGATTCACGTCGTGCGTGGGGATTTGGACTGGATCGTGATGAAGTGTCTGGAGAAGGACCGGACACGCCGTTACGAGACGGCCAACGGGCTGGCCGATGACATTCTATGTCACTTGAATAACGAGCCGGTCTTGGCCCGCCCACCCGGCAAACTCTACCGGTTCCAGAAACTGGTGCGTCGGAACAAGCTGGTCTTCACCGCAGCGGCGGTGGTGAGCGGCGTATTGGTCCTTGGCACTATTGTGAGCACCTGGCAGGCGGTTAGGGCTACTCACGCCAAACGGGAAGCTCTGACGGCACAAGCCAACGAAGCTAAACTGCGCCGGCAAGCGCAAGCCGAAGAACTCGCCGCCCGTCAGCGCGCCTATGCTTCGGATATGAACGTGGCCAAGCAGGCGCTGGATGGAAACAACCTTGGTCGCGCGCAAGAGCTGCTCGATCGGCAGCGGCCGCAGCCCGGCCAAAGAGACTTGCGCGGGTGGGAATGGCGTTACCTCTGGCAACAATGCCGCAGCGATGTCTTGTTCACCCTCTGCCAGGAATCGAACGAGGTCGACTCGCTGGCTGTTTCTCAAGACGGTCAGTGGCTGGCGATTGGAGAGTTCCGTGGCGGGCTGGCGGTATGGGACTTACTAACGCGACAAGAGTTAATTCGTCTGGCGAAAGACGAAGGGTTAGTCCGCGCCGCCTTCTCACCCACTGAACCGTTGCTGGCATTTGCCAGTGCCACCTCTTTATCCTCCGGGCAGCCACGATTCATCTTGCATCTGTGGAATACGGCAACGCGGCGAATGACTTCTGAATGGCCCTTAGAAAGTTATTGCATGGGTTTGGCGTTTTCCAGCGACGGGCGGACGTTACTGACGTCCACGTCCGGCACGAAAGGGTGGATGACTCTCTGGCGTGTGGCCGACGGGACCAGGCTGGTCAGTTATGCTGTAGAACAGCCGTCCTTGGGACAGCACGCGAATGCTTTTGCCGTAACGCCCGACTTGCATTTGGCGGCCTATGGCTCGCCGGGTGGGTGGATTCACATTATTGACTTGCACGACGGCAAGGAGCTTTGGAGTGCCTTGGGCTCGAAATTGCGAATTACGGCATTGGCCTTTTCGCCAGACCAAAAGCTCCTGGCCTCCGCGGCCGGATACGAGGAGAAAGATATTCGTCTTTGGGATGTTGCCGTTGGCAACGAGACGAAGCGTCTGGAAGGCCATTCCTCGTTTGTGAGTTCCCTGTTTTTTTTGCCCGACAGCAAACGTCTGGCCTCAAGCAGCACCGACGGGACGATTCGCATCTGGGATGTTACCAATGGCAAGTGCATGGACCTATTGCGTGGCCATCGTGAGCCGGTGTGGTGCCTGGCGCTGTTGCCTGATGAAAAGACCCTGGCCAGCGGCGGCAGAGACGGCACGGTTCGTATCTGGGACACGTCCGTCACTCACCCGAGAGAGCCGCAGCTCACCATCCCAGACAATGTCACCGCCTTCCGCTTTTCGCCGGACAGCCAGTCAATTGTGACTCTTGATCAGAGTGGGCGCGTGACTCGATGGTCGGGATCTGAATTCGGACAGAGAGAACCGCTGTTGGAGGTCGGCGGCATCTTGATACGCGGCTTCGATCTTGTTTGGTTTCACGTCTTTTCCCGCGACGGACAGTTTCTGGCCGTTGGTTCCAGCAACGGGCTGATGCGGGTTTGGGACGTGCCGCGCCACGTCTTATCGTGTCAATTGACAAACACAGCGCCTATATTCGTCCCGGTGGCATTCTTGGATGGCGGAAGGAAGTTGCTCGCCGGCGCGGGCGGTTCACTTCAAGAATGGGACCTCACGACGGCTTCGGAAATACAGTCTTGGCCTGCCAACTACCTTCCAACCAGCTTGTCGCCGGACGAGAGTTTGTGTGTAACCGGCGTCCGCTACCGTGACCGGGTTCAGGTTAGAAATCTGGCAGAGCAAAAGACTCTGCAATTAGATGTTGGGATTCTGCAAACTGACCGATCAACATTCTCACCGGATGGGCGGCGCTTTCTCATCGCCAGTGTTCATGGTTATATCCAAGTGTTGGACACAGCCAGTTGGCGGGAAGTGGCCACGCTGCGCGGCTTCTTCTGGAGGTTTCGTTCAATGGCCTTTTCGCCGGACGGCAAACGATTGGTTACCGCCAGCAGCGGCGGTCAGGCGGTCCAGCTCTGGGACACCGAAAGCTGGCAGGACGTTCTCACCATCGAAGGCCAAGGCGCATCGCACAATAGCACGGCGGTCTCGCCGGATGGCAATACGATTGGCACATTGGACGCGACTGGAGTCTTGCAAATTTGGCGGGCCCCATCGTGGGCGGAGATCAACGCAGCGGAAAAGACAACACCCGCTTCAGGTCCGTAGCAACAAAACAAAGCCAACCCCCTGAAAGCCATAAACCAATTCAAATTCACCTGTCTGCACTGCGAGCAGCACCTGCAATGCGACGAGCAGGCATCGGGCCGCGAGATTCAATGCCCCAACTGCCATCACCTGATCCGCGTGCCGCCGATTCCCGGCCGAACGGCCGAGTATAACCCCGAATCCGGCAAGACTTGGGCCACCTTTGTCCCGTCCGGGAACGTGCTACCGCCAAAGGGGATCTCGCTCGCTCGCAAGCCAGACCGGCCGGAACCGCCGCGAAAGGAGGCAATCTTCGGAGGCGCGACTGAAGAATTTTCGATTTTTCGTGAAGCAAACTCGGAAGAAATGGCGCTTATGTAATTAGGACAGAGAAATTCGTTCAAACCAACAAACTAAAGAAAACAACAATAAATGAGGAAATTATTATGAGAACGACCAAAAAACCGATGAAACACGGCAATGGCGCATTACTGGCCCTCGCCTTACTCGTGGCTGCGTTGACGGCCACCCATGCCCGCGGACAATCGACTTATACCCCCTACACCTTCATCACCCTGGCCGGGAACACCGGCTACGGCAGCATGGACGGGACGAATAGCGGCGCGCAGTTCGCGTTTCCTTGCAGCGTGGCGGTGGACAGCGCGGGCAACCTCTATGTGGCGGACACAGTCAACTGTACGATCCGCGAAATGACGCCCGGGGGCGTGGTGACGACCCTGGCCGGACTGGCCGGCTGCACAGGAACCAATGACGGGATGGGGAGCGCCGCGCGGTTTAATTATCCTAACGGCGTGGCGGTGGACAGCGCGGGCAACCTCTACGTGGCGGACACCGGCAACCACACGATCCGCGAAGTGACGCCGGTGGGAACCAATTGGGTGGTGAAGACCCTGGCCGGACTGGCGGGCAATACAGGCAGCGGGGATGGTACGAACAGCGCTGCGCGGTTTAACGGGCCTGGCGGCGTGGCGGTGGACAGCGCGGGCAACCTCTATGTGGCGGACTCAGAAAACCACACGATCCGAGAAGTGACGCCGGTCGGAATGAATTGGGTGGTGACGACCCTGGCCGGACTGGCGGGTTATTCTGGCAACGTGAACGCGACGGGGAGCAACGCGCGATTTTATTTACCTTTCGGCCTGACGGTGGCCACGAACGGCACTGTCTATGTGGCGGACGAAGGCAACAACGTGATCCGCAAAGTGACGCCGAGTGGAACGAATTGGATAGTGACGACCGCGTGGAGTGGGGGGCTTAATTGGCCCGCCGGCGTGGCGGTGGATAGCGCGGGCAACCTCTATGTGGCGAACACAGATGACCACACGATTGGCAAGGTTTCGGGGGGCGTGGGAACGATCCTGGCCGGAGGGGGATCGTTCTCGATTTTTGGCACAAATGACGGGACGGGGACCGCCGCGCGGTTTTATTATCCTGACGGCGTGGCGGTGGACACGAACGGCACTGTCTATGTGGCGGACTCAGGTAACGGCACGATCCGCAAAGTGACGCCGGCGGGTATGGTAACGACCCTGGCCGGACTGGCGGGCAACAATACAGGCAGCACGGACGGCACGGGCAGCGCCGCGCGGTTTGACGGGCCTCTGCGCGTGGCGGTGGACGCGAACGGCAACCTCTATGTATCGGACCTTTACAACCAAACGATCCGCCAGGTGACGCCGGTCGGAACGAATTG
>DLMG01000290.1:1186-2700 GCA_002479245.1 Verrucomicrobia subdivision 3 bacterium UBA7542 | reverse complement strand
GTGACGACCCTGGCCGGACTGGCGGGCAGTGCTGGCAGCGCGAACGGGACGAACAGCGCCGCGCGGTTTAACGGGCCTGACGGTGTGGCGTTGGACAGTGCTGGCAATCTTTATGTGTCGGACTATTACAACGACACCATCCGGAAAGTGACGCCGGTGGGAACGAATTGGGTGGTGACGACTCTGGCTGGACTGGCTGGCAGTGCTGGCAGCGCGAACGGGACGAATAGTGCTGCGCGGTTTAACGGGCCTCAGGGCGTGGCGGTGGACAGCGCGGGCAACCTTTATGTGGCGGACGCACTCAACTACACGATCCGGGAATTGACGCCGGTCGGAACGAATTAGGTGGTGACGACCTTGGCCGGACTGGCGGGCTCTCCTGGCAGCGCGAACGGGACGAACAGCGCCGCACGGTTTAACGGGCCTAACGGCATGGCGGTGGACAGCGCGGGCAACGTCTATGTGGCGGACTTTGGCAACGACACGATCCGAGAAATAACGCCGGTCGGAACGAATTGGGTCGTGACAACCCTGGCCGGACTGGCGGGCCACATAGGCAGCGCGGACGGGACAAATAATGCCGCGCGGTTTGCTGCTCCCAGCGCCGTGGCGGTGGACAGCGTGGGCAACCTCTATGTGACGGACAATGGCGACTATACGGTCCGCAAAGTGACGCCGGTTGGAACGAATTGGGTGGTGACGACCGTGGCAGGACTTCCGGGCTATATTGCCGAGATAGACGGGACGGGGAGTGCCGCGCGGTTTAATTCGCCAGTTGGCGTGGCGGTGGATATGGCGGGCAGCGTCTATGTGGCGGACTGGGGCAACTCCACGATCCGCAAAGGATTTCCGGCCAACTCAGTACCGACGCCGATGTTACAGCCGCCGAGCCTGAGCGCCGGCCAGTTCGGTTTTGGCATCACCGGTCTTCCCGGCCTGGCGGTGAACATCGAGTCTTCGGGTGATTTGTCCATCTGGCAGGTGGTCGGCACCTGTCTCCTCGAGGGCGGGACCAATTCCTTTGTCAATCCCAACCCGTCCCTGGGCGCCCAGTTCTACCGCGCCCACGTGCGCTGACAATCGTCTGCGATACCGGCCCTGCGGAGGTGCCGAATGACAAGCATTCAACTGAGAAACCAAATCCGACGTAAAACGAGAAAGTAACTTATGAAAACGAACATTGCTTTATTAAATCGCGCCGGACGCTGGTTCGGCACAGGGTACATGATGAATCCCAAGAGCCTTTTTCGGCGGCTGGCCGGGACTTTGCCGGGCGTCCTGCTGTGGCTGGCCGTCCTGCCTCTGGCCGCGTTCGGTCAGGCCAATTACCCCACCCCCTACACCTTCACCACCCTGGCCGGACTCGCGGTCGTTGCTGGCAGCGCGGACGGGACGAATGGCGCCGCGCGGTTTAACGGGCCTGGCGGCGTGGCCGTGGACACGAACGGTAACGTCTATGTGGCGGACTTTGGCAATGACACGATCCGGGAAGTGACGCCGGTCGGAACGAATTG
>DLMG01000290.1:764-1120 GCA_002479245.1 Verrucomicrobia subdivision 3 bacterium UBA7542 | reverse complement strand
GAACGAATTGGGTGGTGACGACCTTGGCCGGACTGGCGGGCTCTCCTGGCAGCGCGAACGGGGCCGGGAGCGCCGCACGATTTAACGGGCCTAACGGCGTGGCGGTGGACAGCGCGGGCAACCTTTATGTGGCGGACAGTGGCAATAACACGATCCGGGAAGTGACGCCGGTCGGAACAAATTGGGTGGTGACGACCTTGGCCGGAGGGCTTGTTCCTGGCAGCGCTGATGGGACGAACAGCGCCGCACGGTTTAATTATCCCTGCACCGTGACGTTGGACACTAACGGCAACCTATATGTGGCGGACAGTGGCAATGACACGATCCGCAAAATGACGCCGGTCGGAACGAATTGG
>DLMG01000290.1:0-710 GCA_002479245.1 Verrucomicrobia subdivision 3 bacterium UBA7542 | reverse complement strand
GTGACGACCCTGGCCGGACTGGCCGGCAGTGCTGGCAGGGCTGACGGGACGAACAGCGCCGCGCGGTTTAATTATCCTTACGGCTTGGCGCTGGACAGCGCCGGTAACATCTATTTGGGGGACGCTCAAAACAATACGGTCCGCAAGGTGACCCCGGTCGGAACGAATTGGGTGGTGACGACCTTGGCCGGTCTGGCGGGCAGCCCTGGCTGCGCGGACGGGACCAACAGCGCCGCGAGGTTTTTTGTTGTTGGCGGCGGGGCGGTGGACAGCGCGGGCAACGTCTATGTGGTTGACTATTACAACGCCACGATCCGGGAAGTCTCGCCGGTCGGAACGAATTGGGTAGTGACGACCGTGGCCGGAATAGCTGGTTGGGATGGCAGCACGGATGGGACTGGAAGCGACGCGTCCTTTAATAATCCCAATGGCATTGTGATGGATAGCGCGGGCAACCTTTACGTGCCCGACTATGGTAACGATACGATCCGGAAAGGATTTCCCGCCAGCTCCATACCGCCCGCGACCTCAGCCCCGCCGGTTACGGTGTACGCCTTTCTCGCTCGCACCTACGGCATCCTGCCCTACCGGCTGTTCATCCCCACCAACTACAATCCAGCGTTGAAGTATCCGCTGGTGCTCTACCTGCATGGCTCGGACGAGAGTGGTACGGAAAATCTCGCGCAGTTGAGACTGTCTCAAAAGTTATT
>DLMG01000239.1:6049-13755 GCA_002479245.1 Verrucomicrobia subdivision 3 bacterium UBA7542 | reverse complement strand
AAAATTTGCCGGAGTTTTGAGACGGTCTCAGCAGGGCCGCCGTACCAAAGTCGGTGCTTCAACGGCATTCCGCGATGAGTATTGGCAACGCATTGATGTTGGCTGAATTCTGTGCGAAACTCTGAGCGTGACCAACCAAGCCGCTTACATTTTGCGCGAGAACACCGGAACTTCCGGGATTGTGGAGTCCGCCCGCGCAGCGGTGTCCACGCTGGCGGAGCACGATATTCCGCATCTGATTGTCGGCGGGCTGGCGGTGCAGGAGCATGGCTATCCGCGGGTGACCATTGACGTGGACATCGTGGTGCCCGACGTGCTGGAGGCGGTGGAATTTCTCACGGCCAGCCTTACCGGGCCGTTTTATCGCGTGCCGGATGTTGACGATCGCGTGGAGGACCGGCGGAATGGAGTGCACATTGATTTGCTGCCGGCGGGGAAGGTTTTGAAACGCGGTTGCAAAGTGCCGTTTCCGCAACCCACCACCGTGGCCGAACAATTTCAAATCGTAAAACTGGAGGAACTCATCGCGCTCAAGCTTGACAGTTGGGCCGGTTCGCCTGTGCGTCGGCACAAAGACAAAACCGATGTCATCGAATTGATCAAGTATCGCAACCTGCCGCGCGACCTCGCCATGAATCCGATTGTCCGTGCGCTCTACACCGAGACTTGGGATGCCTTACAAGCGGAGAAATAAAATTTCTTTGTGTTCTTTGCGTTCCTTTGCGGTTAAAACAATCCGCCGATGAAAGAAATTGTTCCATCACCGCCGCCGCTCGTTCACAACCAGTTCGAGTCCGTGCGGGAATTGTTCAGCAAAAACGTTGTGCCGAGCTACGGCCGCTTCGACCTCGTGTTCAGCCACGGATCGGGCAGTTACCTGTTTGATGTCGCGGGCAAACGCTATCTCGACCTGGGCGCCGGCATCGCCGTGTGCTGTCTCGGCCACGCGCACCCGGCCATCACCGAGGCGCTCGTCGAACAATCGCGCAAGCTCATCCACGTCTCGAATCTTTATTTCACCGAGCCGCAGGGCCGGCTCGCCGCCGAACTCGTCAAGCGCATCGGCGCGGGCAAATGTTTTTTTGCCAATAGCGGCGCGGAGGCCAACGAAGGCCTGTTCAAGCTCGCCCGCAAGTTCGGCCACGACGAAGGCCGGTTTGAAATTCTGACGGCGACGAATTCATTTCACGGGCGCACGCTGGCGGGCATCGCCGCGACCGGCCAAGACAAGGTCAAGAAAGGTTTCGAGCCGGCAACGCCGGGCTTCCGGCACATTCCGTTCAATGATCTGGCCGCCGCACGCAACGCGATTTCGCCCGCGACTGTCGCCATCCTGATGGAAGGCGTGCAAGGCGAAGGCGGCGTCACGCCGGCCACGCCGGAATATCTGCTCGGTCTGCGCGCGTTGTGCGACGAGAAAAAGCTTTTGCTGTTCATGGACGGCGTGCAATGCGGGCACTATCGCACCGGACGGTTCCAAAGCTGGCAGCGGATTCTTGAACAAAGTGCTGCCGGCGTCCCGCCGGCAGAACAAACTTCAAGTCAGAACTGCCAGCAAGATGCTGGCAGCACGTTCCTGCCCGACGGCGTTTCGATGGCCAAGTCGCTCGGCGGCGGATTTCCCATCGGCGCATTTTGGGTGCGCGCGCCGTATGCCGATTTGCTGGGGCCGGGCACCCACGCCTCGACGTTTGGCGGCACGCCGCTCGCCTGCGCCGTCGCGCTCAAGGTGCTCGAAGTGATCGAGCGCGAACGGCTGGACGAACAAGCCCGGAAACTCGGCGAATGGTTCAAACGGGAATTGGAACATCTGGCGGCGACTTACCCGCGGGTCGTCAAACGCGGGCGCGGCCTGGGTTTAATCTTGGGCCTGGAATTGGCTGAAAAAGAAAAAATCCCGGCGTTTGCGGCCAGCAACAAAACGGCGGCGTTGCAATTTGTGAATCGCCTGCATGAAATCGGCGTGCTCACGATCCCGGCGGGCACGCAAATTGTGCGTTTGTTGCCGCCGCTGAATCTGAAGCCGCAGGAAGCCGGCGAAGGCATTGCGAAAATTGAGGAAGTCATAAAATCGCTGGCCTGATTTGTTTGCATGACCGCCGAAGTGAACTGTTAAAATGCAGAATCGAACCCCTCGCCCGTCCTGCGGACACCCTCTCCCCGTTTGGCGGGGCGAGGGACGGGGCGAGGGGCGCGTCCAGTCTATCCGGAAACGGGTCTGGTTAACCAACTCCGCCCGAAAATTGTGACCGCCGCTGCACTCAAACATCTTTCTGGGAGCGATCCCGTGATGCGGCGGCTCATCCGGGATTTTGGACCGTGCGGGCTGGTGCCGGAAACGCGCCGTTCGCCGTTCCAGTCACTCGTGCAGGCGGTGGCGCATCAGCAGCTCAATGGCACGGCGGCGAATGCCATTCTCGCGCGTTTCAAAAAATTGTTTCCCGGATGCCGGTTTCCGCGTCCAGAGGATTTGTCGTCGGTTTCCGACGATGATTTGCGCGGCGCCGGTTTTTCACGGGCGAAAATTCTGGCCATTCGCGACATCGCGGCGAAAACCCTCTCTGGCGTTGTGCCAACGTCGCGGCAGATTGTGAAATTGTCCGATGACGAAATCATTGAGCGGCTCACGGAAGTTCGCGGCGTCGGACGCTGGACGGTTGAAATGCTGCTGATCTTTCAACTGGGCCGTCCCGACGTTTTGCCGGCGGATGATTTTGGGGTGCGTAACGGCTTTCGCCACGCCTACAAAAAACGCGACTTGCCGACGCCGAAGGAAGTCCTCGCGCACGGCAAGCGCTGGCGTCCGCACGGCACCACCGCCGCGTGGTATCTCTGGCTGGCAGCGGATGCGGCAAAGAAAAAGTAGGACAGGCTTTCCGCCTTCGCGGCGCGCCAAAGCGCCGCTCCGGCGCGACGGTGGCCAGCCTGTCTCAAACTTCAATTCGAAAAGATGGAGACAGGCAAGATGCCTGTCCTACGTTGGCTGAAATGCGGTGCATAAAAAGAAGTGACGCCGCTCCGTGCTTGGGTTATAAGATTTCCTTTGGGCGAATTCCCAAAAACCTGAAAGATGAAACATCTGTTGTCATTGGAAAAATTGCCGCGCGCGGATTTCGAAAAAATTCTGCGCGACGCCGCTGGGTTCAAACGCGAGCGCGGTCATCACAAAACCCAACCGCTGGCCGGCCAGACCTGGGCGTTGATGTTCTCCAAATCGTCCACGCGCACACGGGTTTCGTTCGAGGTCGGCATCCACGAACTCGGCGGGCGGCCGATGTTTCTCAACGCGAATGACATTCAACTCGGCCGCGGCGAGCCGATCAAGGACACGGCGCGCGTGCTGGGCCGGATGATTCACGGCGCGGTCATCCGCACGTTCGCGCAGGCTGACGTCGAGGAATTTGCGGCGTTTTCAAACATCCCGACCATCAACGCGCTGACGGACGACGAGCATCCGTGCCAGATCATCGCGGACATTTTCACGTTCCAGGAAAAGCGGGGGCCGATTGCGGGAAAAACCGTCGCGTTCATCGGCGACGGCGCATGCAACGTGGCGAACTCGTGGATTTGGACGGCGGCAAAATTCGGATTTGAATTGCGCATTGCCGCGCCGAAAAAATTCCAACCGTCCGCCGCCTTGTTGAAGCGCGCCGGCGGGAAAATATCCGTTTCAACCGACATCCAGGCAACGGCGAAAGGCGCGGACCTGCTTTACACCGATGTCTGGATTTCGATGGGCAAGGAAGCCGAAGCGAAGGAGCGCATCAAGATTCTGACGGGCTACCAGATCAATCAATCGCTGGTGAAGCTGGCCAAACCCGGCGCCCTGGTGATGCACTGTCTGCCGGCATATCGCGGCAAGGAAATTGACGACGCGACGCTTGAGGCCCATGCGGACACGATTTTCGAGGAAGCCGAGAACCGGCTGCACGTGCAGAAGGCGATTTTGAACTGGGCAGTTTCTTGATTGGCGTAGCGGCGTCTCGGCAGAGCGCCGCTAATCTCTTTCCGAATGGTGGCGCTCTGCCGAGACGCCGCTACATTGCAAACTGGCGCAGGTATTTCAACGCGACTTTCAAGTCTTTCGGCCACGGGGCGGTGATCGTCACGGTTGCGCCAGTGACGGGATGCGGGAGACTCAATTCCTCAGCGTGCAGCGCGGCCCGAGAAAGGAGCGGACGTTCTTCATGTCCGGGCTTGAGCCGGTAATTCGGTTTGAGGCGCGAAAGCCAGAGTGGTTTGCCGCCGTACAGGCCGTCGCCGACGACGGGGAATCCGGCGTAACGCAGGTGAACACGAATCTGGTGCGTGCGGCCGATGAGCGGTTCGCACTTCAGGAGCGCGTAGCCGCCGCGGGGAAATGTTTCCAGCACTTCAAATCGGGTCTTCGATTTCTTGCCGTTTTTCGCATCCACGCACAACAACCCGATTTTGACCGGATGCGGCGCGAGTTTGGCGTCCACTTCAAATTGATTTTCCGGCGGCTCGCCGCTGACGAGGGCGGTGTATTTTTTTACCGGCTTTTCCGAGCCAAAAAGATTCGCCAGCGCAATGAGCGCGGGTTTGTTTTTGGCGAGCAGAATCACGCCGCTCATCTCCAGGTCGAGCCGGTGCGCGTTCATCAAGTAAGCCAGCCCGCGTTCGCGCGCCCACGGTTTGCCGCCGGCGATGGCGCTGTGGAGCAGCTTCATCAGGTTGGGCCGCTGCGGGTCGAAGCGGTCGGGCGAGATGGGCAGCCCGGCGGGTTTGTCGAGCGCCAGCAGGTGCTCGTCTTCAAAGAGCACCGGAATTTCCCAAAACTCACGGGTGGCGGGTGACGAGAGTTTGATGGCCGCGCTCACTTTTTCCCAATCGTGATTTTGTGCTTAATCCAAATCCTGATCGCATCAGGATTACGATTAAAATCTATTTTGCGGCACCAGACTTGAATTGCTGGAGAAAGACCGGCGTGTTGCGCAATTCACGGCTGGCTTCAAGGTTGACCCATTGGCCGAACGCCTCGTTTTGGCGCTCGCGGCGGAACGCGGCAAGGTATTGCGGCAGTTCGGAATTCATTTTTGCCTGGTCAATCGGCAGGCGGGACTGGACATAAACGATGAAGCCGCCGGCACTGGTTGCCTCAAAATCGCTCGTCTTCCCAAGCGGCGTGGTGAACGCAGCCTGTTTGAGTTGGTTCAGTTCAGCCTGGTCGCCCAGTTCCGGCAGTTCCCGGGTGCTCAACGAAAACGCCGGCAACACCTGCGGCGGCAAACCGGCGCTGGCACACAGGGTCGCGAAACCGCGGTCCGCCGTCATTCCCGCCAAGGTATGAACAAAATTTGTTCCGGCCCGCCGGGCCAGCAGGGTCGCTGTGTGCAATTGATAGTCCCGGGTGACGCGGTCGCGGATTTGATCCAGCGGCGGGATTTCGCTGGGCAACTGCTTGGCGAACGCGAGAAAGTACACGGCGTCCGGTCCGGCGACCGGTCTGGCAAAGGGTTCGTCGGGCGTCAGTCCAAAGGCGGCTTTGGTGAAGCCTTGCGGTGCGGTAAATTCTTCCGGCCCAAATTCGCCCCCAAAGGGCGCGGTCACGTGAACGGGCAGTCCTCTTTGTTTGGCGACGGTGGCGAGATTTTCGGGCCTGGCCGGATCGATGTTAAAAACGGCGTTGGCGAAATCATTCGCGTCCTTGCGCGCGTCGTTTCCGGCGCGGTCACGAATCAGTTCCTCGCGGATTTTCTCCTTCGCTTCGGCGGGCGACTTGGAATTTCTGTAATTCTCGCCGACTTGGCGGAAGTAGGCTCCCACCAGCTCGTCAAAATTTGTCCTGGCCCATTCGGCCTTGGCCTGCGCGAGATAATTGGTCACTTCAAATGTGACGTAGCTGACCTGCATGCGGTCGGGCAGGCGGTATTCCGCGAGGTAATTCGTGTAAAATTGCGCGGCGGCGGCGGGGGTGACGGTGACGGACGACAGATAGTTCGACGCGGAGAAGAAAACAATCTGCGCGGAGAGTTCCTGGTGGTCGCGTTGATAGGCGGTGGCGGCTTCCTGCGGCGTGATAAGTTCCCCGGTCAGGCCGATCGCCTGCTGCAATTGCTCCATGACAAGGTATTGCCGGACAAAGTTTTCGAAATCCTGGGCCGTCAGACCTTTCGGCTGCAAAACTTGTTTCACAAATTCACTCAGCGGCACAGCCAGACCGTTGCGCCCAAGCATACGGAGCATTTCGGTGGCCGCAGTGGCGGCCTCGTCGTCGCCGACATAAATGCCGAGGTCATTCGCTTTTTGAGCGCACATCAAGCGGATATAGATTTCACGATCCCGATCGGACTCGGAGAAATTCGGGTTTTTTCCCGGCCATTCGCCGGCACGGAACCAATAAAAAAGATCAAAATCGTTTCTGGCGTCAATGAAAGCTTGTTGCGTGACTTTGTGACCGTAAATCGTGCCAAAATTGCTGCTGGCGACTCTGCCGTCACTGCCACCGCCCATGCGCGATGGGCCTGCGCCCCAGTAAATGAAAGAAATAACCGTGGCGGCGATGATAACGAACCACAGCCATCCCGAATGTTTGCGAATCGTCCCGATCATAGTGATAAATAGAAAAGAGAAGCCTAACCAGCCCGGCCAATTGCGGTCAAACGTAAAAGTGCAGCAAATTCAACTTGGAGACGCAACCGAACATCGCCCCCGGTTGGTAGCGTTGGGCATCCTGCCGCCCGGACCAATCATCCAGAAGCACCAACAGCTTTCGAGTTGTCCGCTGATTGCAATTACACGCGCAAGTGTCCGCCGACGGGACGCCCCGGCTCTACGGCAGGGCGGAGGCCCGCCGCCACGGGGCAGTGTCCTTCAGCCCGCTTTCAGCCAGCGGGCCGCGTCCGCCGCCGCGTAAGTGATGAGAATGTCCGCGCCGGCGCGGCGCATGACCAGCAAACTTTCCAGCGTCACCGCGCGCTCGTCAATCCAGCCGTTGGCTGCCGCTGCCTTGATCATCGCGTGTTCGCCGCTTACGGCGTAGGCGGCGGTCGGGTAGCCGAACTCCGTTTTGACGCGGTAAATCAGGTCAAGGCAGGCAAGGGCGGGTTTGACCATGACGATGTCCGCGCCCTCCTGAATGTCGAGCGCGACCTCGCGCAACGCCTCGTTCGCGTTGGCCGGATTCATCTGGTAACTCCGCCGGTCGCCGAATTTGGGCGCGGACTCGGCGGCTTCACGGAACGGCCCGTAGAACGCGGATGCAAATTTCGCAGCGTAGGACATGATGGGGGTGTCGGCAAAACCGGTGCGATCCAATTCCGCGCGGATGGCGCGCACGCGGCCGTCCATCATGTCGCTGGGCGCCACGATGTCCGCGCCGGCTTCGGCGTGGCTGGCGGCGGCGCGCGCGAGCAGCTTCAGCGAGGGATCGTTCAAAATTTTCACTGGAGCGCCGGCCTCTGGCACGGCATGTTTCCCATCGCGCCGGGCCGGAGGCCGGCGTTCCACCCCGACGATACCGCAATGGCCGTGCTCCATGTATTCGCACAGGCACACGTCGGTGATGACGAGCAGCGACGGCAGTTCTTTTTTCAGGAGCCGCACGGCTTGCTGGACGATTCCATTTTTGGCATAGGCGCCGCTGGCTTTCGTGTCTTTGCGGTCCGGAATGCCGAAAAGTAAAACCGCCGGAACGCCGAGCGTATGCGCGCGGATGGCCTCGCGCAGCAGTTCATCGGGCGAAA
>DLMG01000239.1:0-5977 GCA_002479245.1 Verrucomicrobia subdivision 3 bacterium UBA7542 | reverse complement strand
GGGCATGGCGGCGATGGGGCGGCAGATTTTTCGTCCGGCGCGAACGAACAGCGGCAGCACGAGTTGCGACGCGCTCAAATGGGTTTCGGCCACGAGTTGTCGCAGCGCCGCCGACTGCCGCAGCCGGCGCGGGCGATAGGCTGGAAACTGTCCAATGGATTGCAAGCTCACGAACCCATTCTAGTTTCAAAGCAGGAAGAGCAAAGCCGAAAGTGGCAATGAATGATGCGCAGCGGACGCGAAGAAAACCGGGCGGATGAAGCTACTAAATTTGCAGCCTGTCCTCGTGTTAGATCACTCGTGTCTCATCTCAATCTCAACCAAATCAAAACAAGCAACAAAATGCTAACCGCTAAGAACAGGTAAGCCAGCCAATATAACCTCCGATGAATGCCGCTCAACTGCCCCGGCCCCAAAGTCAGAAACTGCCGCTTCCGATACAGCGGCAGTCGCGCAAAAAACAATAAAACGGTGCCGACTGCTCCCAAAGCGAGAGCCGAATAGAAAATCCCAATGACGTCACCAGACTTGAAGCGGGCGAGCAAAGGCAGCAGCATGCCCGATAGGATCGCGATGATAGGGAAAGCAAAATAGATCGAAAACCAGAAAGCCATGTCGGGCGGCACATACCAATCTGATGATTTCTTTTTCATGCGCGTGTCGAGCGGTCAGTTGATGGACGGCTAGTTTTTCAGCCTGTCCTTTTTCAATTTTTGACTCTGCGTTTGGTGAAACGGTTTGTCCAGAAAAAGTTGCGCGGGAAAGCGGCCCGGCTCCTAAGAAGTATTGCAGATTTGCCAGCCCAAAGCGCCAGAGGGCTGGCGCACTCCAAGACGCTCCGCGTTTATTTGGTAGGGCGGGCAGTCCTCTGCCCGCCGCACGGATGCGCTCCAAAGATCGGCTCGCACGGGGTGACGAGCCCTACCGATCGCGCCAGCGTCTTGGAGTGCGGCGGCCCTCCGCCGCTTATGACAAGCAGGAGGGCGTTCCTTTGGCTGGCACTTCGCGCACAACCGCGCGCCGATTTTCTCAGGCTTTGCTTTGGGGGAAAATCAGTTACATTCCGGCCATGCGGGAATTGAAGAGAGTTTTTTTGGCGGCGTTCGTTTTGATCATTTTTGCCGGCGGCATCTGGCTCGGTTTTACGGTCCCGCGCTGGATGAAATTGGGTTCGGGCTTGCACATGGAAAACACCGCGACGGTGGTCGAGCAGGTGCAGACGCTTTCGGATTTGGTCACGGTCAAATACGTGCTCGAAAAAGTCGTCATCCTTGAAGACGTGAAATGGTATGGCGAAAACCGGGTGCTCCTGCTCGCGCACGGCATCGTCAAGGCGGGCATTGACCTCAAACGCGTCACGCCGGACGACGTGACAATTTCCGGCAAAACCATCCGCCTGCGCCTGCCGCCGCCGCAAATCATGGACGCCTATCTTGACGATAAAAACAGCCAGGTGATTGACCGCGCGACCGGCTTGTTGCGCGCGTTTGACAAAGACCTCGAACAAACCGCCCGGGCAAACGCTGTGGACGACATCCGACGCGCGGCGCGGGCGGACGGCATTTTGGAAGAAGCAGACAAGCGGGCGCGGCTGGAACTGGAATTATTCCTGCGTCAAGCGGGCTTTGAACAGGTTGAATTTCGCTGAGGAAAAAATCCAGCACGCGGCACCGCCCCAAAATTAGACAGTGTGGATGATTTTAACCGGCCCGGAAATTTCAGCGCGCATCTCAATCTCAATGGCAATCTGCATCCGGCGCTTGGGCGGAGAAATTTTAAATGGTTGCAAGTGGGGCGGCATCAAATAAGGCACCACTTGCGATGCAAGCCGACGGTTGGTGACTTCGGTTTGCCCGCGACCCTCTGGAGAGAGTTTCAACGCATTCATTTTTCTAGCCATGGAACGTTTTGCCGCAATTCATGTGCCAGAAAAATTCGGCATTCACCCCATTTTTATTGGTGATTTTGACCTGCCGTCAAGAAAACGTCAAATCATTCAGTCGGCTGTGGTGGAGGCGGCTTCACCGTGAGCGGGTTGCACAGTCGTCCGGGACAGGGCCACCCAAGTTTGCCGGAAAATCCGCGCGCTTGCACAATTCACGCAAAGGTCGCTGTTGGACGAACGGTCTATTTTGGCGCCGGTCCTTGGGTCACTTGCACGAGCCCTTCCGGGCGAAGCCACTTGGCGAAAGCGGTTTGGACATCGCCAGCGGTGAGCTTGATGTAAATGCGCCCAGCACGAACCGGTTCATCGAGCGGTAGTCCAAGTATTGAGCGTGAAAGCCAGCCAGTTGCGATGTGGTCCACGCTTGATTCGGCCAGCGGAATGTCGCGGAGCAGCATTACCTTGGCTTGGTGTAATTCCCGCGCGGTCACTTTTTTGGTCTGAATGTCCTTCAGGTCGCTCAAAATCATGGCGCGCGCCTTGGAGACATTCGGCGGGTCGCAGGCGTAAGCCACCTGATAAACGCCACGCGTCAGGCCAACGTTGAAGGTGGAACTGACGAAATAAACCAGTCCGTTTTTTTCGCGCAGGTCGCGATACAAACGGGTCGCATAAAATCCGCCGCCCAGAACGTGGTTGCCCAGTTGCAGCGCGTAATAATCCATGTTGGTCCGTGTGAGCAACAGGGTTTCGCCCAAAGTTACTTTGTCCTGCACGCGGCTCGCATCAGGCACGTGCGTCAGGGAAACCGCATTTGTCGGCGCGGGCGGGAAAAGCGTGTTCGGTTTCGCGCCTTCGGCTTTCCAATCGCCAAAATATTTTGAAATGACAACCGTAGCGTTCTCCGAGGTCACTTTGCCGATGACGACAATGGTCGTGAGGTCGGGCCGGAACGCAGATTGATAATAATTTTGCACAGCCTGAATCGTGAGCGACTTGACGCTGTCGGGCGTTGTTTCGCGTTGTGCTGGATCTCCTTTTGGAAAAAGTGCTGCGGTCAATGCGTGGCCGGCAATGTGGTCCGGGCTTTGCAGTTCGCCGGCGACAGAGGCGGCCAGTTGCGGCTGGATGATTTTAAAGTCGTTTTCAGGCAATGCCGGGGAAAGCTCGTTATCCGCCAGCAATTGCACGCCGCGCTCAAATTGGTCGCTCGTGACTTGTAATGAAAAATCCGCGCCCGCCGATTCATTCGCGCCGATATCATCCAGCGCCTTTTGAAAGGCCAGCCGGTCGAGCGATTTCGTGCCGTAGGAAAAAAGTTTGTCCAGCGCCTGATCAACGCCGTCTTGGCCTTCGGGCATTTGAACTTTCGCATTGTTTTTGACGCGACCGTAAACGCTGACCGTGTCGCTGACCAATTCCGGCTGCACGACGAGCTTGATCCCATTGGGCAGATTCGTGACGAAAGGATTCAAGGTCGAAGTTGGGACCGGAAGTTGTTCCGTGAGTTGTTTTGCCCAGGGCGGCAGCTTGACATTGGTATTTTTCGCGGACGCAAAATTTTCCTGGCCGCCAAAGGTCTTTGACGAAATCGGCTTGTCCGATGGCTGCGGTGTCAAAATCGCACTGATGGCATGGTCAAAATCAAGGTACGTTTTTGCGACGCGATTGACATCGGCGACGGTGACCTGGCGGATCGCATTGATGTCGTCGTCCGGTGATTGCCGGCCTTCGACGGCAACGGCCTGCGACCACGCGGAGGCCAGTCCTTGCACGGAATTTTTCTGCAACTCGGCGCTGATGATTTCGCGTCGTTTCGCGGCTTCAACCAAATCGGCGGTGACGCCGTTGGTGATTTCGGCGGCCAGAATATTCCGCACCTGTTCCAATAAATTGGTCGAATCCGCCCCGGCGGGAAATCCGGCGATGGCATAGCCCAGGCCGGATTTGGGCAGCGCGTCGTACGCCAATTCTGCGAACAGCGCCTTGCCTTGCGGGACAAGGCCGTAAAGTTTTCCCCGCTGGCTGCTGAGCACATCCGATAAAATCTGTGCCGCGGCAAAATCGGGATTGTCAGCGCCAGGAAAACGAAAAACGACGGCGGTCAGGCCGTAAGGCAAATCCGTGTCGAGCTTCAAAGTGTCCGGTTTTACTGGCGAAAAATGATATTCAGGTCGTGCGGAAAGCGACGCGGACGGAATTTCGCCGAAGATTTTTTTCACCCGTTCCAGTGCCTGCTGCGGTTGGACGTCGCCGACGATGATCAGAATGGCGTTGTTGGGCACATACCAGGTGTTATGAAATTTCCGCAGATCGGCATCGGTCGTTTTATCGAATGAGGGGCGCGTCCCAAGTGCGTCGTGTTCGTAGGGCGAGCCTTTGAACATGGCCTGCAAAAGCTGCATGTAAAAAACGTATTCGGGATTCGACAAATCCTGCGCGACTTCCTGTTCGATGGCCCCGCGTTCCTTCTCCCAAAGTTTTTCGTCGGCCAGAAGATCGCGCATCCGGATGGCTTCAATGCGCAGGGCGACATCCAGGTTTTCAGCGGGTGTGGTGAAAAAATATTGCGTGACCGCCTGCTGCGTGTCGGCGTTGTCATCACCCCCAATTGCAGCAGAGGTGGCTGCCAGTTGATCGGCGGACAAACCCGGGCTGCCGCGAAACATCATGTGTTCGGTGGCGTGCGCTGTCCCCGGAAATCCAGCGGGACATTCGTCTGAACCAACACGATAGTTGACCATGGTTGTGACCACCGGCGCGAGCGTGTTGCGCACAATGAAGACCTGCAGGCCGTTGGTGAGCGTGGCGCGCAATAGGTCCGGTTCGGCGACAATGTTGTTGGTCGCCGTCTGGCCGGCAAAGGAACTTGCCAGCGCGAGGCAAAAAGCGAAGGAGAGCAAAATGAGTGGTGATGTTTGATTTTTGGCCGTCATAAATTGGATGTTCTGACAATCATAAACCGGCACCATTCAAGCGCGAGAAAAAAGTCGGGCAAGGCAGTTGCCAACGGGCGCCACCCACGCCAAATTCGGGCGGTGAATCTGAACTGGGAAAAATTGTGCATGATGGCGTCCAAGGAAGTTGAGGCGACAGTGGCGGCGTTGCCGAAGCCGTTGCGGGAGCGGGCGGAAAAATTGCCCGTGACGTTTGAACGCCAGCCCAACGTGGGATTGCAGGCTGACGGGATTGAGCCGGACACGTTGGGATTGTTCACCGGGCCGGAGTTTGCCGATGAAGGGAAAGTACCGCTGCCGCCGCAGATTATTTTGTTTCTGGAGAACCTTTGGGATTTCGCCGAGGGCAATGAGGGAATTTTTTGCGAGGAAGTGCGGACGACCTTTTTACATGAATTGGGGCATTATTTGGGGTTGGACGAGGGCGAATTAACCGAGCGAGGGCTGGAATAGCTCGACTTGCCTGTATTTATGCGGTAAAAAATAACAAAGAATTCTCTTGCGACTTTTGCGGACACTGGTAAATTTTAACAAGTCTTCCGCGTGGCGGAAGAAGCGACTGGCCCAAAAGCCTGTTGACAAACGGCGTGAGTCTGATAATTTTCGCGCCTTCAAAACTCGAATCTGAGATGCCGAGTTGAAAGCAATAATTCGGCGCTCCGGTTTTTTGTCCCCTAAATGGGGAAAAAGCAAGGGCGAAAATGCCTGGCGATTTTTGGGTGGAAACACCCGTTGCTCATTGAAAATTGAATTGTGCGATAAGTGAGAGCCCCTTCATTGACAACCGGTTAGTGGTTGTTTTTGAAGAGTTTTAAAATTGTAATTCGTCCGATTAATCACCGGACACGAATTAAACTAACGTTTTTTAACGGAGAGTTTGATTCTGGCTCAGAACGAACGCTGGCGGCGTGGATAAGACATGCAAGTCGAGCGCTGATTACAGGGTAGCAATATTCTGTGGTCGGAGCGGCGCAAGGGTGCGTAACACGTGGGTAATTTGCCATGAAGTCTGGAATAACTTGCTGAAAGGCGAGCTAATGCCGGATGTGAAAATCGGGAGGCATCTTTTGATTTTCAAAGCTGGGGACCGTAAGGCCTGGCGCTTCATGATAAGCCCGCGGCCTATCAGCTAGTT
>DLMG01000041.1:5101-6237 GCA_002479245.1 Verrucomicrobia subdivision 3 bacterium UBA7542 | reverse complement strand
GGTGACGGCGCGGTCGGGCGACGTATAATTCGGAATGCCCAAAGCCATCAACTTTTCCTTCGCCGCCGCCACTTCCGTGCCGCCCATGAACACCGCCAGCATCGGCTTTTTGCCCTGGTGCGCCGCGCTGAGTTTCTCCGCCAGCTCCAGCGGCTTGGTCATGTTCTGCGGTGTGACGACGACCACGATGGCGTCAATTGTTTCGTCATCCTGCATTACTTCGAATGCTTTCACGTAGCGGTCGGGGGGGGCATCACCAATGACGTCAATCGGATTGCCGAACGCCCCCGCTGCCGGCATGAAGGCGCGCAGTTTCGCGTCGCTTTCCTTGCTGGGCGAAACCATTTTCAAGCCCGACGACTCCGCGGCGTCCGCCGCCATGATGCCGGGGCCGCCGGCATTGGTGATGATGGCCACGCGCTCGCCATTCGGGAGCGGTTGCATGGCAAATGCCGTCGCATAATCGAACAACGCTTCAAAATTTTCCGCCCGAATGACACCCGCGCGCTTGAACGCCGCGCCGTAAGCCATGTCCGCGCCCGCCAGGCTGCCGGTGTGTGACGAGGCGGCTTTGGCGCCCGCTGCGGTGATGCCGACCTTCAGAATCACGACCGGTTTGACGGAGGCCGCCTGTTCCGCAATGCGCAGGAACTTGTCGCCTTCCTTGATGCTTTCCAGATAACCGGCGATGACTTTGGTTTCCTTGTCTTCCGCGAGTGTCTGGATGAAATCCACTTCGTTGAGGTCCGCCTTGTTGCCGAAGCTGATGACTTTGCCGAGACCGAGCTTCTGTTCCGCCGCCCAGTCGAGGATCGCCACGCACAGCGCGCCGGATTGGGAGATGACGGAAATTTTTCCGGGCGGCGGCACGGACGGCGCGAACGTGGCGTTCATGTGATGGTCCGTGTTGAGCACGCCGAGGCAATTCGGCCCGACCATCCGCACGCCGCCGGCGCGGCAGATTTCGACGAGCTCCTGTTCCGCCTTCGCGCCCGCGGCGCCGACTTCCTTGAAACCGGCCGTGATGACGATGACCGATTTTGCGCCCGCTTTAATCGAACTCTGGAGGGCGTCTTTCACATATTTGGCCCCCACCATGATGATGCTGAGGTCTATGGGATCCTTGTACTCGCCGA
>DLMG01000041.1:4460-4954 GCA_002479245.1 Verrucomicrobia subdivision 3 bacterium UBA7542 | reverse complement strand
GCCGTTGTTGACGAGATTGGCCAGCACCGCGTAACCCACTTTGCCCGGGTTGCGGGAAGCACCGATCACTGCGATGGCCTTGGGATATAAAAGCGTCTCAAGCATAAGTATTGACCGCGCAAAAGAATAAAATCTGCCCTTTCAGGGCGCCCTGCTCACCAAACCTTGTTGAAGACTTTACCAATTTTGCAGGGTTTTACCAGCTGCAGGTGAAACACCGGCCCCAACGTTCACCGACCCGATCCCTTGCCATCCGCTCAGCGGGCGAGCAATTGGGCGCGGTATTCCGTGGGCGACTGGCCCAGCAGTTTTTTGAAGACCCGGTTGAAATGCGTGAGCGACTGGAACCCGACTTCAAACGCGATTTCGCTCACGCGCAGGTTCGGATTCAGCAATAGATTCTTCGCCTTCTCAATGCGAACGCGCGAAAGGTAGTCGGTGAAATTGATGTCCGTGACCTTCTTGAACATTTTGCAAAAGTAAAACGTGCTCAT
>DLMG01000041.1:0-4339 GCA_002479245.1 Verrucomicrobia subdivision 3 bacterium UBA7542 | reverse complement strand
TATTCCTTGGCGCGCTTGATGATCGGCGGCTCGGCGTTCTTTTGCTGGATGAAAATCTGGTTGCCGAGCATCGCCAGATGCTGCGCAAAAATCACGAGCAGTTTGACGACGGATTCATGCTGTCTGGCGGTCACCACTTTGGTGGAATAGTAGGCCTTCCGGAGCACATCCCGATCCACTTCCACGCCCCATCCCGCCACCAGTTTGACGGCCCGGTCAAACTGACGCCGGGTCGGCTTCCGGCCGAGAAGCTGTCCGGTTTGCAAATAACCGATAAGCCGGTCGCCCAACCGCACCGGCACGGCGGTGTCGAGCAACCCGACCGGACAGGCGATCGTCTTCGGTTCATGGGCGGCTTTTTCGCAAAGCTGTTCCCATACCTGCAAACAAGCGGCGCACGCGTGACTTTTCTGCGACATCAGCGCGCAAAAGGGATTTTCGTTCCGCTTGCCATGATGCGGCAACTGCCAGGTTTCCACCGGCTGCAACGACACCGGCAAACCTGTCAACACGTTGAACGCGCGCTCATACTCCTGATAAACCTTCGAATCCGAGATGGCTTTGATCAGGGCGCGGTTGTTATTGCCACTGCTATTGCCGCTCATCGCGACGACCGAGGCCCTGGCTTTGGCGGAAGAAACTTTTTTCCCGGCACCGGTGCCGGGAACGTTTTGATGGAAGCACGGCTCAACCAAACAATCCTGCAAGGCGTGGGGTGTCGCTGGCGTCCCTTTCCCCCCCTTTGCAATGGTTGTTTGCATGGCAACAAATTAAGCAAACCCCAAACGTGCGTCAAGTGGAATGGCCTTGCCTGATCGCACATCAACTCCGTTCAGTAGAGCAGGCGGAGCGGACGGTTGAGAGGCACGAGGCCAAAGACCGTCTCGCTCCGCCCCTCATCAAACCGGACAGGCGGTTTTCCCGCATCCGGCTTTCCGAGGGTCATTCACTCGCATCGCTTCTACGCCCGCGCCTGCGAAAAGGGGTCAGTCCCAGTAATTAACAATTTCATTTGACAGTCTCCCGCCAACTTGGGCAGGCTGCCGGGCGTGCCGCGTAAGTTGAGAGTGGAATATCCGGGAGCCATCTACCATGTGATAAACCGCGAAAAGGGGTCAGTCCCAGTAATTAACAATTTCATTTGACAGTCTCCCGCCAATTTGGGCAGGCTGCCGGGCGTGCCGCGAAAAGGGGTCATGCCGCGAAAAGGGGTCAGTCCCGGTAATTAACAATTTCATTTGACAGTCTCCCGCCAACTTGGGCAGGCTGCCGGGCGTGCCGCGTAAGTTGAGAGTGGAATATCCGGGAGCCATCTACCATGTGATAAACCGTGGAGATCGGCGTGAACCTATTTTCAAGGATAACGTGGATCACCGGCGTTTTCTGGAGACGCTGGCGGAGGCGTGTGGCAAGACGGACTGGCAGGTACTGGCGTATTGCCTGATGCCCAACCACTTTCATCTGGTGGTGGAGACGCCGCAGGCGAATTTGGTGGCCGGGATGAAATGGTTCATGGGAACTTACACCTCGCGGTTCAACCGGCGGCATAAGCTGTTCGGGCACCTGTTCAGCGGGCGTTACAAGGCGTTGATCGTGGATGGCAGCGGCAACGGGTATCTGCGGACGGTATGCGATTATGTGCATTTGAACCCGTCGCGGGCGAAATTGTTGCAGAAGGAAGAATCGTTGCGGACCTATCGCTGGAGCAGCTTTCCCGAATATCTCAAGGCTCCGACCAAACGTCCGGCCTGGCTGCGGGTGGAGCGGTTGCTGGGAGAATATGGGATTCATCGAGATAGCGCGGCCGGGCGCGGGCGGTTGGAAGAGGCGCTGGAACAGCGTCGCGGAGCGGAGGACGGCCAGGCTTACAAAGCGATCCGGCGGGGATGGTTTTTGGGGGATGAAAAGTTGAAGCAGGAGTTGTTGGCGCAGGTGTCTGAAAAGGCAGGAAAGTCGCACTATGGGGAGGAGTTGCGGGAATCAGCAGAGGCGAAGGCGGAACGGATTGTGGCGGAGGAATTGAGGCGATTGGGATGGAAGGAGGATGAGTTGAAACGGCAGCGCAAAGGGCATCGCCGGAAGGTGCAAATGGCGCGGCGATTGCGGGCGGAGACGACCATGTCCCTGAAATGGATGGCGGAGCGACTGGCGATGGGCAGTGCCAGCATGGTGACACATTGCCTGCGGCAGAAAGGTCGTTGAGGCAAAATTGTCAATTACTGGGACTGACCCCTATGTGTGCAAAGCACGGTGATAGTTTGCCAATTTTTGCAGAGCCATTCGCACCCGCTCGCACGAAAATTTGGTGGACGTCGGTATAAGCTTGATTGTCATGATCGCCACCATCCAAAAAGACAGGGGAATCCGGCTGGCAGCCGTTCTTCCGGAGTCTTGTCCGGAATTGACCGCCAGCGCAGCGGTGGCGCATAATGCGGTGGCGATCAAGCTGGAAAACAGCACGGTCGCCGTGACCATGTCTGAAGGGCCTTCAAACGAAACCGGCATGACCGCGGGCAAACCGCTAAAAGTTTCCGTTGCCCAGGTCCTGATTTACGAATTGCGCGTGCGCGACGCGATGACCCAGCCCCCGGTGACCGGTGCGCCGGATGACTCGCTGCGCACCATCCAGCATTTGATGAAGACCCACCGCATCTCGGGCGTGCCCATCCTCCAAAACGGTGTCCCAGTGGGGCTGGTCAGCATCGAAGACATCATCAACGCCCTCGATCAGGGCCACGTCAACGACCCGGCGGAGCGGTGGATGACGCGGAAAATCGTTGCGTTGCGCGACCACTTTTCACTCGTGCGCGCGGTGGAGGAATTCGACCGGCACGGCTTCGGACGTTTTCCCGTGTTGAACAGCCGCGGGGAACTCGTGGGGGTCCTCACCCGCGGCGACATCACCGCCTGCCTGATGCAACAACTGGAGAAACGCGCCGAGGAAGCCGCCGCCCGCGAGGCCGCGCTGTTCTCCGGCCAGACGAGCGACTTGGAACAAACCAAATCGGTGGTCGTGCAGACGGAGGTGAAGTCGGGCGATTACGACAGCGCGGGCAAGATTTCGCAGCACATGCGCCAGATTCTGCGGGCGCGCGGCGTGGACCCAGACATCCAGCGGCGCGCGGCGATCATCGCCTACGAGGCCGAAATGAATATGATCATCCATTCCATCGGCGGCGATCTTTCGGTTGTCATTTCGCCCGGGATGGTGGTTATCGAGGCTGTGGATCGCGGGCCGGGAATCGAAAACGTGGAGCTGGCCATGCAGGAAGGCTGGTCCACCGCCGGGCCGCTGGCGCGCGAACTGGGTTTCGGTGCAGGCATGGGCCTGCCCAACATCAAGAAATGTTCCGACCAGTTTGAAATCCATTCCGAAATGAGCGTCGGCACGCGCCTACATTCCGAGGTGCTGTTGAGCCAGATGGCCCCGCCGCCCAAGCCGGGAGAACCAAATGAAAACTGAAAAACTGAAAAAACTGTCGTCCGTGCTGGCCGCGATAAAAGCCGAGCCGCTGACTAATCGGGCGGAGGCGGACCTCACGGGCTGCTACATCAGCGACCTGCTCAGCGATGTGCTGGCGCACGCCAGCCACGGCATGTTGTGGATCACCATCCATACCCACCGCAATGTCATTTCCTGCGCCACCACCAAGGACATCGGCGCGGTGCTGTTCGTCTGCGGCCGCAAACCCGATCCGGGGGTCGTGGCCGAGGCGGACGCGGAAGGCATTATATTGTTGTCCACGAAACTGGCGGCCTACGAGGCGGCCGGAAAACTTTGGGAGGCAGGATTACGATGAACCCGAAAGCCATCAGCGAAACCGCGCGCATCGCGGCCATGGAAACAACGCACCCGAGCGGCGACCCGCGTTTTGCGGACCTTGACCGCACGATTGAAAGCTACAACCGCGAGCCAACCTCGTTGATTCAGGTATTGCACGCGGCACAGCAGATGTTCGGTTATCTCAGCGCCGACGTGCTCCGTTACGTCGCCACCGCGTTGAAACTGCCTCTCTCGCACGTGTACGGCGTCGTCACTTTCTACCATTTCTTCACTCTGGTCCCGCGCGGCAAGCACCAGATCATGGTCTGCCGCGGCACCGGCTGCCACGTGCGCGGTTCGGAGGCCATCATCACCGCGCTGGAGAAGGAACTGGGAATCAAGGAGGGGGAAACGACCAAGGACGGCCTGTTCAGCCTCACCACCGCCCGGTGCATCGGCGCCTGCGCGCTGGCCCCGGCGTTGTCGGTGGGCGACGACGTCTATGGCAAACTGACGGCCGACAAGGTTCCGCAGCTTTGCAAGGTGGACCTGAAAAAATATGTTTGAAGAGCTGTC
>DLMG01000201.1:15823-28070 GCA_002479245.1 Verrucomicrobia subdivision 3 bacterium UBA7542 | reverse complement strand
GTCATTGATTCAAAAACGCGCCGTTTTGTTCGTTCATTGCGCAATCCCCATGTAACCGTTCCACTCCCAAACACACATAGCGCACGAACAACCTCATGGCGCTTGAGTGTTTTGTTAATGGCGAAGAAGCGATTGATTAAATCTTCAAAGCCAATATTTGGTGTCAAGCCTATTGCCACAACCGCCGAATAAAGCGGATTCAAAACACTGTGAGGGCAACCATCAACGCGTCTGTTTTCCACGATTCGATCGCTTTGAGTAACGGGTCGATGTAGCCGATGGCACGTAACAAGTTTTCCCATCGCATCATCCAAACTCTTGAAGTCGAGCGAGGATTTGACCTCGGCAACTGCGTATGTGCCTTCAATTGGGAAATGAAACTTCCTCGAAGCTTCTGTAGCGCCTGCATGAACAACCGGGAACCATTGCTCGTTGAAAATAATGACATCACATTCACCGGCTGTCTTGCCGTAACGGTCGTCTAGAACACCGGTTCGCACGGAATACCGCTTGGGAAGCAAGTTGGAAAGCTCCTCACGAAAAATGTCTTCGATTCCAAGACCGGAATCATAATTGTCAACCCGCGTCTCTTTTTCCACTTTGGCGCGCGACACAATCCGTTCTTCAATCTCGTGACAACGCTTGAAGAATAATTTGGACAACCTCTCTTTCGCGTCTTCGCGAGGTTTCCATTGATTGGTATCCGGCATTTTTTTGCCCCAATTCATTATTCAAATTTTGCAGAATCTTCTACTTCGGCCACTCGCTGATGCGGTGCCACCAATGTTCGAGCCGCCTCAAATATCTCTTTGGATTTGGCATCCGGTCGGCCAGCAATTGACTGCCAAGTGATTTGTCCGGCCACAAATGCAGGTGATCCTCAATGCCGAGTTCCCTGGCAATTTCGGAAACGGTGTGCAACGCATCCACCGCATAATTCTGCCAACTTTCACGCGTGGTGAAAACTTCTGTCCGTAAGCGAATACCCATGTCCGCCGCCTGCGCCTCGATGCGCGACACGTTTTCAGCTCGGATGTTGATGGGTTCGTGGAAAATGGTGATGGGTTCCAGTTCAGCCACGGCTTTCAGCGTTGCGCGTAAATCGGTTTCCTCACATTCGGGATACGTCGGTGCCATGGCCACAAAGACATGCAGGCCGGCTTCCTTTGCGGCGCGCAACGTGGCCAGTCGCTGCGACGGCGCAGGCGCTTTCGGCTCATAAACCTTGGCCAAATCGTTGCGAAGCGTCGGCAGACTCATGCCAAAGACCAGCCGTTTGCCGAAACTGCGGAACAAATCGAAGTCCGCCCGCGCCAGAGGACTGCGCGTGAGGACGCGGACGTTGAGGGTGGATTGGTCGCGGATGAGTTCGAGTGAACGATGCACGAGAAAACGTGCGTGCTCGGCCAGTTCCCGCTGCCGCGCCGGGTCGGGATGGCGGATGACCTGGTAAGGATCGGTCGTGCTACAATAAATCACCGCGCGATTGCCATCGGGCTTGAGTTGCTTGCGGGGCGTGTTCTCGGCGGCGCGCAGTGAAGCAAGGAACTTCTGTTCATCCCACGGACGGAGCAAAAGGTAATCGCCCCACTCGGCGTCCGGATCCTTGACGCCGTATTCCGCCAGCTTCGGCCCTTGCTTGATCGTGGCCGCACTGGGCACGTAACAAAACCGGCAGGCGTGCGAGCACCCGACCGCGACGTTGAACGCCCAATTCGACAGGCTTTTGTAAATGAAATTGTTTTCGGCAATCACCGCCGGGGACTGCCACATGTCAACAAGTTCGAAACTTGTTTCTGGAGAAACAAATTTCGGCGTTGCTTCGATGGTTATTAGCTCAGTCATGTTAACACCAAAGAAATTGGCACAAACGCAAACAAAAATCCTCTTTATTGTTCTCTGCCGGCCCTCAACGTTTCAAAAAAGAGTTGATTACACGGAAGAACAATATCATTTGCTCCGATGGCCTCACTGCGTTTCGGACTTCCCTTCGGTCCAAGGATGATGATTTCTCCGGCGCGTGAGAGTTCTTTAATGGTTTCTGCGATTAGGGATTCATTGGCGATTGTCTGATTGCAGTATTTCGTGGCGAAATTGCGAAATGAAATGCCTTCTGTGTGACTGTCGCGAATGACACGGGCGAAGTCGGTTTTCAATAGTTCCATTGCCGCGTTCTTGGTGAAACCATCAAATGCGAAACCATCCAAGTAACCTTCTTGTTTTGCATCCGGTTTGTACGACAACATGTTCAGCCCAAGGTGGCCAAAGTGTCGGTGTCCGTTCGCATTACGCCAGTACACATCGAGCATCGCTGAACGCGCGCGAATGTGTGGAGCCAAATGCAAAAGCCAATAACCACGGTGATTATCAATGGGAGCGATATAGAAAGGTGAAAAGAATTGTGCTCCGGCAGCTTTTCTAAACGCCGGACCAATCATTGCTTCGATTACATATCGCCAGTCTGAGCCGGATTTTTCCTTCACACGAATGAGTTGCTCAACTGATAACTCTGAATCAAGGCCTAAGCTTTTGAGCATTTGCCGAAACTGATCTGTATTGCTCACAAAATCGATTAACCAATTGACGGCGAAGTTGATGATAAATTCGGCCTTGTTATTAAGTTCGGTTGAAATCGAATTCAGCATCCGCGGATGCACATCTGTGTAACCGCATTGGTCTAAGAAAAAAATCGCTCGTGAACCGCCCCGTATAAAACGGGCCTTTGTTTCGGCGACAATCTGCGTTTGGCATTGGTGAAAGCTGCCGTGCTTCAAAAAAATCGTTTTCCCAATCTGATTTTTGTAAATCGAATGCTGCAACTGCGCCTGAAGGCATTCAAATGCCTCTCGTTTTTCCTCGACAAAATAATAATGGCAATCAATTAAAAGCGGCTTGTGGCGGTTAGCATTTATCTTTGAATCTGCGGCCGCAACGGCTTCGAGGAATACAAAAGGAGAACCAAACTTGCCATCACGATATGCCCCACCTCCCGCGAAGCCGTCAACCATTGTAATTCTGAATGCATCGCGACCGTAGCTGTCAGAGCACAAAATACAGATATAATCCGTAACGTAATTGCGAAGGACATTGAGCTTGGCTTCGCTGTGACGTTCCAATTCTGGAAGTTTGCCGGAATTCCAATCTGTCCACTCGAATGCGTTCATAAACCCGCCACCGATATAACAGGAAGGATCAAGAAAAATTCATTTTGTATGCGCACAATTTTCTTATCTTGTGCGCGACATCTACCTTTATGCCGCTCCGATGGAGCTTGGGCATTTTTGCTCCCACATTCTTCAAAGATGCCACGCCTGCGACGTTTATTTGTTTTGCCGGCGCTTGCAGGCGTGCTTGGTCAGGCGAATCGGCTTCGCCCTTTTATTTCTTCAAAAACGCGCTGAACAAATCTATCGGCAGCGGCAGGAACGTGGTCGTGTTGTGTTCGCTGGCCATCTCGCGCATGGTCTGGAGATAGCGCAATTGCAGTGCAATCGGCTCCTTACTGATCAAGGAGGCGGCCTGCACCATTTTCTCGGCGGCTTGGAATTCGCCTTCGGCGTTCACAATCTTCGCGCGGCGTTCGCGTTCGGCCTCGGCCTGTTTGGCCATTGCACGCTTCATGCTGTCGGGCAACGCCACGTCCTTCACCTCCACCGCCGTGACTTTGATGCCCCACGGTTCGGTCTGGCGATCAATGATTTCCTGCAACTTCTGGTTGATGATGTCGCGTTGCGAAAGCAGGTCGTCCAACGGCGACTGCCCCAGCACGCTGCGCAACGTCGTCTGCGAGATAAGCGAAGTCGCTTTCCAGAAATTCTCCACCTTCACCACGGCGTCCATTGGATTGACGACGCGGAAATAAACCACGGCGTCCACCGTGGCCGGCACGTTGTCCTTGGTCATGATTTCCTGCTTGGAAACGTCAATGGTCACAACGCGCAGATCCATTCGCACCATCTTGTCTACGACGGGAATGAGGAAAATCAGTCCCGGCCCCTTGGCGCCGACCAGTTTGCCGAGCCGGAAAATGACGCCGCGCTCATATTCGCGCAAAATGCGCAGCGCCTGCGGCAATATGATAATTGCCAGGATGACAAGGATGACCACGACTGGGCCGAGCGCGCCAAATAATTTAATCAGTCCACCGATGAGTTGTTCCATAATTTTTCTCCGTTAGTTTTTTGGTTTCACTTTCAACGTCAATCCTTCGATGCCGGTGACTTCGACAGGCTGTCCGGCTTCGACCGGCGTTTCGCTCACGGCATTCCAAGTTTCGCCCTCGATAAACACCCTGCCGCCCTGCGAGTCAATGCGGGAAAGCGCGTTGACCGTCTGGCCGAGCATCGTTTCCCTGCCGGCGCGAACGGGCATGAACTGCGCGCGAATGCCCTTGCCGACCACAAACACAAAAAACGCCGCCGTGACAACCGTCGCCGGAATGATCCAGGACAGCGGCAATCCAAAACCCGGCGCGGCGTGACTGAACAGCATCATCGCGCCGAGGAAAAAGGCCACAATGCCGCCGGCCGTCAATATGCCGTGGGTCGGTGAAAAAACGTCCACGATGAACAACCCGATCGCCAGCCCGATCAAGACCAACCCGGTGACGTTGACCGGCAGGATGGACGACATGTAAAGCACCAGGATCAGCGCAATCGCCCCCACAATGCCCGGCAGGATCGCCCCGGGACTGCTTAGCTCGCCGATAATCCCGTAAATCACCAGCAACATCAGGATGAACATGACTTCCGGCCGCAGGAACAGTTGGGAAAATCGCTCCCAAGGGTTCATGGGGATTTCAACGACCGGGGCATTCGCGGTGTGGAGCGATTTGTCGCCGATTTCGCGTCCGTCGAGTTGTTTGAGCAAATCCGGCATGTCATCCGCGATGAGATCAATGACGCCGATATCCAGCGCTTTCTCCGCAGTCGTCGCCTTGCTTTCAGTGACGGCGGATTTGGCCCATTCGACGTTGCGGTGCCGTTTGTCCGCGATGGTTTCGATGAAGCTGGAGGCGTAGTTCTCGATTTTTTGCTTCATCACGTCATCGGTCTTTTCCACGCTGCCAGTGGTGCCGATCTCGACCGGATGGGCCGCGCCGATGCTGGTGTTGGGCGCCATCGCGGCCACATCGGCGGCCAGAGTGATGAAAACACCCGCGCTCCCCGCGCTCGCGCCGGACGGCGCGACATAGACCACGGTCGGCACTTTGGAGGCGTAAAACGTCTGGACGATTAGTTTGGTGGATTCGAGCAGGCCGCCGGGGGTGTCGAGTTGAATGATGAGGCACTCGTCGTTCTGCACCGCGGCTTCATTGATGGCGCGGGCGATATAGCTCTCCGTGGCCGGACCGATGGCGCCGTCAATTTTGATCAGCCCCACCTGTGCGGCTGGAATTGTTGCCGCGCCCAGAAGCAGTCCTGCCATTGCGATGAATTGCCAACGCTTCATAACTTTCCCAGTCAAATTCCACATTAACAAAAAACACGGCCACAGCAAACAATTTCGCCTGCTACACTTAACGCCCAAAACCTTCCGCCATCGCCACGGCTTTGAGCATGGCTTTGGATTTGTTGACGGTCTCCTGAAATTCGCCCTCGGGCGTCGAATCGCTGACCCAGCCACCGCCGGCCTGCACGTAAGCCTTGCCGTCCTTGAGCAACGCGGTGCGGATGGTGATGCAGGTGTCGAGATTGCCATTGAACGAAAAATAACCGACGCAGCCGGCGTAGGGGCCGCGCGCGGTCTGTTCAAGCTCGGAAATAATCTGCATCGCGCGGATTTTCGGGGCGCCGCTGACCGTGCCCGCCGGAAACGTCGCGCGCATCAAATCGTAAAGCGTTTTATCGGCGGACAATTTCCCTTCCACTTCCGACACGATGTGCATGACGTGGCTGTAACGCTCGATGATCATCAGGTCCTTCACCCGCACGCTGCCGAAATCGCACACGCGCCCGATGTCGTTGCGCGCCAGATCCACGAGCATCACGTGCTCGGCACGTTCCTTCGGATCAGCCAGCAATTCCTTTTCCAGCGCGGCGTCTTCCTCCGGTGTTTTGCCGCGCTGCCGTGTGCCGGCGATGGGGCGGATTTCCACCCGGCCATCCTCGCAACGCACGTGAATTTCCGGTGAAGCGCCCACGAGCGAAAAGCCGTCCAATTCCAGCAAAAACATGTAGGGCGACGGATTCACCGAGCGCACGGCGCGATAAACATCAATCGGCGACGCCTTCACCGGCGTGGAAAACCGTTGTGAACCAACGACCTGGATGATGTCGCCGGCGGTGATGTATTCCTTGGCCTTGAGCACGTTCGCAAAAAACTTTTCCCGGGTGATGTTCGACTCAAATGGCACCGGGGGCACTTCGCCCGGCAGGCTGACCGGATGATGTTCGCTCGGCTGTTCGAGCAACGAAACCAGCCGCTCAATTTCGCCGACGGCATCTTCGTAAACCTCGGCCGGCCCCGCTGCGCCATCGAGAAAGGCGTTGACCAGGACGGTGATGGTCTGCGCCACGCGGTCGAAAATCAGCAACTGGTCGGCGATGAGAAAAACCATGGTGGGCGTTTGTAATTCGTCCCTGGGCGGGCGCGGCACGACCGGTTCAACGTCGTGAATAAATTCGTAGCCGATGAAACCGATGGCGCCGCCGGTGAAACGCGGCAAACCCGGCAGCAGGACCGCGCGATATTTTTTCATCACGTGCTCGACGACTTCGAGGCCATCGCGGACGTGGAGCGCGGCTATCCCAGCCGCAGCACTGCCGCCGGCTGTGGGACTCTGGAGTTCGTGAGGCTGTTGCGATTGCGTGCCTGCTGCGGCTGAGACAGCCGCGCTCCGAACTTCGAATTTCTCCATGACCTTCCCATTTTCAATAACTTCCACGCGATTGCCGGTTTGCTTGATGACCGCGCGCGGATTGCAACCGACGAACGAATAGCGTCCGAGATGCTCGCCGCCTTCGACGGATTCAAAAAGGAACGATTCGCCCTGGCCGCGGATTTTTCGGTAGGCCGAAAGCGGTGTTTCAATGTCGGCCAGCAGTCGGCGCGTGACGGGAATCATGTTGCCCTGCGCGGCCAGTTTCAAAAATTCATCCAGTGTCGGTGAATGCATTGGCTAAATGATTTTGTCAGGCGAGCGACTTTCGACGCGAACCCAGGTGTCAACCGTCAAACTTTTGCCATTCGTTGCTGAATTTTGCCGCGCTTCCAATTTTTTTGCCGCGCGCCGAATGCGCCAGATCGCCAGCAGCGTATAGAACGCCACGGCGACCGCGTAGGCCACCATGCCCATGCCGATGGCAAACGGTACCCGGCGCACGTCGCTGAAATAAATCAGCGTCGTTCCAACGCCGGCGGTCAATAGCGTGTTGCCGGCCAGACACAACAGGTAAATCGTAATGCGTGTTTCCCGCACGCGCTCGACATGCCACTGGCGGTAAATTTCCTCACCCAGCGAATGCATGAGCCACGCGGACTGAAAATTACGCGCGGCCACCAGCACGCTTGCGGTGGCGACGACGATGGCCGACAGCGGCCACGCCGCCAGCGCCCCGCACAGCACAACGTTGAGCGCCAAACCCCATTTCCAGCCGAGTTTTTTCGCGAGGGGATTGCCTTCAAGCACGAGGTTCGGCGTTGCGATCCACGTGCTGAGAAAATCCATTCCCCGCGCAAAAATCAGCAGCAACAGGTAAAGGCAGTAATCGCGGCTGGCAAATGTCACCGTGTCATCCATCACTTTTTCTTTCCGTAAATCTGTTCCGGCGTTTCGAGTTGCGACTCGGTGATTTTGAACGATTGGCCGTCCTTTTCCACCGAGCGGAAAAAGCACGACTGGTAGCCTTCGTGACAGGCCGCGCCGATCTGGTCCACCTGGATCAACAGCGTGTCGCCATCGCAATCGAACGCGATGTCCTTGACCGTTTGCGTGTGGCCGCTTTCCTCGCCTTTCATCCAGAATTTCTGGCGCGACCGGCTCCAGAAATGCGTCTTGCCGGTCTCAATGGTTTTTTCAAGCGAGGCGCGGTTCATCCACGCCATCATTACGACGCGACCAGTTTTTTGTTCCTGAATAATGGCCGGAAGCAGGCCGGTCGAATCAAATTTCAGTTTGTCGTAAAAGCTCATGGTTTGTGCAAATTGTGCTTGGCAAGGTAGCAGAAATTTCGCGGCAAACCATGAAAAAATTTTATGGCCCAGGATTTGATGCGTTGGTGGGAACGACCGGCGCATTTGTGAAAACGCCGGCGGCATGGGTGTTTGTCGCGGTGTTTTCGCGTTCGGCGAGATTGTGTTCGAGCCGGTGCTTGAGGTCGGCGAATGCCGCATTGGTCACGCCATTCAGATGCGCGCGGGCTTCGGCGAAACGACCGGCGGCTATTTTGATTCGCGCCAGATGGAGGTAAACGCCTTCGCGCTCGTTGTCGTCGTGGGCGATTTGGAGCGCATTCGTCCAGGCCCCGAGCGCGTCATTGGTGCGGAGCGGGCGGATGCCGTAATAAGTCTGCGCGTAATCGGTCGCCAGCGGGAAATTATCCGGCGCAAGCTGGACGGCCTTGCGATACAGCGCAAGCGCCTTGTCGAAAACCCGCTCCTCGCTGATGCCGTAAAACGCCTCCGCGTCCTTGCGGAAAAGATAAACCATTGCCGCGAGATTTTGGTAATACACCGGCTCCGCTGGATTCAAGTCGATGGCTTTGGTGTAATCCACGAAGGCGTTGGTGACCGGGCCATGTTCGCCGTAATAGTTGGCGAGCTGGTTCCACGCCGCCGGATTTTTCGGGTCGAGCTGCGCGGCTTTCCCGTATTGCGCCACCGCTGCGTCCTCTTCCCCGATGTCGTTCAAGAAGCTGCCATAGGCCAGATGCCCGCGCGCGAAATCCGGATAACGCCGCAGAAAATCCTCGTAGTCTTTGCGCACCGGCTCAAGGCGCGCACGGATGCGCCGGTTCAATGCCTCCTTCGATTCGCCCGCGCCCTGTGCGGCAAAGGCGTTGTTGCCTTGAATCCATTTATCCACCTCGGTCACCGCCGCGTCGTCCTCGGCCATCAACTGCGCCAGTTCCTTCTCCGCCGGGTCGTTGGTATTCACAATTGTGACCGAGACGCCGGCGTTCTGCTGAATCAAATTACTGACGGCCAGCGGTTGATTCGTGGTGATCAACGCGCCAACCAGACCGATGAGAAGTTCGTTCACGCGAACAATGTATCAGTTTGGAAGAATGAGTCGAGGTGCAAGCAAGTGGCGCCTGGCTTGAACTATAGCGTCGTCTGTCTCAGGCGGAAATGCGCCGAGGACAGCGCACGCTACAGTTCATTTCGCAAGCTGTTTGCGAAAATGGCCGGCAATTCCTTCCGCTGCGCTCAGACATGCTTCACGGGCCTTCGTGTAATGCTTCCACTGCTTCCGTTCTTCGATATCAGCGCGGCGGCAACTAAAATTAAATCCCACCCTTGCGCGCCAATGAATCTTTCACCAGCGCGCTGCGAAAATCCGGTTCTCCATCTTACGTCAGACGAATGCGATGACGTTCACGCCACTTGCCGCATCATGTTTTCACTGCCGTAAGGATTCTGTGTGCGAAGAACGCATTCGGGGTCGTCGCGCCATTCGCCGTCCACGAGGAAACGGTAGTGGTGCGTGCCCGGTTCCAATTCCACCGTTGTCCGCCACAGGCCGTCCGCGCTTTTTTGCAAATTGATGGGACGCTCCTGCCAATGCGTAAAATCACCCACCAACTGCACGCTCACCGCGCCGGGTGCGGAGAACGCGAAGACTTGTTTTTGACCACGGCCGCCGTTCCTTGAGTTCGTTTTCTTTGCCATAACTTTTTTCCTTTCCAAGGGCCGCAAACTCCAAGCCCTGATCCAATCTTAGTCCGAAGCCGCGACAACGCAAACGGCAAACAAATTTTATTCGTTGATGACCGCTGTTTTCAGCGTCATTTTAAACAATCGTTCTTCATGCGTTGCGATGGCGTTTATACAACGTTTCCTTTGCCTCTCTGACAGGGCGGCACGAAATCAGTTCAATCAAGTGAACAACTCCCCCCAAAAAATTTGGTGGACGTGCCCCATTCCAAGTCATCGCGGCAGTCAATGCCCCTGATGTTGCCTACGCTGTCTGACGTGTCTCTTTGAAGAAAGCAGCCTTTCGTTTTGCGTTCATCGTCGAGCGTTGAAAATTGGAACTCTGTCCATTCTGTCTCCAATAATTTTTCAAACCTCCTTCACCACACCCCAATAAACATCGAGCCGTTTGCCGAGATAAAGTTTCACGGCCTTGACAAGCACGCCGGCTTCGAGTTGCTGGCCGCGCGCGACGAGTTCCTTGAGCGCCATGCCGGGCCGGATTCGGAACGAGCCTTGGGCGATGATCGGCCCTTCGTCCAGCCGCATCGAAACGAAGTGCGCGGTGACGCCGGCAATCTTCACGCCGTTTTCATACGCCTGACGATACGCCTGCGGGCCGGGGAAACTCGGCAGCAACGACGGATGAATGTTGATGATCTTGTTTTTGTAACGCCACACGAAGTTCGGCGAGAGAATTTTCATGAAGCGCGCGAGCACGATAAAATCAATCTGGTATTCTTCGAGCAGTCGCAACGCCCGGTTCTCGGCCTGTGCGCGGTCGTTCCACGGAATGTGCGCAAACGGCAATTTGTTTTTTCGCGCGAGCGGCGCGAGGTCCGGGCGGTTGGAAATCACGAGCACGGGATCGGCTTTGAATTGGCGACGGTGGTGCGCGGCCAGGAGCGCGTCGAAACAATGCGTTTCCTTCGTCACCAGGATGGCAAAACGCTGGCGGCGGTTGGGTTCGGTGAAGCGCACCTTGATTTCCATGCCGAGCCGGCGGGCGATGGCGTCCAGCCCGGCGCGCAGGCTCGCGGCGTTGCAATCCGCCGGACGCCACGAGGCCTGGAGGGTCATGCTGAACTGGCCGCGGGTGACTTGTTCCTCCAGCGCCTCGATATTGGCGTGTTGCTCGAACAGAAAGGCGGTGACGCGCGCAATGACGCCGGTTTTGTCCCGGCCAATAACAGTGAGGGTGGCGAACTGTCTCATATTGGAGCAGGAAATAGCGAATTTTCGCCCCAAGTGCACGAATTAAGGTGGCATATTGTTCGCTTGAATTGTTCGCGTCAAACCGCAACTTTCCCGGCTTTTCGCTGTTAAACGAAGGGAACCTGAACTGAAGGAAGCACATGGGTTTTAGCCCGGTAAAACATCTGGTCGCATCGGTCGCCGACACGACGCCCGTCCAGTTTGACGACTGGCGCAAGGCGTGGCGCACCGCCGCGAACAACGGCTCGGCGGAGCCGCTGCTGGGGTTCATCGCCCGCGAGCGCGGCCTGGCCGAGGACGCTTTTCTCCAAAAGCTGGGGCAAACGCTTGGCTGGCCATTTTTGGATTTGCCCAAGCACACAACTCCGCCGGAGGCGCGGAACAAAATTTCCACGAAGATCGCGTTTCAGTATTCCGTGCTGCCCACGGACGTGAACGACGGCACGCTCCAGGTGGTCGTCAGCGATCCGTTCGATGCCGCGATGATGAATGCCGTGCGGTTCGATGCGCGGATGCCGGTGCAGTTCGCGCTCGCGCCAAAGGCTGAAATCGAAAAGGCGCTGAAGAAATACTATGGCGTCGGCGCCGAAACGCTCGATGAAATGGGCGTTGACGAACCGATGGAGCTGGAAATCGCCAACGACAAGGAAATCACCGAGGACGATCAGGAGGCCAGCGTCATCAAATTCGTCAACCAGGTCATCTGGGAGGCGTTCAAGGACCGCGCGACGGACATACACTTTGAGCCGGCGGAGGATGAACTGCGCATTCGCTACCGCATTGACGGCATTTTGCATCAGACGCCGATGCCGCCGCAGTTGAAACGCTATCAGGCCGCGCTCATTTCGCGCATCAAAGTGATGAGCGGCATGAACATTTCCGAAAAACGCCTGCCGCAGGACGGCCGCATCAACGTCCGCATCAAGGGCGAGGAGATTGACATCCGCGTTTCGACGGTACCGACGGTTTACGGCGAAAGCGTTTCACTGCGTTTGCTGACGCGCGGGAAAATATTCCTGAGTCTCGACAAACTGGGTTTTGCGCCGAACGACGAGGCGATGATCCGCGAAATCATCATCAAACCGCACGGCATTTTCCTCGTCACCGGCCCGACCGGTTCGGGCAAATCCACGTCGCTGTACGCCTTTTTAAGCGCGATCAATTCGGTTCACAAACG
>DLMG01000201.1:11175-15626 GCA_002479245.1 Verrucomicrobia subdivision 3 bacterium UBA7542 | reverse complement strand
GAAACAGCCGACATCGCCATCCGTGCCTCGCTGACGGGGCATCTGGTGTTCAGCACGCTGCACACCAACGACGCGCCCAGCGCGTTCACCCGGTTGACGGACATGGGCATCGAGCCGTTCCTCATCGCCTCGTCGGTCGAGGCCGTCATGGCGCAACGCCTCATCCGCACCATTTGTCCGCATTGCAAGGCGGAGCAGAAGGTGGATGCGGTCTATCTGAAAAAAATCGGATTTCCCGAGGACGAAATTGGTACGGCGAAATTCTGGCGCGGCGTTGGTTGTGAAGCCTGCCGCCAGCTCGGCTACCAGGGCCGCAAGGGCATTTACGAGCTGCTCATCGTCAGCGAAGCCATCCGTCCGCTCATTATGAACCGCGCGAATGCCACGGAAATTGCCCAGCGCGCGATGGCGGCGGGCATGCGCACGCTCCGCACCGACGGCTGGACCAAGGTCAAAAACGGTGAGACGACCATCGAGGAGGTTTTGCGCGTCACCCAAATCGAGGAGCACCTGGACACGCTCGGTGGCGACACCAAAACCGAAATGCGGGTCAAGGAGTGACATTGCCCACACCACCGTAAAAATTTACCAACATGGCCCACTGGCATTCCTGCAACATCCTGCAAATCGCGTCCGACGCGAATCGCCTCTGGCAATTCGACGCCAAGGGCGGCAGTTTCGCATTGAACCGCGAGCATCGCGCCGCGCTGGACGAACCGCTGCCGCCCAGGCTGATCGCAAAATCATGGAGCTCATTATGGCAGCCGCGGTTGAATGTCGCCTGGCTGCCGCCGGAAAACGTCTTTCTGCGCGTCATCGAATTGCCCAGGAGCAATTTCGAGGAAACCTTCGCGATGGTGGAGTTGCAACTGGAGAAACTCTCCCCGATGCCGGTGGCGCAAATCGTCTGGACGATTCAGATCTTGTCGCGCTACAGCGACCCGCCGCGTCAAAACGAAGCGAAGACGGGGGCGAAGGCGGAGACCGCGACTTCCGCTGAGACGAAGGCGGAAGATTTGCAAACCGTGGTCGTGGTCATCGCCGAGCGCAGTGTGGTTGAGGAATTTCTCGGCAAGCTCGAAGGCCGGGGCTATTTCGCCGACCGGCTGGAAGTGCCGATGCTCGACCAGTTGGAGGCCACGCCCGCGACGGAAGACGGCTTGTCGCGCCAGAGTGAAGCGGCGGCGGACGTCTGGATGTATCCGTTGGTGCTTGCCGGACAGAATGCCTTGCTCGTGGCGTGGTGGGGCAGCGGCGCGTTGCGTAGTTTGAGTTATGTCGTGTTGCCGCCTGCCGGCGACCGCGCGAATAATTTGAAGGCCCAGCTTGCGCAATTGGCCTGGGCCGGCGAACTGGAAGGCTGGCTGACCGCGCCACCCAACCGGTGGCATCTGGTCGCGGATTCCGCCAATGCTGCAGAATGGGAAAACGCGTTGCGCGAAGGTTTGAGCGAACCAGTGCAGGTCACGCCGCCCTTGCCGCCGGCGGAACTGGCCGCACACACGGCACGGCGCGCGGCGGCGTCAGGTTCGCGCGCGACGTTGTTACCGGCGGAATTTCCCGCGCGCTACCATCAACAATTTGTTGACCGTTTGTGGCTGCGCGGGCTCGGGGCCACGGGCGTGCTGTATGCCGTGGGTGTGGTGATTTATTTTTGTGCCGTGGGCGTGTTGAGCTACCGCACCCAGGGCGTTGAGCGGCAGGTGGCGGCATGGAGCGGCAGTTACACGAATGCGTTGCAACTCAAGGCGCAATACGACGTGCTCAAGGAGCGGCAGGAGTTGAAATACGCGGCGCTGGATTGCTGGAAAATTGTCGCGGAACAAGTGCCACCCAACATTACATTGCAGCGATTCAGCTTTGCGGACGGCAAGAAACTTTCCTTGAGCGGCACGGCGGCAGCCGATCAAGTCAACACGCTTTTTGATTTCAACACCGCCATGCAAAAAGTCACGGCCAACGGACGCCCCATGTTCAATTCCCAAGGCGGCGAACCGGTCAATCCCCACCCGGCTGGAAACGGTGTGACCTGGAGTTTCAGTTTGCAACTGCAAAACACGGAGAGGGCGCCATGAAAAAATACTTCGCGCATCTGCGTCCGCTGGAGCGCCGCCTGGCCGTCGGGGTGGTGGTGATTTTGATCCTGGTGCTGAATTTCGTGTTCATCCGGCCGCACTTTTCCGACTGGAGCCAATTAAAAACCCGGCTGAAAAATGCCCGTGACACATTGGCGAGCTACCAGGCGACCGTCGCCCAGGCGACCAATTACCAGGCGCAGGTGAAAAGCCTGGAAGGCCAGGGGGAATTTGTCGCGCTCGAAGACCAGGCCATCAATTTCATGCGCACGATTCAGGCGCAAGCCGAAGCCAGCGGAGTTGGCCGGGCCAATTACTCGCGCTCGATAATGCACACGAACGACGCATTTTTTATCGAACAAGTGCAGAACATCAATGTGGTCGCCACCGACCAGCAGCTCGTGGATTTCCTTTACAAGCTCGGCTCTGGCGCCTCGATGATCCGCGTGCGTGATCTGGAACTCCAGCCGGATGGCCCGCGCCTGCACCTCAACGCAAACATCCGGCTCGTTGCCAGCTATCAAAAAAATCCAGTTGCGCCAGCGCGCGCCGCCGCCCCGGCGGATTCCAAGCCTTTAACCAAAACCGCAAAATGAAAACAACCACGCTCATCCTGATTTTGTTTCTAACCGCCCTTGCATCCCGGGCGCAGCCGACGCCCAATCCACGTCGCCTGCCGCAGCGTGTCAACCTTGCGACCAATGCCCCCGCTGTCCCGGCCATGCCTCCAGTTCCCGGCATGCCGCCCGCCGCTGGCCCCGCCGCGCCAGCGGCCCCCAGCGCTGCTCCGGCCGCCGCGCCAGCGGCCCCCAAGCCGTCCGAGGAAATGATTCCCGCGGGCAACATCAATTTTCAGGGGGTGGACGTGAGCCAGGTGCTCGATGTTTATGCGCAACTGGTTGGGCGCACGATGTTGCGCGCCGGGCTGCCGGCGGCGCAGATTATTTTGCGCACGGAAACGCCATTGACCAAAACCGAAGCGATCCAGGCGTTGCAGGCGGTGCTCTCGCTCAACGGCATCGCCCTGGTGAATGTGGGCGACAAATTTGTAAAAGTGCTGCCGATTGACCAGGCGAATTCGGCCGGCGCGAAGATTGACCACGGGGATGCGAGCCAGTTGCCGGAGATGGGGTCCTATGTGACGCACATCGTCCAGTTGAAATACATCAAGCCCAGCATCATGATGCCGATCCTCCAGCCGTTTGCAAAATTGGCCAATGCCATTTTCCCAATTGACGACAATGGAATCCTCGTGCTCCGCGACAACGCCGAAAACGTCAAGCGGATGCTGGAAATGATTGATCAGATAGACGTGTCGGTGCCGGCGGAATACATCTCCGAAGTCATCCCGATCAAATATGCGTTGGCCGAAGACATCGCCGGCGCGCTGAACAGCCTCGGTGGCAGCGGGGGAAGCACGGTCAGTTTCGGCAGCTCGGGGGCTACGCCGTCCACCGGTGGCGCTTCGCGAGGCGGTACGGCGGGTTCCACCGGAATCGGCGGTATGCAATCCGGCACGCAATCCGGCGCGGCAAATCAGCAGCGGCCATTTGGCTCACAAACGGCGCCCGGCGGCACGCCGACGGGTGGCACTACTTTTCAACAAAGGTTGCAGTCCATCATTCAACGCGCCTCGACGGGCGGACAGCAGGACCAGATCCAGGTTTTTGGCCAGGCAAAAATCATTGCCGACCAGCGGAGCAATTCACTGCTCATTTTTGCAACGCAGGCAGACATGGAAAAGATCAAGACCGTGGTGGCGAAATTGGACGTGCTGCTCTCACAAGTGCTCATCGAGTCGGTTATCATGGACGTTGGACTTACCCATTCCTGGAACCTGGGTGTTTCTGCCGCCCAGAATCCAATGACCTTCAGCCCCAGCCAGCAAATCGCTGGAGGCGGCGGCATGAATAATGGACAGACGTTCGCTAATTTCCTGAATGGGAGCCTGAATGGGGGCTTGGTGAACTCCAATTCGTCCAGCTCGGCCAACATCTTCGGCAACAGTCTGCCCGGGGGATTAAGCTATTTCGGCAACATCGGTCCTAATTGGGACGTGGCGTTGCAGGCGGCGGCGGCGGACAGTACAACCTCGGTGATTCAGCGTCCGCGCATCCAGACCTCGCAGGCGAAACCGGCCTCATTTTTTGTCGGCCAGACCGTACCCTATGTCACTGGCAGCACTTACGGCAGCGCTTACGGCAACAGTTCTTCTTATTCACAATTGTCCGTCGGTGTCTCATTGGATGTCACCCCCTTCATCAATCCGGATGGTTTGGTGGTGATGGACATCAACCAGGAAATTGACGACCTCAACGGTTATACCACCATTGAAAACGTTGGCAATGTGCCCAATACCACCAAACGCACGCTTTC
>DLMG01000201.1:7570-11170 GCA_002479245.1 Verrucomicrobia subdivision 3 bacterium UBA7542 | reverse complement strand
CGGGATCGCGACACCATCATCCTGGGCGGATTTGTCCGTTCCTCCAAGAGCAAAAGCAAAAGCGGAGTTCCCTTGTTGCATGGACATTCCCGATCCTCGGCAATCTGTTCACCTCGCGCAGCGACTCAAAGGATCGCAGTGAAACGATTGTGATGATACGTCCAACAGTCTTGAAGACCCCTGAAATTGCCGCCGCCCAGGCCGTCAAGGAAGAGCGAAGGCTGCCGGGCATTTCCGCCGCCGCTGCGGAAGACGCGGAGAGCGAACGTAAACAAGTTGAAGCCGAGCGCCGGGCGGAACTGAGACGCGTGAAAGCCCAAGGGCACATAGACGACCGTTTCAATCCCGTGTTGCCCAACGCGCCAGTTGATACCAACCGCGTCTCGTCCGCGAATCCATAACGTGCGGCGACCATTTCAATTCTCCGGCGGCGCGTTCGTTTCAATTTCGCCACCGGGGAAGATTCCCTCCAAAGTGCGAATCGGGTGCAACGGCAGCAGCAGGAGTTTCGGGACATAAACCGGTTCGCCCTTCGGATTTTTCAGCGTGCCGGTGATTTTGTATTCAAACAATTTACTCACCGGCCAAAGCACCGTGCTGACCAGCGGACCGACCACCCAGGTGTCGCGCAGCAACTGGGCGATGACGCGCGCATGGACGTTTTGCTTCAAATCCACCGTGCCCGTATATTCCAGCCGCATCATGGTCGAGCGAATTTCCAATGAGTCGGTATAAATCACGCCATTGGTGACGAAAAATTTCGTCGCCGCGTCCGTTGCGCGGCTGTTGCCCAAACCCGGTAAAAACGTGTTCAACACCGGCGACAAAATGCCGAAAATTGGAATGTCCCAAAGCAACCCGTCGTGCAGGTTCGCGTGGCCGAAACCATCCCACGTCCGCCAATCCCTCGAATCCGCGTCCGTCACGACGAGTCGTCCGGTCAAGGTGCCTTCGAGATGGTTCGTCGGTGACGACAAATCCGCCGCCAGCGAATGCAGATTCACATTTGTCACGCTCACGGCAAATTGATAATCCGCGCCTTCGTGCGGCGCGCGAAAATCAAAATTCGCAAAACCATTTCCGTTCCCGCCGTAAAACGCCGCCGTCACATTGGTCAAAATCAGCGTCTGGTTTTTCCAGTGAATGGTGCCGACAATGTTTGTCGTCTTGAACTTCATCCATTCAAACGGCGCGCCTTTGATGATATCAAACTGCAAATCCACGTCCGTCAGGTCCCGCCCGCCGTTCATGTCGTGCAACGGTACCTGGCCGTTCACCCGCGCCGTCGGCGGTTGCAGAAAATGATACGGCTCCACCACCCGCCCCGTCTTCGGCCCGATGGCGCGCGCCACCGGCTCCGGATCGGCGGTGCTGAAACCGTTCGTGAAACAAATCAGCCGCGCGTTGAAATCCACGGTCACCTTGTCCGCCGTCATCATCTGCGCGCCGGTGTGCATCAGCGGATTAACAAATTCCAGCACCCGGTTCGTGTAGTTCACCGCTGACACCACGTCGCCAAACACCTGGCCGCGCACCGCAAAATTTGTCAACCCCAAGCGCCCGCTGGCGGCAATGCTATCGTAGTCATACAAACGCCCCGATACGTCCACGTCCAACGCCGGCGGCTCGGTGAACTTCATAATCTCGAAACCGCGTACCGCGTTGCTCGCCGTCAAAAACGGCCGGGCGACTTCCGGATCCAACACACCGCGGATGTGCCAGTGATAATCTTTTGTCGCATCATCCTCGCCGCCGCTTAATTTGAGCCGGCTCTTCGATTTCACGACCGCGAGATCGGGCAGTTGCCACAGGAGATTTGAGTAGGAAAAATGCGTGCGCGCCGAGTCAATCGCAACGCCACTGAACACACCATTGGTGAAGGCCAGTTCGCCATTTAATTGAATGGTCGGTTGCACTTCCTCGCGCCAATCCGGCTGGCGATTCGTCCACGCGGGCAGAATCAGCGAGCCGCGAGCCTGGAGTGACGGCGGTTGGGGCCACGAAAAATCCGCCAGCCGTTCGCGCGTTTTTTCCGTCAGCAGTGCGGCAATCGCATGAACGTTGAAGCACGAGGAATTGGTGAAGGTAAGCTCGCGCGTCGCAAGGTTCAGCCGCGCCGTGGCATCAAGTTGTCCGCCCCCCAGCCCGGCGGACAATTTGGTGACGGCCAATTCGGGCGCCCGCCAGAGGCCGTTGCACTCCACGAAGTCCGCGTTCAATTTTTCGGATTTCAATTCCCTGAATCTCGCCGTCCAAGTCAGCCGATATGGCTGCGCATTTGTCCACCACGCCCCCGACGAGACGAAATGGGTTGGGGTTCCGGCGGCGGGTGCGGTGAGGTTGCCGGTAAGCCGGATGTCGCGCGCGCCGCCCCAGGGCGTTTGAACCGAGGCCGCGTTCAAGTTCAACCGGATGGCGAACGAGTGAATGTCCCGCGCGTCGCCATCCACGACCAGGCTCAATTGCGGCGTGCCCGTAAAATGTATCCGGTCGAGTGTATCGGAGAGTTTCCGCAATCGTGCCTGCCAAACGGCGCGGCCGGCGGATTTTTTGCCATGAAAAATGTCCCAGTTGCGCATCTCCGGCGCGTGGATGATGTCGCCTGACAACGCGAGTTTCGCGCCCGCGAAGTCAGCTTGAAAATGGTCGAGCGACCACGTGTTGTTCTTTTGGAAGCGCAATTCGGTCTGAATGTTGCCGAGGGTGAACCCATTGGTTGGCGTGAGCGGCCAGACAAAATTACCCTGGCGCAAAATGAGTCCATCCACCTGCCATTGCCGGCGCAACAGTGCGCGGTAGTTCAATTGCAGTTGAATTTCGGCCAGTGAAAGCACCGGGTTGTCGGGCGGTTCAGCGTGGCCGATGCGGACGTTTTCGATGACCAGCCCGTGGACGAAATGCAGGCGCATCCGGGTGAATTCCAGTTCGATTCCGCGCGTTTGCAGTGTTTCCACCAGACGCCTTTTCAAAAAATCCGGCAGGCCGATGCGGTTGAACCAGAGGAGGGCGCAAACCAGCGCGAGCACCGCAAAAAGAACGGTGATGCGAAGCCAGCGAAAGCCGGTTCGGCACTTTCGCCAGAAGCCGGGTGGCGCAGGCATATCAGGGAACATTCGCCGGAATGGTGAGATAACTCAAGACGAACTGGTAAAGCACCGGCGGAAAGACGAACGCCCAGCGTTCGCCATCCATCGTCACGGCGGCCAGTGCGGTTTGTGACGGAAGTTCCGCGCCGAAATCCACGGTGCATTTCGCGCCATTTTTAAGTTCGACGGTAAGGGAAAGATTTTCCGGCTTGAGGCCGAATTTTTCCGGCTCGGTCACATTGTGTCCCACCCAGCCGGCGGCGGTCAATTCGCCCAGCCGGTGCGCGGTTTCCTCGATGGCCGGCGGGTTGATGATGCCTTGCGAACCGGCGGCGAATGACCATTTGTTCGGACCGTTGCGGACTATTTGCCGCGTCTTGCCGTTTTGGTGGATGGTGATTTGCGCCACGTCGCCCTCGGTGAAGTTCCAAATTCTGCGCTCGCGAAATTCCCAGGCCGCTTCGGGCAGCCGGTTGAAATCTTCCGCCGTCACGGCATAAACAAAATCCTCATC
>DLMG01000201.1:6433-7422 GCA_002479245.1 Verrucomicrobia subdivision 3 bacterium UBA7542 | reverse complement strand
GTCACGACGTCCTTCACGAATTCCGCGACGCGCAATCCGGCGAGGGTTTTGATGAATAGCTGCGCATTTTCGGCGTCCCCCGGGAATTTTTCGCCCACGACCTGCCAGTTGTTCGAGCCTTGCCGTTGCAGGGTGAAATCAGTCTGGCCGTGCACCTCGATTTCCGCGACGGGCGCGGTCAATTCCAGCAGATGCGAATCGCGGAAATCATTGACCGAGCCGCGCCACGGCGACAATGGCTCTTTGACGGTCGTAACAATGGCGTTCCATCTTTCGCGTCTGGCAAAGACTTGCGTTGGATCATTCGTTGGACTTTTGCCGACGTGAATGGCGGAAATGAAATTGGTGCCGTGACCGAGCCACAGGTCGAGATCGGCGGGTTGCAAACCGAACACGGCCAAATCCGCCTTCGGGTCGTCGGTGATGAATTGGGTGACGCGCGCGGTTTGCAGGTGCTGCAACGCATCGGTGATGCGCCCGGCGTCGGCGCGCGCCGGAAACGGACGAATCATGCGCCAGAGATGGTTCGTCGCGTCGCGTCGAAGTTCAATGACTTTCGTGCCATTGGTCAGCACAATCCAATCCAGGCTGCCGTTGTTCGCATTCACCAACGCGGTATCGCGCCAGTCATTGACCGAATTCGTAATGAATTTGAGCCAGTCGGCATCGGCGACAAAGGCGCCGTCCACACCAACGACGCGCAGAAAAACCTGATCGCCGGGCGGGGTTTTGTTGCCGACCAAAAGCTGCCGGCGCTGGCCGCCGGTTTCGATGACGAGAGAAATGCGGGGCGTTTCGAAACCGAATTCCACGTCCGTATCGTGGTGGTTGCGGAGTTCGGCGGCGCTGATGCGGGTGGCGGGCGCGAGTTTTTGGAGCGCGTCGAGCAGGGCTTCGATGGCGGCTGACTGCGCGGGATAGACAATGGGTTTGGTCAGCAGCCACACGCCGTTCGTGCGATCGGCGCGAATTTCCAGCGCGCCGGACGG
>DLMG01000201.1:0-6342 GCA_002479245.1 Verrucomicrobia subdivision 3 bacterium UBA7542 | reverse complement strand
CTGGTGACGGCGGGCGGACGCAATTCCGGCAGGATGCCGGACGACTCCGCGGCGGATGGCCGCAGGAAATGTTCAAAAATATAAATCAGCGTGAACAGCGCCGCGGCAATCGCGAACCAAATTCCGGTGGTTTTCGAATTCATTATTTTCTCCGGGCCAGCCAGACCAGGCAGCCGAACAGCAGCACCGCGCCGGGCAGCGCCCCCAGCAACAGCCAGCGGACTTCGCGTTGTTGGGTCCGGGTCATCAACAACCGGAATTCCGTGACGGGTCGCGGCCCGATGCCTTTGAGCAAGGTGGTGCGGTCCAGCAGCCAGTTGGCGGCGTAGCCGATGAAATCGCTGTTGTCCAGGCTCTTGATGGATTGATTGCCAAAGGCAAAGGAATCGCCCACGACGAGTATCCGGGTGGTGCCGCGTGCGTTGGCCACACCGGCAACCGGCTTTTGCTCGACGGCAACCATCAGCGGATAGGCGCGTGGGGGATCGGCAAGGGCGCCAGCGAGGGTCGAAGCCGGACTGGAATAGGCCAGTTCATCCACTTGCGGCGCGCCGGTGGGCGGGTTATCCCAATTTACACGGCTGATGGGCCGCGCCAAATTAAGATACAATCCCGAACCAATCAGCGGATTAACCACCGGATGCTGGCTGAAATTGGAAACAACGACATCCTGACCGGAGACCGTTTTTTGATCCTGAACCCAGTCGAAACCGACGTTGACACCCCAGTGCTGTAAAATTGGCTCCAGCCCCGTCGGACGTTTGATGGAATAATAGTTGAAAAGCGCAAACAGCCGCCCGCCTTGTGAAAGGTATTGGTCGATTTTCTGAAGCTCGGTTTCTGAAAATTCCGTCCGTGGACCGGCAATGATGAGCAAGTTGCAATCTATGGGCACCCCGAAGTCACCGGTCAAATCCAGATTTGTAACGGCGACGTAATTTTGGGCAAGAATGGAACCGAATTTGAAATAGCCCCTTTCGCTCGTGTCGCTGAGCGATGGTTCGCCGTGGCCTTGCAAATAATATGCCTTGAACAGCTTGGGGTTCGTGACACCCAGCAGCATCGAAGTGAAGGCCAGTTCACCATTGAAGGCCAGCGGTTTGCGGCGGAATTGGAGTTCGCGCTCCTTGGGGTTGTTGGGCAACTGTTCCAATTTGACCTCGGTCAACGCCTCGCCGGGGATGGACTTCCACCGGCCTTCACAATCGAAGATGACGAGGTTTTTGTCTGTCGGGGCATAAAGCTTGTACTGCTCCTTAATTTTCTCGGCTTCGCCCGCGTCGCGCACATAATCCACGGTTTTGACGGTGATGCGGGGATCCGCCGAGCGATACTCATTCAACAGCGCAACGATGGTCGGATAAAAGTCGTCCTGTTTGTCGTAATAGAGTGTCACCTCCACGTGGTTGGTCAGCGACTTGAGAACCTCCAGCGTTTTTGAGGACAACTGGATGCGCGTCTGGGAACTCAGATAAAACCGGTGGAACAAAAACGGGCGGGTGCCCAGGTAATTGACCATCACCACCACGGCCAGCACCAGCGCCGTACGCACAACGACGTCCAGGCCGATTTTCCACCGGCGGCCGGGCGAAAAGCTGGGTTGAGATTTGAAATCGGTCGGCATGTTATTTCCAGCGCCGGCTTTCCACCACGCGCAGGGTCAGGAACAAAAAGAAAAACGTCAGGCTGACGTAAAAAATCACCGCGCGTGTGTCCACCATGCCGCGGGCAAAGTTGTGCATTTGCTCGAACAGGCCGAAATAAGACAGCACTTGCGACTGCCATTGTGTGGCCACCGGAAGGGCCTCGGCCAAAAATCCAACCGAAAACAAACTCACGCCGAGGACAAAACTGATCATCGCCGCCGCCATCTGGCTGCGCGTCAATGCCGACGCAAAACAGCCCAGCGACAAAAACAGGCCGCCGACCAAAAACACGCCCAGATACATTCCGCCGACCGTGCCCGCGTCCAAAGCACACGTTTGATTTGTGAAATGTCGCACGACGAAGAGACACGCGAGCATCGGCAGCCACATCACAATGTAAAACACGAGCGCCGAGGCGAATTTCGCCGCCACCACCTGCAAATCGCTCACCGGGGTGGTCATCAGTGTTTCAAAAGTGCCCGAGAATTTTTCCAGCGCGAACAACCGCATCGTGAGTGCCGGCGTCGCCAGCAGCACAATCAGCCAGAAAAAGTAAGTCCGATAAAACATTTCCGTCACCGGCATCGGCGACGGGTCGCTGCCGAGATTTGTCATCAACACCACGAAACTCAACCCGATCAAAAACATCACCGCCGCAATGATCACGTAACCGGTGATGGAACAGAAAAACGCGCCCAACTCCCGGCGCGCGAGCGTCCAGAAAATTCTCATTCGCCGTCCTCCTCCTCCGTTGGCTTGGTTACCTGCACGTAAATGTCTTCGAGCGAATGGCGGCTGCGCGTCAATTCGCGCATTATCCAGCCGCGTTCCAGCGCCAGTGCGAAAATTGCCGGGCGCAGATCGTATCCATCGCGCGGTGTCAGCGCGCAGCGTTGGAATTCGCCTTCGCACGGCGACACGTTGAATTGCTCAATCCCCGGCATTTGCGACAAGGCCTCGCGCAGCTCGTCCGCCGGCGCGGCGATTTCGGCGATGATCTGGCTGCCGCCCGCCATGAGCCGCTGCAAATTGTCCGGCGTGTCGGCGGCCAGAATCTTGCCGTCGAACATGATGAGCATCCGGTTGCACGTCATTTCCGCCTCGGGCAGAATGTGCGTCGAAATCAACACCGTGTGCTTCTGCGCGAGACTTTTGATCAATTGCCGCACCGCGCGAATCTGATGGGGATCGAGGCCAAGGGTCGGTTCATCCAAAATGATCAGTTCCGGTTCGTGCACCAGCGCGTCCGCCAGACCGACCCGCTGCTTGTAACCCTTGGAAAGCTGGCCGATGATGCGCCGGCCCACCTCCGTCAACCCGCATTGCTCCATCACCGTGCCCAGCCGCTCGCGCGAACGCCGCCAGTTGAGACCCTTGAGCCGCGCGCGGAATTTCAGATATTCCTGCACGCGCATTTCGGGATACAGCGGATTGTTTTCCGGCATGTAACCGATGCGGCGGCGCACTTCCTCCGACTGGCGAAAGACATCAAAGCCCGAGACGCGCACCGTGCCGGACGTCGCCGGCAGGAAACACGAGAGAATCCGCATGGTCGTGCTTTTGCCCGCGCCATTCGGTCCGAGCAGACCGACAATCTCGCCGCGCGCGACCGTGAACGAAATGCCCGCCACCGCCGTGCGACCGGCGTAGCGTTTCGTCAAATCCGTCACTGCAATCATCGCATTGTCGTTCATCGAAACATTGGGCGGAGTCTAGCAGGGAATTCGGGGTTCCGGCCAACAAAAATTCTGCCACAAAACAAAACCTTGCTTTATAAACCCGCCAAACCGCCGTTGGATGCGGTCAAAATTTCGCGTGCCGGCTTGACTTTGTTCAACCGCAGGCGCAAAAGCAATCCGCAGTGTCTCCGCCCGCTGAAAATTTTTACACCGACTGGCGTTCGTGCTTTGGCGTGGGAAATGTCCTGCGCGACGAAAACGATCCGCCGCCGGAACGCCTGCTCCAGGCCATCTGGCGCCACCAGCGGTTGCAACGCGACCGGCTTCAAACTGCCGATGGCAGATCCGTTCGGGTTTTGCACCCCGGTTTTGTCAGCGTCGAAGGCGGGCCGGATTTTCGCGGCGCGGTCATTCAAATCGGCGACGCCGCACCCAGTTCCGGCGATGTGGAAATTGACCTGCGCGTCGGCGGCTGGCGCGCCCACGGTCACGACCGCAACCCGGATTTTAAGAATGTCCTGCTGCACGTCGTTTGGGAAAGGCTTGGAGTTCCGCCTTCAGGCGGTGCCGGCAACGACGGCCGTCTGAAGGCGGAACTCCGAACCAGACCGCCGGCGAGTTTGTCCCTGTGCGATGCTCTCGATGCGCCCATTGCCGAACTCGGCTTGTGGCTGGAAAATGATCCGCCGCGCGCCCTGCCTGAAAATTGGCGCGGCCAATGTTGCGTGGCGTTGCGCGAACTGGATGAAACGCGGCAAGGCCGGATTTTGGACGCGGCCGCCCGCGTTCGTTTTCAAGCCAAGGCGGAACAATTCCGCGCCCGCGCCCGGCACGCCGGCTGGGAGCAGGCATTGTGGGAAGGCTTGTTCCGCGCGCTCGGTTACAAACACAACGTCTGGCCGATGCAACATCTGGCCGAACTGCGCCCGCGCTGGCTGCGCGGCGCGGAGCCGGCTTTTGCCCTTCAAGCACGGCTGCTCGGCATCAGTGGTTTGCTGCCGGCGGAATTGACTCGCGCCCAAAAGAGCACGGACAGTTATCTGCGCCGGGTTTGGGATTGCTGGTGGCGGGAACGCGATGAGTTTGGCGATTGCGTTTTGCCCCGCACCGTCTGGAAATTTCACGGATTACGCCCGGCCAATCATCCGCAACGCCGGCTGGCGCTGGCCGCACACTGGCTGGCGTCGGGAAATCTGGTTTCAAAACTCGAACGCTGGTGCGCGGTGGATTTTTTGTCAGGCTGTGGCAGCGGACGTGAGTCCGCTCCGACTTCAAATCATATTGAGCCGGCTCACGCCGGCTGCTACGAAGATTCAAGAAAATCCCGTGCGTTGCTGGATTCGCTGCGGGAAATTTTTGAAGTGGAACGCGACGAATTCTGGTCGTGGCACTGGACGTTCCGCTCGGCGCGGCTGAAACAGCCGCAGCCGCTGCTGGGCGATGCGCGGGTGACGGATTTGGCGGTGAATGTGATTCTGCCGTGGCTTTGGACGCGCGCCACCGAAGGCAAAAATGGAAAGCTCCAGCGTGTCATTGAACATCGCTATGCCGTCTGGCCGCAGGCGGAAGATAATTCCATTTTGAAACTGGCACGTCAGCGTTTGTTGGGGGTTGGGCGAAGCCGCGCGTTGCGGAGCGCTTCCGCGCAGCAGGGGTTGATTCAAATCACGCGCGACTTTTGCGAACACTCGAACGCGGTTTGCGAGAATTGCCGGTTCCCGGAACTGGTGCGCGGTTGGAATGATGGCGCAAGCTTCCAGCCGGTGCCGAAAATTACTTGATCTCCAGATTGGCGAACGGACTGTTCAATCCGCCGGGCTGCGGTTCGGCCGAAACGGGCACTTTGTCTTTCGCGGGGGCGGAAAGGGGTGGTTGATGATTGTCCGAAGACGGCGCCAGACCGCCTTCCGGTTGATGCGGATTCTTGGCGCGCTTGTTGCGCGGCAGCGGACTGACCATCACATGGATGCCGCGGCCGATGAGTTTCGGCGGAAAATCGGGATTGCCGTAGGACACGATCTCGGCCAGAAATTTGTTGACGACCTGGAAGCCGACTTCCGTGTGCGCCATTTCGCGACCGCGGAATTTGAGCGCGACCTTCACTTTCATGTCCTCGCACAAAAAATCCACCGCGTGCGTGACCTTGATGCCGAGATCGTGCGGGTCAATGCGCGGGCTTAATTGCACTTCCTTCACCGTCGAGGCGTGCTGATGCTTCTTGGAATCCTTTTCCTTCTTGGCCTGTTCGTAACGGTATTTGCCGAAATCCACGAGCCGGCAGACCGGCGGCGTGGCGGTGGCGGCGATCTCGACGAGGTCAACCCCGTTCTGCCGTGCGAGATTGATCGCGTCGTTCAGCGAGATGACGCCGAGTTGTTTGCCGTCCACTCCGATGACCCGGACTTCGCGAGCGCGGATTTTGCCGTTGACCCGGACAAACGAAGCAGGAGAAAAATTGCGTGGGGAATAAGGGCGGCTCAAGACACCCTCGTCGGTTGTGGCATAACTGTAGGTTTTCGCATCAAACAAACTGGCCCGGCCAGTTCAATATCTGCTCTATCAATAAGCCTTTCTGGTTGAACGTGCAAGCAAATAATCGGTGGCAAACTCAAAAATCAGGGCCTGATTTGATGGCTTTAAGCACGGTTTCGTAAATCCGCTTTAACGGTATCTTTGCCCGTATCGCCAGTTTTTTGCAGGATTCAAACTCCGGCGCGGCCTGGACCACCTTTCCGTTGAGCCGGCCGATTTTCACGGTAATCTCGCCCCAGGGCGTTTTGACCCGGGTGAATTCGCGCCGCAATTTGTGCCGTTCCGCCATCGTCCGCCGCACGCCAAACGCGCTCGTTTCGCGCAAAATCATTTCGCTGAACTTGTCCGCATCCGTTTCGGCACACAAAATCGTGAGCAACACGCCGGGCCGGTTTTTCTTCATCTGGATCGGCGTGTAAAAAACATCCAGTGCGCCCGCGGTCAACGCCGTTTCAACGAAATGTCCAAGAATTTCCCCGCTCACG
>DLMG01000083.1:11291-11867 GCA_002479245.1 Verrucomicrobia subdivision 3 bacterium UBA7542 | reverse complement strand
GCCGGTTGAGAAAGTCGGGCTAAGAGTGATGGTGATACTTTCCAAGCTGGCTGATGCTCCCGAACCTGCTGCGGCTGAGACAGCCGCGCTCCGCTCGAAATGGATCTCCGGCATCCCTGAACTCTTTCGTGTGTTTCGTGTATTTCGTGGTTAAAATATCCCCATGAAACCGCTCGCAGACTGCCGGCTTTACGCGTTCGTGGACACGACCTATTTGCGTGGCCGCGCGCCGGAACTCGTGGCGCAACAACTCTGCGACGGCGGCGCGGACCTGATCCAGCTCCGCGCTAAAAAATCTGCGCCGGACGAAATCCGCCGCATGGCCGAAGCGATTCTGCCCGTCACGCGGCGCGCGAATGTCGGGTTGGTCATCAACGACCATCCGGACATCGCCCGCGAAACCGGCGCGGAATTCTGCCATCTGGGCCAGGAGGATTTTTTTGAAGCCGGCCATACCCACGTCTCCGAACTCTCAACCCTCAACTCTCAACTAAAAACCGGCCTTTCCACCCGCTCGCCGGAGCAGGCCAAACGCGCTTTGGCCGCCGGACCGGATTACATCGCCATCGGGCCGGT
>DLMG01000083.1:1955-11227 GCA_002479245.1 Verrucomicrobia subdivision 3 bacterium UBA7542 | reverse complement strand
GCCAAACCGGTGACGCTGGAATATGTCCGCTGGGCGGCAGCCCCGCAAAGTGGGGTGAATATTCCGTGGTTCGCCATCGGCGGCATCAATTTGCGGACGCTCAATGACGTTTTGGCGGCGGGCGCAAAGCGCATTTGTGTGGTGTCGGCAATTCTGAACGCGCCGAACGTGGCGAAAGCCTGCACAGAATTCCGGCGGCGTTTGGAGGATTGAGGCAGAAAATAAAAACTGGCGCGGGTTTGCCGCGCCAGTTTGGGAAGATTTACAATTCGCGTTTACGCATTCCTGGTTCAGCGAATGGACAGGGCGATGTTGATTTGATTGATGGCTTCGGAGATGTGTTTGGTGACGCGCTTTTCGTTTTTGACTTCAGCAGCGCCAAGCACATTTTGGAGCAATCCTTGGGCTTCGCGCAGCTTGGCGTCCGACAAAGACTGCGGTTGCTTGTCTTTGGCGTCACCGCTGAGATTCATGCCCAGCAACTTGGCGGCGGCCTCAATCTGGTGCATGGCCTTCATGCGATGACCTTTGTAATCGTGATCGCCGGTGGCCAGAATCAGGTAGGCGTTTTGCAGCATGCCGGCCTCTGCCGAGTCGCTGAACGCCACGGTTTGGAATTGGTTCTGAACGGCAGCGGAGCCGCTCGATGTTTGCGTGGTTGCTGGTGTCGCGGCGCGAAGGTTCACGCCATAGGCCAGAATGGTGATAAAAACCGCAGTTTTTGAGGCTGTTTTGAGATGTTTTGTGTTCATATTGCCATACTTGACGGAACGAGGGGCTGTTGAGTTACATGGCAGCATCAAAATTATTCCGCGCAAAGTTTTAGGAATTCCTTTTGATCAGTAATCTTCACGCTGAACGTGTGCGCCTTATCCAATTTGGAACCGGCTTCCCCGCCAGCCGGGACAAAACCGGTTTTCTTGCTGGCACTGCCGCAGTTCGCCGCCAAAGCATATAACTTTTACTTGCAAAGACAATTCATATAATTTATAAGATGGGTCGGAGGTGATTCGAGTATGGAGGTGAAATTTCATTGTCACGCCAAAATCCGGTGGCAAGCCAAGATTTTTGTCTGGTTTTCCAGTGTGGTATTGCTGTTGGCTGCGTCACCGTTGCCGGCCGGCAATTTCTATGCCGGCATCTCGCCAGCAACCGTCCCCTGGCCCGGCGGCATCGTGCCGTATGAGTTCACGAACACGCTCACCACCGCACAGCAACAGGCGTATCTCGACGGCCTGCACGAATGGCAACTGGCCGCGAACGTCAGTTTCGTTCCGCACACCACTCAAACGCACTGGATTCTTTTCACTTACAACACCAACTGGATTGACAACGTCTCCGGCACCACCAATCCACAGGTCGTAACCGTCTCCAGCCTCAGCCGCGCGCAAGTCTGCCACGAGATGGGCCACTCCTTCGGCTTCACGCACGAAAATATCCGGCCCGACCAGACCAATTATTTGACCGTCCTTTCCAACAACGTCACGCCCGGCTACCTGTCCTTTTTTCAAATTGATCCGACCAGTGTCACCAATGGAAATTACGATTTCGAGTCGGTCATGCATTTGGGCTGGGACTTCGCCTCGACCAACCCCGGCGTGGTCGCCACCCAACAACCCAAGCCGCCTTACTTTCCGCGCTATCAATTTCGCATGGGCAACCTCTGCCTCAGTCCCGGCGACCGTGCCGCGCTGAAATATCTCTACGGCCCGCCCGCAGTGCCGCTCACCAATGTTGTCACCACCACGGCCGATTTTGGCCCCGGCAGTTTGCGCGCGGCGTTGTATTACATCACCGACAATCCCGGCACGATTGTCCGCTTCAACACCCCAGTGAGCGACCCTGGCTACAGCAACGGCGTCTTCAACATCCATCTTACCGGCCATCTGCCGCCGCTGGCGAATAATGCCATGGTCATAGATGGCTCCACGCAACCGGGCTTTACGGGCAAGCCACTCATTGTTGTGGACGGTTCACAAATCATCCCCGAAACCTTCACCTCCAACTCTGGCTTGTTGATTTATTCGTCTAGCAACCAGGTGAAAAACATTTCGTTCCAGGGATTCAATTGGAATGGCTTGACGTTGGAATACGCCGACGCGACCAACAACACCATCGCCGGCTGCTGGCTGGGTTTGGATTATACCGGCACCAATACCGCACCCAACGCGTTGCAGGGAATTCTCATTTTCGATGGTGCCAGCGGCAACTTTGTCGGTGGCACCAATGCGCTCGCCCGCAATGTCCTTTCCGGCAACACCCAATATGGCGTCCTGATTTCCGGCACGAACACGGCCGGCAATGTGATTCTCGGCAATTACATCGGCACGGATGCGGGCGGGAGCCTCATGGTTTCCAACGCCCTGGGCGGCGTGTTTCTGGCGGACGGCACGAGCCGCAACATCATTGGCGGCACGAATGCCGGCGCGGGCAATGTCATCTCCGGAAATCTGGGCAATGGCATCCTGATCCGCGGATCCAATGTGGTCAACAACACGGTTCTGGGCAATTACATCGGCACGGACGCCACCGGGATGAACGCGCTGCCGAACACCGTCGCCGGCGTGACGATTGACACCGGATCGAGTTCCAACCTGATCGGCGGCACCGTGGCGGGTGCGCGCAATGTCATTTCCGGAAATATCCTCAACTACGACTACGGAGTGATCATCGCGGGCCCCGGCACGAGCGGCAATCTGGTCGAGGGAAACTACATCGGCCTCGGCTCGAACGGGGTGACGGCGGTGCCGAATTATTTCGGCATGATGTGCTCCGGCGGTGCGACGACCAATACGTTCGGCGGCACCGTTGCCGGCGCGCGCAATATCATTTCTGGAAACAGCAGTTATGGCATGATGGTTAAAGACTCCGGCACGAGTGGCAATGTGGTCGAGGGAAACTACGTCGGCCTCGACGCGAACGGGGTGACGGCGGTGCCAAATTATTTCGGCGTGATCGTCTACAATGGGGCCACAAATAATTTAATCGGCGGCACCAGCGCCGGCGCGGCCAACTTCGTTTCCGGCAACTATTATGGTGTTTACATCACCGATCCGGGCACCAGTGGAAATTTTGTCGAGGGCAATTTCATCGGCACCGATCATACCGGCACCAGCGGGGTGGGAAACTTTGACAATGTGGCGCTGCAAAACAACGCGACGGGCAACTTCATCGGCGGCGGCGGTGCCGGGGCCGGAAACGTCATTGCCTTTGCCAATGGCAACGGCGTGGTTTTATATCAAACAGGCACGACCAACAATTCCATCCGGGGCAATTCAATTTTTACCAACAACTATCTGGGCATTGATCTCAACGGCGACGGCGTCACGCTCAACCACGCCGGTTTTCTCGCCGGCCCGAACGACCTCCAGAATTTCCCCGTCATCACCAACGCCTTTGGCTACGCCGCGAGCACCATCGTCTTCGGCACGTTGAACAGCACGGCCAACCAGAGTTTCTTCATTGATGTTTATCGAAGTCTCAGTCCTGATTACTATGCCGGCAACTATGGCGAAGGCCAGTTTTACGTCGGCACCGTCACTGTTACCACCGATGGTTCCGGCAACGCCGGCTTCGCGCTCACCAACAATGCCGGCAATTACGCAGGACAATACATCACTGCCACCGCCACTTCGGCGGGCGGCGACACCAGCGAATTCAGCCATGCCGTGCCGGCCACCAACACGCCGTCAGCCCAGTTCACCGGGCCGTTCCAGTCACGCACCAACGGGTTCGCATTCTCCCTGACCTTGCAGACCAATTTCGGTTATCACATCCAGGCTGCCACCAATCTGGTCGCTCCCGTTGCGTGGCTCAACCTGACCAATTTCACCGCCACCAACTCCTCGCTTGTCTTCACCGACCACCTGGCCACCAATTATCCAAGGCGTTTCTATCGCGTGGTGTCGCCTTGAACCGATTTGGTAGGGCGGGCGGTCCCTTGCCCGCCGTGGTTGGTATCAATCTTTGAAAACGCCACCATGATATCGCCGATACCGCGGCCGCTGTTTGAATCCGCCCCTCTGTCAAACCTCTGCCAGGTATCCATAAAAATCTGCAGCTTTGCCTTGGCGATATCGTATCGTCCCTCATTCATGTCCTTCTGAATGTCTTCGATTGCCATCTTACCCGGAACCTTAACCGCGCTGATCAGCCACAAATGTTCGACCCCCGTGCGAACAGACTGAATAAAACTGAATGCGAACCAGGTAAGCACTGCGGTGATGCTTATTGTGAGGAATATTTTCATAATAATGGTAATCTTTATCCGCCAGACATCTTCAAAAACTCCGCCTCGCTGATGATCTTCACGCCGAGCTTTTGCGCCTTATCCAATTTGGAGCCGGCCTCATCGCCCGCGAGAACAAAATCCGTTTTCTTGCTGACACTGCCACTGACCTTGCCGCCCAGCGTTTCGATTTTTGCCGCGGCTTCCTCGCGCTTCAACGTCGGCAGCGTGCCGGTCAGCACAAACGTTTTGCCGGCCAATGGGCCTGCTTCGGCTGCGGGTTGGTAAAGTTCGGATTTGAAATTCAAACCGGCTGCGCGCAGTCGCTCGATGAGTTTTTGATTCCGTGCCTCGCCGTGCCAATTCACGAGGCTCTGGGCGATGACTTCGCCGATGTCTTCGGCTTCGGTCAATTGCTCCGCGCTTGCGGCAAAAATGTTGTCGAGCGTCGGGAAATGCCGCGCGAGCGATTTCGCCACGCCGGCACCGACGTGCAGAATGCCGAGGCCGAACAGCAGCCGCCACAGGTCACGCGCTTTGCTGGCGGCAAGGGCATCGAGAAAATTCTTCGCGGACTTTTTACCCATGCGTTCCAGCGCAACGACGGCTTCGAGTTTCAACTCGTAAAGGTCCGCCACATCGCGCACGAGATTGCTTTTGACGAGCAGCGCCGCGAGCGCTTCGCCGCCGCCTTCGATGTCCATCGCACCGCGCGAGCACCAGTGCTCAAGCCGGCCGCGAATCTGCGCCGGGCAATCGGGATTCACGCAGCGCCAGATGGCGTATTCGTCTTCTGAACGTGCTGCCAGCGTCTCGCTGGCAGTTCCACTTTTTTCGTCGAGATCTGCCGACAGGATGTCGGCAGCACGTTGGTTGCTTCGTGAAACCTTCGCACCGCACTCAGGACACGTTTTTGGAAAATGAAATTTTTTCTCGCCACCGCTGCGTTTTTTCAAAACCACGCTCACGACGGCGGGAATCACTTCACCGGCTTTTTCGATGACGACGGTGTCGCCGATGCGGATGTCCTTTTCACGGATGTAATCCTCGTTGTGCAGCGTGGCGCGGCTGATGGTGCTACCGGCGAGAAAAACGGGTTCGAGTTCAGCTACAGGCGTGAGCGCACCGGTACGGCCAACTTGGATTGTGATTTTGTGGAGCCTTGTCTCCGCCTGTTCCGGCGCGTATTTGTAGGCGATGGCCCAGCGCGGCGCCTTGGCCGTTGCCCCGACATGGCGCTGTTGCTCGAACGAATTCAGTTTGATGACCGCGCCGTCGGTTTCGTAGGCGAAATTTTTGCGGACCGTGTCGAGTTTGGCAATGGCAGCCAGGAGTTCGTCTTCCGATTTGCAAAACCAGGTGCGTTCGGGGGTTTTGAAGCCGAGGGATTTTAGGAAATTGAGCAGTTCGACCTGGGATTGCGGAGCGCCGGCCTCCGGCACGGCGTGTTCCGGCAACAAACCCAAACGTGCCGTGCCGGAGGCCGGCGTTCCAATGCCGTAGAGGAGGATGTCGAGCGGGCGCTTGGCGACGATTTTGGGGTCGAGCTGTTTGAGCGAACCGGCGGCGGCGTTGCGCGGATTGGCAAACATTTCCTCGCCGGCGGATTTCCGCTCGGCATTCAATTTCTCAAAGCCGACAAGCGGCAGGAAAACTTCGCCGCGGACTTCCAGCACGGTAGGGACGCTTTCCACAGCGTCCCTGATTTTTGAAGTTGGGGACGCGGTGGAACGCGTCCCTACCAAGGTCAGCGGCACGCTGCGGATGGTTTTGAGATTGGCGGTGATGTCATCACCGGTGGTGCCGTCGCCACGCGTTGCGCCCACGGCGAGCACGCCGTTTTCGTAGCGCAGGCTCACCGCCACGCCGTCCACCTTGGGTTCGACGACCCATTCCAGCTTTTCGTCCGGCAAAAGTTTTTGGACGCGCTTCACGAAATCGCGCACCTCCTCCTGCGAATACGTGTTGTCGAGGCTCATCATCGGCACGGCGTGCCGGACGGACTGGAATTCGCTCAACGGCGCGCCGCCGACGCGCTGGCTGGGCGAATCGGGGGTGGCGAGTTTGGGAAAATCTTTTTCGAGGTCGAGCAGTTCGTGGTAAAGCCGGTCGTATTCTTGGTCGCTGATCACCGGCTGCGCGAGCACATAGTAGGCATGGTCGTGCTTGCGGATTTCCTCCACGAGCCGGGCGTGACGGGTTTTGGCTTGCTCGCGCTTCATCACGGGAATTGTGTAGCGACGCAGCGATGAAAGGACAGTTTTTTGTGAGGCCGCCGCCGGCCATTTTTCAGGCCGAAGCAAGCACCTTTCGCGATCTCACCCCAAACCGAAGCCTTCAGGCCACGAGGAAACAGATGAATCCCGAGACGCAGAGGAGAAAGAAGATAATGACTGCCCCATCAATCGGGCCAAACCGGGCCTCTTCCGAGTGGTTGGCCGGGACGAGCGCAGTATTAAAAATATGGCTCTTCCTGCTCACGTTGTAAGCAATTTTAGTCATGCCATGCAGTCGAGCATGGACCGGGCCACCGGATGCCGGCGGAGGGTGAACAAAAAGATGACGCGGACAAGGCGCGCAAGACAGGATTTGTCCTGGGATTTGACAGCAAAAAACGCACCGGGGCGCCCGGTGTCAAGCGGGCTGTCCCAAAAACCGGCGTAGGCGGCCAAGCATGGCTGCGGCCAGGCGCTCGTAAGGCACGAGCACACGACCGTAAATTTTGATTTCGTCAATCGCCTCCATAGCCATGCAAAAATCCAGATCATGAAACGCACGGCCGCGTTTGACGCGCCGCAACCAGCGGGTCAGATCGGTGACTTCCTCGATTTCATCCTTTTGGCCGGTATAAAATAAAACCCGCCATTCGTCGCGGTGCAAAAATCCGTCGGCATCGCTCCGGTGCTCAAACCACGAATCGCACAGCAAAGTGCAGACAGACTTGCCCGAACGTTCGCCGAGCCGGTAAAAAACCACCGGTTTGTCGGATTCAGAAAAATGGGCGAACGCCATGTCAAGCGCATCCTCGGACGGCGGAGTGAACCGGGTTTGAAAACCAAAACGAAAGCCGCCTTGCCCGGCGCGCGATTTTTCAACGCAAAGATTTTCCGCAAAAATCCAGATGATGTCCGTTGCAAAACCGCGTTCGGCGAGCAGCTTTTTCCAGGCGTCGAGAGCTTCCTTCAACGAGGGACGTGTAAATGGCGCTTCCAATTTCATGCCGGGATTCTAAACAGTTTTCCGAAACCAATCTATAAATAATTTGATGCCCGGCTCGATTTTGACCTGCGGATTATAGCCAAGCCTGGCGCGCGCTTTCGTTATGTCGGCGAACGTGACCGGCACATCGCCGGGCTGCTGCGGCTGGCGGTCAATGACGGCTTTCCTGCCGAGCGCGGCTTCGAGCAATTCGATGAGGCAGCCCAGCTTCACGGTTTGTGATTCGCCGAGGTTGAAAATTTCAAAACCGAATTCCTTTTGCGTGCAGGCGATGATGCCGTCAACCGTGTCGGTGATGTAGGTGTAATCGCGCGCCATGCTGCCATCGCCAAAGACCGGAATCGGTTTGTCGGCGTGAATGAGCGTTGCAAACTTACGGATGGCCAGGTCGGGCCGCTGGCGCGGCCCGTAAACGGTGAACAGGCGGAGCATCGTCACGTCCATGCCGTAAACGTGATGATAAACGTGGCCGAGCGCTTCGCACGCGAGCTTGCTGGCGGCATAGGGCGAAATGGCGGAAAAAATCGGGTCGCTCTCGCTGAACGGCACCTTGGAATTCACGCCATAGACTGACGACGACGACGCGATGATGATTTTTTTGACGCCACTTTTTCGAGCAGCTTCGAGCAGGTTGACCGTGCCTTCGACGTTGACGCGCTGGTAGAGCGCTGGTTCTTCGAGGCTGGGCCGCACGCCCGCGCGCGCGGCCAGGTGGATGACCTGGTCGAACTTCACGCTGCCAAACAGGGCGTCGAGCGCGGCGCGGTTAGTCAGATCGCCATGGACGAATTCAAACGGTTTGGCTCGCCCCGTGGAATAGGCCGGGCTGCCTGCCGTTGCGGGGTCCTTGGCCGAGTTATTCCACGGGGCGAGCGACTGAATGTCGCAAAGGTTCCGGCGTTTGAGCTGTGGGTCGTAGAAATTATTGAGGTCATCATACGTCCAGACCGCGTGGCCGTCGCGCAGCAAGCGTTCGCAGACGTGCGAGCCAATGAAGCCCGCGCCGCCGGTGACCAGAAAGTTCATGGCCAAACGCTAACAATCAGAGGGCAGGCTGTCGAGTGTGCAGGGGATTTGGTAGGGCGCGCAGTCCCCTGCGCGCCGTTCGTACGAACGCCGGCCAACCACGGCGCGCAACGGAGTGCGCGCCCTACCAGCGTCTGTTTATCCCAACAATGCTGGTGGACGATCCGCCGGGCGATACACCCAAATCCAATCTTCCATCCGTTCGCACAATCCCTTTCGCACGGGATTCATCAGGATGTAAGAAGTCATTTCTTCAAGTTAATGCCAGTCACGCTGACGATGATCAAAAAAATCGCGTTGCCACTCAATGCCATGCTTTATGGTCGTGAATTTTTTCCAGTTTCGGATGGTTGTTGCCATGCCCGGTTCGCGTGGAAAAGCGATGATGGCGTGCAGATGATCCGGCATCAGCAGGCACAACCGGCAATGCCAGACGAGTTTTTCGTGATTATGTGCCATCGCCGCCAATATCCCTTCGCCAACACCAGCCTGGCAAAGTTGGTTTCTGCCGGGGGGAATGCATTTGATGGTGATGAAAAACCAACTGCCGTCCAAAACCCACTGTGGCACGGTGTGGGGAATCTTTTTGCGAACGGGCAAATCCATGCCATGGGTTTAGCATCTCAACGCGAACGAGAAAAGCCAAAGGTAGGGCGCGCAGTCCCCTGCGCGCCGTTCGTACGAACGCCGGCCAACCACGGCGCGCAACGGAGTGCGCGCTCTACCCTTACAACCCGTTCAACACATCAATCAATTGCCGCAGGCGCCCGTAATCGCGGCGGTTGAAGCCGAAGGCGAT
>DLMG01000083.1:0-1818 GCA_002479245.1 Verrucomicrobia subdivision 3 bacterium UBA7542 | reverse complement strand
CGCCATTGATGATGTCGGCGAAGTCTTCGTTCATCGCGGCCAGGGCGGAATCCGACGGCGCGTTTTTGAGCCGGATGATGAACAAATCCTTCACGAAGCGTGTGGATTGGAAATTCCGGTAAAAGCGCGTGATGATTTTCACCGCTTCGTTGGTGTCGTCGGTGATCTGGTAAAAATTCAGGTCGTCGGGCGAAATCAACTGGTTGCGGAGCAGGTGTTCGCGGATGTTTTTGTCCCACGTCTTCCAATACGTGCCACCGGGAGGCTCCACCAGCACCAGCGGCATGAGCTGGCCCTTGCCGGTCTGCATGAGCGTGAGCGCCTCGTATCCCTCGTCGAGCGTGCCGAAGCCGCCGGGGAAAAGCACGATGGCGTCCGAATGACGGATGAAAATCAATTTGCGCGTGAAGAAATATTTGAACGACATCAGTTTTTTATCTTCGGCAATGACCGGGTTGGCGGATTGTTCCCACGGCAGGCGGATGTTCACTCCAAAACTGTTTGCGGTCCCGGCGCCTTCGTGCCCGGCCTGCATGATGCCTGGTCCGGCGCCGGTGATGACCATGAAACCGGCTTTCACAATCTTGCGCCCGAAATCCACGGCCTGTTGATATTCCACTTTGTCCGGTTGCGTCCGGGCGGAGCCGAAAATGGTGACCTTGCGGACGTGCGCATACGGCGCGAAGAGGCGGAAGGCATAACGCATTTCGCGCAGCGCGGTCTGGATCACCCGCACGTCGCCGGTCTCCTTTACGTCGGCCAGCAGCTTGAGCGCGTTTTCGACGATGTCGGCAACCTCGTTTTCGTTGTGGCCGCCGCCCTTGTAAGCGATGAGTTCCTGGATGCGGCGTTGTAACTCCAAATCGGCGGGTTTGGCCGGCCTTTTTTCTTTAATCATGGGGGCAGAATAACTTTGCCACGGGTAAAAGCAACCGCCTGCTTTTGCGCATTGACAACGGCGGCGGAAAAACTATTCTACGCCCCCATTTGCGAGCCCCGCCCGTGAGCGGATTTTCTCGCCCCCAGAAAGGAAGTGAGTTGCGTTGACCGAAATTAGATTAAAAAAAGGCGAACCAGTGGAACGTGCGTTGCGGCGACTGAAGAAAAAAGTTGACCGCGAAGGAACCCTCAAGGTCGTGCGCAATCACCGGCATTTTGAAAAGCCGAGTGAAAAGCGGCGTCGCAAGGAAAAAGCCGCGCGCTTTTCCGCGATGTTGACCGCGCGCTACGCCGACCTGTAATTGGATGATTTTGTCGGGCCGGTCGCGGCTGAATGTTCGCCGCGCCCGGCCTTTTTTAAGGGAGCCTTGGCGTGATGCAGAATCCCAAAGCTCCATCACTCCAACACCCCAATCGGAACCATGTATTCACTTTCCACCTGCTGGAATTCCAGACGCCACACGGACGGTCGCGCCATGCTGCGCGAAATCCGCGACCTCGGCTTTGAATACGCCGAACTCAGCCACGGCATCCGGCTCGGTCTCCTGCCCGGCATCCTGGAAGCCGTGGACGCGGGCGAGATTAAAATTTCCAGCCTCCATAATTTTTGTCCGCTGCCGCTGGGCGTGAATCATGCCTCGCCGAACCTCTACGAATTTTCCGACGAGCGGGCGCGCCAGCGCGAACTGGCGATCAAGTACACGCTCAAGACCTTTGAACTGGCCCAGCGCGTCAAGGCGCCGGTCGTCGTGCTGCACCTCGGCAGCATGGACCTGAAGGATTACACCGAGAAACTGACCGGAATGCTCGAACGCGACGGGGAAAAATCGCCCAAATACGAAAAGCTCCGCGCCGAAGCCGCCGCCAAACGCGAAGCCA
>DLMG01000008.1:9201-21812 GCA_002479245.1 Verrucomicrobia subdivision 3 bacterium UBA7542 | reverse complement strand
ACGATGCCGATGACGTTGCCCCGCTCATCCACCAGCGCCCCGCCCGAATTGCCCGGCTGCACCGGCACGCTGATTTGAAAATAGCGCGGATCATCCGCCGCGCCCGGCCTGCGTGGCCGAAGCATTTGACATGGCGATGAAAACTGATTACCTCGGACTGGTGTGGAATTCGGGAAAATCAAAACACTACGGCGCGGCGAAGGCCCGACAGCGACGCGATTTCCCCCTTGGCCAGCCCCGTGAGATAATTCAGCGCACAGATTCGCGGCAGCCAGAGAGAAGCTATCTCACGGGGCCAGCTTGGGCGCGAACCCCTGCATGCCGATGTTGGGAAAACCGACCGTCGCCACTGTGCCGCCCAGATTCACCGTGCGACTGGCGGTAATGGGCAGCGGCGCAAACCGCCCGGCCGCCTTCAACAAAGCCAGATCATTAGCCGCATCCACCTGAACCACTTTGGCGTCAATCAAACCTGCGCTCGTGAGTAAACGAACTTTCGTCGCATCCTTGACGACATGATAATTTGAAATCAAATAACCATCGTCCGTGATGAAAAAGCCAGTGCCGCTGGCGAATGGATTTTCGTGTGAATGAGAATTGCCAGAGTTCGATTCTTTATGGGGCTTAAATTCACGTGCCAATTGTTGTGCTTCGGCAATTTGTTCCGACGTCATTAGTTGAGCCAAATGGTCTCGCATCTTTGAGGCTGGTTCAAACCCCAGTTTTTCTAAAGCCCCGCCTTGAGAAACATCTTCGTTAGCAGCCGCAAGATTATACCATTTGTACGCCTCTACATAATCCTGTCTCACTCCATGCCCCTGTTCGTAATCCGCACCCAAATTCCTCTGCTCACTTATATCGCCCGCGTCCGCAAATCTCCGCGTAATTTCCACCGCTTTCGCATAATCAACCGGAACACCATATCCACCATCGTAACACATAGACAAACCTGTGAATCCCATTCTGTCGCCTTGCTTGGCAGCCATGCTAAAAAATCTAAACGCTTCGGAATAGTTGCGTTCAATCCCATCAGCCGTCAGATACATCATTCCAAGTCTGCTCTGAGCGGAAGCATCTCCTTGCTCTGCCGCCTTACGATACCACTTGGCAGCTTCCTCGTGATTTTTCGGCACGCCTTCGCCTTTGTCATACATCCAGCCAAGATTGAATTGCGCATTTGCAAGTCCCTTGTCGGCAGCTTTGTGAAACCACTTCACCGCTTCTGCGTAATCTTGCGCCACCCCTCGGCCATCGAGGTAACAGACGCCCAGATCGGATTGAGCTGGGGCGAAATTCTGGTTAGCGGCTTTGCGATACCACTTGGCTGCTTCCGTATAATTTGTTGCTATGCCTTCGCCATTATTATACCGCCAGCCAAGCAGGAATTGTGCTACGGCATCACCTTTTTCTGCTTTGGCTTTGGTATCCTCAAATAATTTGCGTTCCGCATCGGTGGCAAAATCTGGAAGGCTAGGTGCGTTTGTGCCGCTTGAAGAAATCGGCTGTTGAGCGGGCAATTGAACAACGACTGCCAGCAGCACCAATAGCGCACACGCCAACGGATTTGCTTTCATGTCGTCAGGTTAATTGATTTGTGTTTGGTGGCAAGCATGGGATAGGTCAATTAGTTATTGAGAAATTATTTCAATGAACTACTGTATTTAAGTTAAAATTCCTAGTATGGAAACTACGTCTAAACTTTGCGATCTATGCGGGCAGATTCAACTGCTTAAAAATCCAGATGGAACCTCCGCCGCACAGATTATAGAAGACATGCAACCCTGCATAATCTGCGGCCAGAACCGCCCTTTCCCAACGCAGCCGGGACGATGGGAATATTTAGAAGATAGGTCGCAAGCGAAGTGGCACTCTGTTACGGTGAAGAAATACCCGACCGGACAAGTAATCGTTGTGGATGATGCCGATGAATCCAAGTCAGTAGAATTGGAGAAAATGAGCATGCGCGTTCGTTGGCGGAAACGGTAGAGGCGAGATCTATAACAATGCCATATCTTGGGGTTAGCCACCTTCGCGCCCTTCGCGCGACAAAAATCCAAATACCAATAACCCGAATCGTCCATCCCAAACTGAATTCAGGAAAAAAATTCCCGTCACAGTTCGCCGGTTGGCGGCATGAAGGGGTACGATCCTTTCACCTTGATTCTTGACGCATAGTCTGAGCCGAGGCAATCTCGATTGTATGAGTTGGGCAACATCAAAGTCTTCGTTCTGGGCTGTTGGCTTATTATTCTTGTTTTTTGGGTGCGCCAGCGCACCGCCCTTGGAGCCTGGCCAACCTAAAGGTGCCATTGCATACATGGTTTCTGTGGAAACCAGCGAACCGGGCGCTCGTATCGAAGTCAACGACGATTACTTGGGCAAAGCCCCACTCACATTGAAAGTCTGGGGCGACAAAAAACGCCGTTTCCGCAGCTTGGGAGGTGGCCACATCGTCATCAAAGCCTATCCAGTCCAAGCAGGCCAGAGCGTTCAGACAAAGATATTTCGCACGGGTGGAGCTCCTTTTACCCCGGTCGATATTATTCCCCAACGCCTCTTTTTCGATCTCAATCTGCAAACCGTGGAGCCAGTTAAACGCTACGACGTTAACGTGAACCAGTAGCAGCCCTTCCGCTGAAATGAGGACGGCATCCTCCGCCGTTGGCTTGATTGATGCGGCGCTTCAGCCTGCTACTTCCCGCAGGATCTCCACCATCCGCCGGTTGGTCACGGCATCCTTCACCGCAATCCGGAGCGCGCGGTTGCCAAAGCTCGTTCCCATCGTGGCCACGTTGCGCAGGAACAAGCCGCGCTCGCGGCAGCGGGCAATCACGGTGTCGGCATCCGGGCCGTTCTCCGGCAGGTGGCACAGGACAAAATTCGTGACGCCGGGAATGATCTCCCAGTTCAACGGCTTGAGCGCCTCAATCAGTTGCCGCCGCAAGGCGTGCGTCTCCTCGTATTTCGCGGCGTAGTAACCGGGATCTTCGAGCGCTTTCACCGCCGCGATCTGGGCCGGCAGGCTCACGGCCCACGGCGGGGTGAGCGGACGCAACGATTCCAGTTGATGCGGCCCGGCGCACAGATACGCCACCCGCGCGCCGCTCAACGCATAAACCTTGGACATGGATTTGCAAACAACCACGTTTTCCGACCGCGCGGCGAACGGTTCGAGCGACTGGCCCGTGCCGGCGTAGTCCACGTAGGTTTCATCCACCCATACGCGCGTGGCCGGAGGCGCCTTGCGCAAAACTTCCTCCAGTTCTTCACGCGGCACATGCTGGCCCGTCGGACTGTTCGGATTGACCACCACGACGAGATCGTATTCGCCGGCCAGGCTCAACTCCAGGCGGCCCGGATCGAGGCGGTATTGCTCGCCGCGCGGCAGCGGCAGCCGTTCGACGCGGCAGCCAACCACGTGCTCCAGCACATGCGCATATTCCCCGTAACTCGGATCGAGAATCAACACCCGCGACGACGCCGTCAGCCAGTGGCGCAACGCCATGAAGATCAGGTCGGAGGAACCGGCGCCGGGCAGAATGCACTCCGGTCGCACGCCGCGCACGCGCGCGATGGTCCGGATCAATCCTTCGCAGCCCGTCGGCGGCGAGGTGCGCAGGATTTGCGGCAGGTGTTGCTCAATCGCCGCGACGGCCCTGGGCGATGGCGGGAACCACGCGTCCAGCACGTCGGCATTGATGACTGAATCCAGCCGTTCGAGCGTTTGAAATTCATCGCCGACGGCTTCAAAAAATTTTCCGCCATGGTAGCAAGCGCCGGGGGTGTCATACGCCACGCCAATCTGCCACGACATTTCCGTGCAAACCCGGTCGAGGATCGGGCGGACGCCGGGCAGGGCGGCATGGATGTCGGCCATGGTTCCATGGAGCAGGCCATAGGTGACGGCGCCGGACTGCACATCCTGGCCGGTGGGCTTGAGTCCGACCCGGAGATGGATGTTGCGGATTTCCTTGCGGCCGATGGCCACGATGCGTGTGCCGCCGCGCGCCTCGATCCAGCGAAATGCGGCATACATGAGCGCCGAGGCCAGCAGACTGCGCCGGGAGGCCTGCGGCACCGTGAGCAGGCGGATCTCGTAGAGTTTGTCGTCCACGGGAAACGGCAGTTCCTCGCGCTTGAAATATTTGTCCACGGAATAGCCCGGCCCGCCCGGCGGCGTGATGGAAACAAATCCCACGATCCGGTCGCCGTCGGCGGCGACGATGTAATGGTTGAAGGCATCGAGCGAATCGGTGAGCCGCCCCGTGGTATTGGGGGAATACTGCCCCAGTTCGTGCGCGTAAACCTCGTGCCGCAGGCGGTAAATGGTTTCGCGGTCGCGCTCAGTGGCCATTCGCATGACCAGCCGGCCGCTGCCGTTGCCATTACCGGCCGGCCCGCTTCCGTTGGCCTCCGGTCCGGCGCAAACCACCGGCGCCAGGCGCGCAATTTTGGGGGCGCGCCCCGACTTGGTTCCGCGTTGTTTGCCGGCGGCTTCCGGTTTCATGTCCCGAGACTGTACCCGGTTTCACCCCGTGATGTGAATCACAAACCGTCCGCTTGGGCACATGTGGGCTGCGGGGAAAAGGCACACCGGATTGGGTTGGACCGCGGGTGACGCGGATGGCGCGGATGGGGGGAAAGATATTCTGGAATTCATTTCTTATCCGTGTTATCCGCGTCATCCGCGGTTCTATTTCTGCGTTCGTTCACCACTCGTTTCCAATCAAGCTTGAATTCTTTGAAGTTCAGGAGCAGCGCCACTTGCAGGCTGGATGCGGTTTTTTCAGGTTCGATACAGCTATTATTTTGTTCGCCTCGTCGATGGCAAGGTCGAGTCCTATGGTCCGGAGACCCGGAGAAATCCGGTGACCGACTCCAATCCACCACTCAAGAAATGACACGGAACACGCCCAAAAAACGGGGTTTTGGGGAGTCGTCCGGGTAAGTTGCCAACAAATTCTGTTCAAACTTCCGTCCGACCAAACGTCCAGACACGGCTTGACGGCGACACCGTTTTGGTGTCTATTCGCTTTATGACTGAGATTACTTCCAAGGAACTGCATGAGCAAACCGGATCGGTATTGGACTCGGTGAAGCGGGGGCAACGGTTCCGGGTGTTGCGGAACGGCACGGCGGACGCCTTGTTGGTGCCCGCCAACGAGGAGATTGATCCGTCCTGGGATGAAATCATGGCCGACGTCAGAAAAGCGCGGGCGAAGGGCGGCCCGACACGTCCGAATCCGATCCTGGCCGAAAGGAGAAAACGAAATTATGCCGCTCGTTTACGCCGATAGTTCGGCGCTGTTTGCTTATCTTCACCCGAACGATGAATTTTCCGTCGTGGTGGACGCGGCGGTTCAAAAAGACTTGCCGGATTTTGTGTATTGGCCGTGGTTGCGTTACGAACTAAGACACAACCTTCGGATGGCCAGAACCGACGCCGATGGAGAAGTGGCATGGCAGGCATTGCGGGCGTCGGAAAAGACGGCGGCCCGGCTGCGCTGGCAGGACGAACTGACGGCGGACAAAATGTTGGACGCGGCGGAGGAGTTAAGCACGGAAAAGGCCAGAGGCATTGTTTGCGGAAGCGGTGATTATCTGCACGTGGCGGCGGCGCGGCGGTTGAATCTGCTTTCCGGGATTGATGAATTCTGGACTTGTGACGCGGCGCAGGCAAAACTTGCGCGCGATGCCGGACTAAAAACCCGGTTGTTTAAGTCAGGCCGGAGTTGAACCGCGGATGACGCGGAGGGGGAGAGAAAATTTTAAGATTCATTTCTTATCCGTGTTATCCGCGTCATCCGCGGTTCTATTTCTGCGTTCGTTCACCACCCGTTTCCAATCGAGCTTGAATTCTTTGAAGTTCAGGAGCAGCGCCACTTGCAGGCCGGTGATGTTCAGGTAACCGATCATCTGCGCGACATGGGTGTCGTTGAAAGCGGTCACCACTTTGGAATCGGTGATGACTTTACCGTCCACGATCAGGTCGGGAATCAGCTTGCCGATGAACTGGCCGCGATAGTGAACCGGATACTCACGCTGTTGTTCGACCGTGTGCCCGCGCGCCCGCAACTCAATGACCAGCGCGTTTTCGTAAAGCTTCTCATCCAAACCCGGCTTGAGTTCGTTCAACACTGCCATCGCCGCACCGATGATGTCCCTGGATATTTCTTCGTGGAGCATAAAAAAGAGATCAACCGCGGATTACGCGGATGGCGCTGATATTCATCTTTTCCCATCCGTGTTATCCGCGTAATCCGCGGTCAAAAGTTTTCCGGTGCGCACCTTGTTCAAAATGAGCCAGGGTTGCGTTGCGTTGCTTTCCAGCGTCGGCATGGGGGCGAGAATAACGGCGAACACGGCGGTTGCAAAGATGGGAATTGTCGGGAATTTTTGGCGGCGGGTTGCTGAAACGCGGCCGGCGGGAACGCCCCCGCGCTTACGGCCTGCGTCTCTGCATTGAACCCGAAAACTGAAATAAGAACCGCGGATGACGCGGAGTGGGAGAGAAAATTTTAAGATTCATTTCTTATCCGTGTTATCCGCGTCATCCGCGGTTAAATTTTTTCCGGCGGCCAACTCAACCCCGCGCAGGTTGTTGACGTTGCCGATGCGGGTTTCGTCGCCGAAACCGTTTGCCCGCGCCAGGCCGGACAACACCCGTCCGGGACCGATCTCAAAAAGCGTGGTGGCCCCGGCGGCCCGCAATTGCTCCATGCACGAGCGCCAGCGGACAGGCTCGACCAGGTTCCGCGCGACCAACTGCCGGACTTTTCCGGGATCGGTTTCAGCAGTGGCGGTGACGTTGAACAGCAGCGGCACCTGCGGGGCGCGGAATTCCACCGGGCCGAGCCAGGCTTCAAATTCCCGCCGCGCCTCTGCCATCGCCGGACTGTGCCACGGCCCGACAACCGTCAGCGAACGACATCGGCCAAGTTGTTCGTGGGTGATAAAAGTTGCACATTGTTCCAGGCAGGCGCGGTCGCCCGACAACACAATTTGGGTTGGGGCATTGTCATTGGCGAGGATTGCGCCGTGGTCGGGAACTTCTTTCGCGAGCCAACCGAGAATCCGTTCCCGATCCGGGGTGATGACCGCCATCATGCCGCCTTGCACTTGAGTGGACGCTTGTTCCATGAGTTTGCCCCGCTGGGTTGCAATCTCAATGGCGTCTTCAAATGTCACGACGCCCGCAGCCGCAAGGGCGGTTATCTCGCCGAGGGAATGACCCAACACCACGTCCGGCTTGACGCCACGTTCGATGAGTCGCCGGCAGTAGCCCAGGGACACGGCGACCAGCAGCGGTTGGAGAAACTTTGTCCGCACGAGTGTTTTCTCAGGGCCGCGCAGGCAGATGGGTTCGAGGTTTTCACCCACACACTGGCTCGCGTGCTCGACGAGTGCGCGAAAGGCCGGGTCGGATTTGAACAGGTCCGCGCCCATGCCGACTTCCTGCGAGCCTTGGCCGGGAAAGAGAAAGACATTCATCGGTAAACCAAACTCAGGCGGCGGTCGCGGTCAAACCGCCGTCCACGACGATGGACTGGCCCATGATGTAAGAGGCGGCGTCGGAGGCGAGGAAGGTGACGACCGACGCAATTTCCGCCGGCTGGCCGAAGCGTTTGAGCACGATGTGCTCGAGGTTTTTCTGCTTGATCTGGCGTGGCACACGGGCCGACATGTCGGTTTCGATAAAGCCGGGCACGACGGAGTTGACGCGGATGCCTTTGGTGCCGAGTTCTGCCGCCAGCGCGCGGGTGAACGCCAGCAGGGCGCCTTTTGACGCGGCGTAATTTGTCTGTCCCATTACGCCGACGAGGCCGGCAATGGACGCGATGTTGATGATAACACCGCGCCGGGCGCCGAGCATCGGACGGGTCACTGCCTTGCACCAACGGAAGGCGCCGTTGAGGTTGGTGTCGATCACGCGGTTCCAATCCTCCGGCGGCATGAGCATGAGGAAGGTGTCACAGGTGATGCCGGCGTTGTTGACGAGCACGTCAATTTTGCCGGCGGCGGCCAGTACGCGGGCCACGGCGGCGTCAATGGCAGCGGCGTCCGTTTGCGAACACTGGATGGCTTCGGCCTGGCAGGCGGCCGTCACCTCCGCCGCGGCTTTCTCGTTCTGGTGGTAGGTGAAGAAAACGCGCGCGCCCTGTGCGGCGAACCGTTCGACGATGGCGCGGCCAATCCCGCGGGAACCTCCCGTGACAACCACCACGCGGCCTTCAAATTCGCGGCTCATAATTTTGAAAGTCTATTTCGTAGGAGCCGAGGTGACGAGGCTCAAATTTAGAATTAAGCCCGAAAACCGGAATAAGAACCGCGGATTTCACGGATTTCACGGATGATAATGGGTTCCATTTATGGCGAGGGCTTCGGACTCATCCGGCCGGTTTCGCCTCCAAGTTCTGGTTTATCCGCGTCATCCGCGTCATCCGCGGTTTCAACTTCGGAAGCCGGGTTTGATTCATTTCAACGCCTGATATTTTTTCCACACCGCCGCGGGCCATTCCTTGATCAAGCGATTGGTCCGCGCGTCCACCATCGTCATGGCGGTCTGGCCGAAAGCCATCGCGGTTCGCTGTTTCTCGTGAATCAGATAATGGCTGAACACCAGCCGGCCTTCGTAGGCGGGTTGAATGTGATGCGTCGTGTAAAGCAGCAGCGGCTGGCCGAACTTCGCCGGCTTGCGGTAATGGCAGACGTTCTCCACCACCGGCATGAACACGCCGAGTGCCAGGGCTTCCTCGACGGGCAGCACTTCGAGCATGATCTGCAACCGCCCCTGCTCAAACCACAGGAAGTAAACCGAATTGTGAATGACGCCCATCATGTCCGTCTCGTGAAAAGCGGGCTGAATGGGCAGCCGGCGCTTGATCAGGCGGCCTTTGGATTGGGGCAATGACTTCAACACAGGCCGGGTCGGGCTTACATTTCGTCGAGTTTCACCGTCAGGCTTTTGGGCATGATGGGCGGCATGGAAATCGTGCGCACGGTCGGGCCATCGGCTGCCGCCAGACGAAACGACAGACCCGAATAAGCCAGTTCCACCGGAAACACGGCCAGCCCCAGCGGCTGCTCGAGAACGAACGAATGACAATTCGCCACCACCTCGGCCACGGTCCGGCCCTCGTGGAAGATTTGCGCGCCGGTGACGAGCTGGTCGCACCCGTGCTCGGCGGCCACGCCGACAATCTTCCTCCGAATCCCCTGGGCCCGGCGGCGCTTGATTGCCTCGCCGCCGCGAAAATTGTCCTTGTCGAAATCAATCATCCATTGCAGGCCCAGCACCAGCGGGTCGCGCACGCGCAATCCCTCGGCGTGAATATTGAAAAAGCGTCCCTCCAGCCGCAGGTCGTCGTGCGCGTCCACGCCGCACAGTTGGCCGCCGTGTTTTTCCACGGCGGAGGCGAGCGTGTCGAACAAGGCCGGCGCGACCGCCTGCGGCACGAGCAGCAGATAGCCGAATTCGGAAGTCTTGCCCGCGCGAAAGAGGCGCACGGACTGGTCCTGAAACGGATACACTTCGATGGACAGATACGGCAGTCCGAGAACATCCGCCCCAAAAATCTCTTTTGCGATTTCCCACGCTTTGAAACCGTCCAGGCTCAACAACACGTGGCTGGTGGTGAGGTCTTCCACGCCGGCCACCGCAGCGCCGTGGGCCTGCATCACGCGGTCAATCTCCCCGTCCGGCACGATGCTTTCGCAAAGCAGAATGAATTCCTCGTCGTTGTTGGCCACGTAACAGTCCCCCACCAACAAGCCGTCGTCATCAGCCAGAAACGTGTGGAGGACGCGGCCAAAACGAATTTTCGGGACATTTCCAGCCAGCAAGCCGTCGAGAAAATCCAGTCCCTGTTCCGCGAGGATGCGGTATTTGCGGGTGAAGGAAAAATCGGTCAACCCCACGGCATCGCGCACGGCACGGCATTCGGTTTGTTTGTCAGCCACTCGCGCCACGACTTCCACGCCGTAGCGTTCGCGCGAAATCGCGCCCTTGTCGGCGAACCTGTCTTTCAGTGGCGAAGTCCTCATGCGGTCACTCCTTTCCGCTCCTGCTGCTCAATGACAAAGTCCACCACGGTGTTGATGGAGCGCAAGACGGCGACATTCTCGTCCGGGATTTTGATTTTGAAACAGCTTTCGATGCACAGGATGATTTCGAGCGCGTCGAGCGAGTCCAGCCCCAGCCCGGAGCCGAGCAGCGAAATGTCCTCGTGCAAATCTTCGGGTGTGAAAGGCAGGTTCAACCTTCGGATCAACTCCTCCTTGAAGGTCGTGATCACCGGCGCCCGCCGCGCGATACTCTGACTTATCGGTTCCGGCGCCGTGACGCCATGCTTCAATAACATAAAAAAGTTGAACAGTGCTCTGAATTCAAAGCGGGTGAATTATTGCCGGGTTCGCCCGGTGTGACAACAATTTTGAGGGAAACTCCGTGTCCGGCAACAAAAACCCCCGCCGCGACGGAGGAACTCGCGGCGGGGAATAGGAACCGTATCTGCAAATGAAAACCGGCCGGATCAGAAAACAACCGACAAGCCGACGGTGAAGCCCGGGCAGGTCACTTTGTCTGAATAGGTTCCGCTTAAATCGTGTTGCCCGGTGTATTTGACTTTGATTTGAGACGAATCGTACCCCACCTCAAGGCTTATGCCCACCTTCTTGGTGCGCCAGAGTTCAACCCCCACGGCCCCGAAACCTCCGACTGAAGAAGATTCAAGATTGTCGCCACCGGCAAACGGATATTTAACTCCGCCACGCACATAAGGCGCAAATGTGGCCTTGGGCCAGGGGGTGTAACGGACAAAAGCACCCACCGGCACCACATAGGAAAACTTCACATTATCAGAGGATCCGTAACCGTAGTCCGTTTTTTCGTCCACGACAATAAACATGGTGGGACCAACAGTCACACCCGCGCCAATGCCACCAATGGAAGTTTGCCACTCGTAATAGGGATTCAGGATCAGTCCCACCGGGATATCAACCCTGGTTACGTCAAAACCATCCTGTTTGTATAAATCAAATAGTTTATCGGTCGCAGTGTGAATGCCCGAGGAATAGGCAATGCCTACCGGAAAATAAAACCGGCCTTCGACATGGGCCGACGATGACGGGCCCATGCCGGCGACAGTGTTGGTATTCGCCGCAATCGTCACGTCTTCGGCACGGGCCGACGATGACAGGCCCATGCCGGCGATGACTGCGATTGCACAAGATGCGAGACGGATCGTTTTCATTGTTTTCTTTCTATTCCGATCAGTTTGTTTGGTTCAGGCGGTTTGAAACAGCCCATTCATACCATTCTCTTCGTTTGATGCTTCTAAGTTTCCACGGCAATCTCACCGGGAGACTGCCATCGCAACCGATTTGAGCTTTTCTAATAAATTGTCGTTTCCGCGTCAATACATTCTAAACACTAATGCACAGTCGGTTCCCTGCGGCGAGGCAACGACCGCCAGCACGGGCGGGTTACCCGAACCAGCCGGCTGTGACCGCAATGCCACGGCCAGATCCAGCAAAGGTTGGGTTCCTTCCAGGCAACCGGTGAGTCGTGATGCGGTCAGCACGCGCGCCGCCCACGTCGGATGCATCTGCGCCTGCAGTTGCTCCAGTCGCCGCCGCGGTCCGTGAAAGCACAGCGCGCCGATCTCAGCCGGTTCGAAACCTGCCTGGTTCAGCGCGTCCCGCACGATTTCTACCAACCCTTGCTCATCCGGGTTTGGGCGACAGCAGCGGTCCGCTTCCGTCGCATACGCCATGCCGCACACTTCCGCCAGGGGCCGCACTCCGCGCGCAGCGGCATGCCGCGCCGTTTCCAGCAGCAGCACTGCTGCTCCCTCGCCCGGCGGCAAAGCGTCTTTACCGGATGACAGACCGGCCATGAACTGGTCCGTTAAGATGCGTTCGGATAATTCGTCCACTGCTCCGCTGAGAAGCGCCTCGGCATGACCGGTTCGCAGCGCGGCAATGGCCGGTCCCAAGCCGAGCAGGCCCGCACCCGGCCCGACACTCAAAGTGAGATTGTGGCCTGCCAGTCCAAGCGCGCGGCACACATTGCCCGCCACGGAACCGGGGACGATGTAGGGAAATGCCGTCAGTTGTGTCACCTGGCGGTTGTTCGACAGGAACGAAGTCAGATACTCCGACTCCGCCCAAGACGGCCCGGCGGACAGATTCAGAAACAGACCCAGCTTCGCCAGTGCGGACGGCCTCTCGGAAAATCCCGCTTCCCGGATTGCCAGACGCGCCGCCACTGTCGCCCAGCGGCTCGAACGATCCATGTGCCGGAGGTCCAGCCGGCGGTCAAATGTTTCGACTCCTTTCTCATCCACCATCCCTGCCAGCATGGGTGGAAGTCCGGGAATGGCAACGGGGCGCAGGACCGATTTACCGTTTCGCTGCACGCGGTCCAAAGCCTCCACGCCAATGCCCGCTGCGGAAACGACGCCGCACGCGGTGATGTAAATGGGTTCAGTGTTTTCAACTGTAGCAGCCGACGCAAGGAGGCTCTGACTGGAATCTGAGATTTGAGATTGGGCGCAACTTAACACTGTCGCCGACTCCCTCTCCCCGCCCGAGCGGGGAGAGGGCTGGGG
>DLMG01000008.1:8111-9108 GCA_002479245.1 Verrucomicrobia subdivision 3 bacterium UBA7542 | reverse complement strand
CACCCCGCCCCTCTCCTCCTTTGAGGGAGGAGAGGGAGAAATCGACACTGAAAGCACCACACTCGCGTTATGCCCGCCGAAGGCCGAGTTGTTGCTCAGGAAAACTTGCGGCGCCAGCCAGGCCCGTCCGGCTTCCGGCACGCAATCCAGCGCGCAACCTTCGCGCGGCCCGGTGAAGTTGGCGGTGGGCGGCAGGACGCCCGACTTCGCGCACACGATGCCGGCGATGGCTTCCACCGCCCCGGCCGCCCCCAGACAGTGGCCGACCATGCTCTTGGTGGAACTGATGGGCGTGCGTTCCGCCTGCGCGCCGAACACTTTGCGGACGGCTTTGGCCTCGGCCTTGTCGTTGGCCTCAGTGCCTGTGCCGTGAGCATTGATGTAAGAGATTTGTTCCGGCGAAAGTCCGGCGTCGGCGAGCGCGCGTTGCATGGCCGTTGCCAGGCCGCGTCCCGCCGGTTCGGGCGCGGAGCAATGAAACGCATCGTTGCTCATGCCCGAGCCGAGAATTTCCGCCTGGATCGCCACCTGGCGCTTCCGGGCACTTGTGAGCGATTCGAGAAACACAAACGCCGCCGCCTCGCCCAGGTTCAAACCAAACGGTTTTGAGAACGGAGCGCACTTGCCTTCACTCGTCGCTTTCAGTCCCTCGAAACCGGCGAGCGTGCTGGTGGAAAAGGCGTCGGCTCCGCCAGCCAGCGCCGCGTCGAGCATCCCGCAACGGATCAGATCGGCGGCCAGCGCCATTGCCGCCGTGCTGGCGGAGCAGGCGGTGACCACCGTTGTGGACAGCCCTTGCACTCCCAGTTCGCGGGCCAGCACTCGCGCGCCGGTGTAATACTGCCTGGCCAGCCACTCCTCTTCCGTCAACCGCAGGTCGCCGCGGATGATCCGTTCGTAGTGAGCTTCGATGAGCAGCATCGGCCCGGAGCACGTCGCGAAAATAAGCCCCAACCGCCGGCCAAAATTTTCCGGGCGCGCGGCGGCGACCGCCAGC
>DLMG01000008.1:7709-8062 GCA_002479245.1 Verrucomicrobia subdivision 3 bacterium UBA7542 | reverse complement strand
GGCGCGCGGCGGCGACCGCCAGCGCCTCGCGCGCTGCCACCATTGCCATCTGAACGTACCGGTCGAACCCGGCCAGTTCCGCCAGCGGTTCCAGCGTGGCGGCGGCGGTCCCGGCCAAAAGTCCGGCATAGCGGGATTTGAAATGCGCCGCCCGCGGGTCGGTGATGGGTGACAAACAACAGACGCCCGCCGTGATGTTCCGCTGGAACTCGGCGACGTTGGCGCCCGCGCCGGACAGCACGCCCAACCCCGTGATGACAACGCGACGGCTCATGGCGAATTCACTGGAGAAAGGTTCCAGTTAACGTTGGCACAGTTTGATATGCTCCAGGAAAAGCGGCGGAGGGCCGCCG
>DLMG01000008.1:0-7605 GCA_002479245.1 Verrucomicrobia subdivision 3 bacterium UBA7542 | reverse complement strand
AGGGTGGACACTCCAAGACGCTGCGCGCGGCACAATGACAATGATTCCTGAAATACGCAAAGCGTCTTGGACTGTGCCAGCCCTTCCGCCTTCGCGGCGCGACGGCGGCTGGCGCTTTGCAAGCAGACGAAACATTTTGGCATCACGGTTTCCATCCTTTTCTCAACACGACGGCAAAGTTGTAGCCAACGTCGCTGCTGGCGAGCACGAGGATGTATTCCGGCGCCCCGCGTCCTTCCCGCTGGTCCAGCTCGCTGACGCCCGTGCGCTGCGGCCACAATCCACCGCCGGTTGCCAGCGCCTCCAGCGCGGCGGCCAGGCTTACCAGAATTGAGGCCGACTCGATGTAGCCGGTGTTGAACGTGGTTGTCACCAGCGGCAGCTTTTTGAAATCCGGTCCGAATAATTCTTCGCCCACCGTAATTACCTTGAGGTCCTGGCGATTGCCCTGCGGCGCCCAGACGATGAGTCCGATTTGCGATGGAGTCACTCCGGCGCGGGTGAGGGCGAGTTGTGCAGCGTGTTTCAATCCCGCCGGGCCGTTGTTCGGCGCGGTGAATCCCTCCGCGTCCATGCCCATGCCGTAGCCCAGCACTTCCGCCAGCACGGCAGCGCCGCGCTCGAGCGCGTTCGTGGCGGTTTCCAATACCAGCGTGGCCGCGCCTTCGCCAAGCACTTTCCGCTTTTCGTGGTCGAGCCGAAGGCGGTAATCCGCCTCCTCCGCGCCCGCGTAAAGGAAGCCGATGCCGTCGTAGTTGTAAAACGTCTGCGCGTACACCTCGTCCGCCGCCCCGGCCAGGATGGCGCGCGCGCGTTTCCCGGCCAGCGCATCGAACGCGTAGGCCAGACTTTGCACCCCGGCGTGCGGCCCGGCGGAGAGCGAGGCGTTGACGCCTTTGAGATAAAGCGCATTGGACACCCAGCCGGCGGTCGAGTTCGCCACGATGTTGGAGAAGCTCGTGACGTTGGCCTGAAACGAATCGCTGCTGAACACGCTGTCCATGTGGCCCATTTCCGACGGGCCATTGCACACGCCCATGACCACCCCAATTTCCTCGGCATGGCCCGGCGAAACTTTCAACGCGGCGTGCTCCAGGGCCAGCCGGCTGGCAGCCACGGCAAACCGGCTGATGTGGTTCAAGCTCGCAAAGTCAATCCGGCGGTCCACCTCGGCGGCTTTGAAGGACGCGACTTGTCCCACCAATCGCGCGCGTTCGGCCCGCAGCGGGAAGGCGGCCACGGGGGTCAGCCCCACGGCCTGGTTGCGAAGCTGCGCCAGAGTTTTCTGAATTCCCAAACCCAGCGACGTGACCACTCCGACGCCGGTCACGACCACGCGTTCCTTGACTTCTTTGCGTGGTGGCACAGGCGAATCCCACCTGGTCACGACCACCGCGGCGTTGTTGCCGCCGAAGGCGTAGTTCGCTGAAATGAAGGCGTCGTATTTTTTTGGGCGCGCTTCGTTCGGCACGAAGTCGAGCGCGCAACCCGGACGCGGTCCGCTGAAATTGAGCGTGGGCGGAATGAAACCGGCGTTCATCGCGAGCAATTGTGCAGTGGCTTCCAGGATGCCGGTCACGCCCATGCAGTGGCCGAAAAATGATTTGGTCGAAACGGCCGGCAGCGGATGTCCGTCCATGAACGCCGCCATGCCGCGCGCTTCGGCCTTGTCGTTGGCCTCGGTGCCGGAACCGTGCGCGTTGATGCAGCCGAGGTCGCTGAGGGAAAGTCCGGAATCCTCCAGCGCGGCGCGCAAGGTGCGTTGCGCCCCCGAGCCGCGCGGGTCGGGCGTGGTGGGATGATAGGCGTCGGACGTGGTGGCATGGCCGGCCAGCCGGCCGAGACAGCGGGCGTGGCGGAGAATCGCTTTCTCCATGTCCTCGACCACCCAGAAGCACGCGCCTTCGCCGACGTTCATGCCATAGGGCGTGGAAAACGGCGCCATGCGGCCGGGCGCGGTCGCCTTGAGCGCGTCGAAACCGGACATGTTGGCCACGCATAGCACGTCCGCGCCGCCCACGAGGACCGTGTCGTAATAGCCGCGGTTGATGAGCGTTTGCGCCAGCCCCAGCGCGACGGTGGTGGAGGAACACGCGGTGGTGATGACCCACGTTTCGCCGCCGAACTTCAGCGCGCTGGCCAGCGCCTTGCCAAAACCGTAGAGCTGGGCCTGCAAGTTCATGCGCTCGTCGAAGGCGCGCGAACTGCGCCCGTGCTTCCAGGCGTATTCGGCTTCGGCGGAACAAAGTCCGCCGTTGCAGGTGCCGAGCACCAGCGCGATGTCGCGGCGGATTTCCTTTCCGTCCCGTTGGAGTCCGGCGTCGCGCAGCGCCCGGCGCGCGGCGGCGATGGCGTAACGCAGGTAAAGGTCTTCGTATTCCTCATTCTCGGCATCGGTAAGCCAGTCGCGGAGGTTGGGATTCTTCGCTTCACCTCCCAGGTTGGAACGGAAGTGGCGCGCGTCGAATCGCGTGATGGGTTTGATGCCATGTTGACCGTTGCGTAATGCCTCAGTCACCGTGGCCGCGTCGTGCCCGATGGGGCTGATGAGGCCGAGGCCCGTCACGACCGCCTGTTGGCGCACGCCCTGGCGTTGGAGCGGCTTGCCGACCACTTGTGCGCCGTCCTTCCAGGTCGCGGGTTCGAGGTGCGCGGCGTGCTGCGTTTTCTGCGTGCGGAAGAATTCGCGCCACAGCCGGATGAATTCTTCGCGCAGCCGCTCCGGGGTGAAGTTCATGGGGCGCGCGACCACATGGGCGCCGTTGTAATGCGACCATTGCCGGTCGAAGATGCGGCCCTGCCGGCTCATGCGGTCCCAGTGGACGGAGCCGGGATACGGCGTGAAAATGAAAAATTCCGCCGTGCGAATCCCGGCCTCGGCATACAACGCCAACACCCGGTCTACGACATCCGGTTCATCCCAGTCCCTCCCGACGCCGCAGGAACCGAAAAACCGGATGCCGCGGTCTTCCAGATTCCGGACGAGGTCCTTGAGCACCTGCCGCTCGCGGGCTTCGCCTTTGATGGCGCGGATGGAGACCGGGTCCACGTTCATGGTGCAGTAGAAATTCCGCACGCCGGCGCGCGTCGCCAGGTCGAGAAAGCCGGTCTCGGTGTTCAACGCCATCGTGGAGGAAACAAAATACTTCTTGCCCAACGGCTCCACCGCCTGGAACAGGGCACGGGCGTAGTCGTTGATTTTACGATGCGGAAAGAACAGCGTGTCGTCGGCCAGATACACATTCTCGTGTTTGAGCGAGCGCAGCTCCTCGACGACGCGTTCGATGGGCCGGAAGCGGATGCGCCCGCCCATTTGGGCCGGGAGCGAACACATGCCGCAGGTGTAGGAACAGCCCCGCGTCAGTTGCACGAGGTCTTCATCCCAGTCGTAGAAATCGTTCCGGTAAAAAATCTCACGCTTGGGAATCGGCTGCGCGGCCAGGTCGGCGGAACTGCCGCCCTGGTAAACCGGTTTCAAAGTGCCGGCCCGGGCGTCCGCAAGAATCTGCCGCCAGGTGGCCTCGCCTTCGGCGACATTCACCGAGTCAGCATGTTTGAGACATTCCTCCACCATGAACGAGGGGAATAATCCGCCCATGATGACCTTTTTGCCGCGGGCGCGAAAGCCGTCGGCAATTTCAAACGCGCGGGTGGCCTGGGGCGTGAAGCAGTTGATGGCGACCAGATCCGTCGGGGCGTCGAAGTTGAGGGTCTGCCCGCTGTTGTCATCCACGAGTTCGACTTCGATGTCCGGCGGGGTCAGCGAGGCGAGGATGGGGATGCCCAGCGAAGGCGGGGTGGTAAAGTTGCCCAGGAAATAGTCCACCAACCCCTGGTCCAGTTCCGGCAGGCCAGTGAGAAACTTTTCAAACCGGGGATAAACGAATGTGACTTTCACTTGGTGGTCATGAATTTAGGCTCTGCCGGACCTTGTGAGCGCGACGAGCAGGAATAACAGTACTGTCCGGACAAAACAGGACAAGAAGTTTCTCTTTCACCACGACTTCGCTTCCTCAACCCACCGTGTGCGCTGCGCCGCCGAGTTGTAAGGCTGGCACGGCGCATGGCCGCATTGGGCGCGCGTAAAACCGGCTTTTCAAAAACAGCAGGGAGGCTTTGAATTCCATGAATTGTTGCACCTTCGCTTCCTGTTTTTTTGGATATTCTAGGAATTTAGTGGCTGGGTTGAACCAGAATGGGACGAGCTTGGAAAAGAGAACGCTAACTCGACAGGTCACGACAGGTCGGGTTCGTCGGTGCCGAGGAACTTTGTGCGCAGCGGTCAAGTCCCGCAAAACAATCAGGCCGGTTTTGAACACCGGCCTGATCGAGGAAGAAGGATTTGAAAATCCGAATTGGTCAACCGTTACGCCACTTGCCGCTTGCGCAGCATCCGCAGCGTGCTCGCCCCAAACGGCAGCAACAGCAACGCGCCAGCTATCATTGTTGTGGGCTCCGGCACTGTAGAAACATCGACACCAATAGCATAAGTCCGGCCCTGGTTCCCGAACACATCGGGGCCGTATTCGTAATTCGCGGTCGGATCCGGGTTAAGTCCCACGCTGAATTGCGTCCCAGGGCCGCCCGGCGGTGTTGCACTAAAGGAATTAGGATTTGACGAATCCTCATACGTGGCGTCGCTGTTGAGCGCGTCGTTGGGCTGCTGAGGGTACCAAGGCCCGATACCAGCGAACGCCAGTAGGTCTCCAGCACTTACGGAGAAACCTGGTGAAATTGCAAGGGTTTGAATACCCACGGTTGCTGACCCGGAAAAACTTTGTGAAGCGACGACTGTGAATGTCTGCTCGTTGGCGTTGGGTCCGGCCGTACCTGGGGACAGCACATACAAGGTAAAATTGTAATTGCCTCCATAGAAGTCCACGTCTTGCACCGTCCCGCTGGGCAAGGTCACCGCGGACGATCCCAACGGACCTGCCGGGCTATATTCCCCCAGAATTATCAAGGGGGCCGTACCGTCCGGCCCCCCCCCGGGGGCGACGTTTACCAAGTTCGCTGCTGAGCCATAATTTCCAACATAGGTCGCCTGAGCGTTTGTGGCAACAAACGCTGCGGCGACGATTAACATCGCTGGTGCAATGAGGTTTTTCATATTTTTGATGAGATTTCTAAGTTATTGTGTTCAACATTTTTTGCTACTATTACGAGTGTCAGCTTCTTGCCATGTTTATTGCACCCATAACACACACCGCATTTGGAACCGCGTCTATCCCCTCCTGGGACATCTCAGGTCACATTTGGGCTAATGATTTGATGTGTTCAAAATGCTAATATCTGGTTCAGCGCAGTTCAAATCTTTCTCGCCGCACGCGGCAAGAGGCCGGAACGCCAGCCACTCGCTCATTGCAGTTGTCCCGAATCAAAACGCTTCGCGCCGTTGAGGATTGCGAGGGGAATAGAATATGAAATGCGCTTGAGTTACGGCGCCAACGGCTGGGAGGCGGTCGGTGGTTTTCGCAGGTCCGGGAGGTTGCGCTTGAACGGAACAACTGCACCTTGCAAGCCCGTGCCATCGACGAGACCCAACCTCACGGGATTGTGTTGGGGGAACAATGTTAATAGCCCGATTCTGAAATTAGGAGACTGCTAATGACTCAAAGACCCGCGATCGCAAACAATGCAGATCGGCAGAGGTTAAGAATGAAGGTTGTAGGAGGGGCTTGATTCCATACTGGCGCAGACCGGTTGGAACTGAGATCAAACCGCTTGGCGCCGGACTTCGCTCCGCTCCGCCGGGCAACGGTTTGAGTTGGCCATGAGCGAGATTTTTGAGAGCGTTTCGCGCCATGAGCATGGACAACGAATTACAAAAACATTACGCGTTACTTTTGGGCATCGGCAGCCCGTGGGAGGTCAAAGCTGTGGAGTTGAAGCTTCAGGAAAAGAAGGTGGATATCGAACTGGGCTGGCAGTGGGGAGCGGCGGCCAAATGCCCGAAATGCGGACGAGAGTATTCGATTCATGACAGCGCGGCGGAACGGATGTGGCGACATCTGGACACGATGCAGTTTGAGACGCTGGTCCGGGCGCGGGTGCCGCGCTCGGAGTGCCTGGAGCACGGGGTCAAGACGATGGCGGTGCCGTGGGCGGCGACTCTGGGACGGTTCACCCTGCACTTTGAACGGTTCGCCATAGAGGTGCTGCTGGCCTGCGCCAGCGTGAGTCAGGCTTGCGAACTGTTGGGTATTGGTTGGGAGTCAGCCCATGAGATCATGCGGCGAGCCGTAGAGCGCGGGCTGGAGCGGCGGCAGTTGGACCAACTCAAGCATCTGGGCATGGATGAGAAAAGCTTCAAACGGGGCCAATCCTACATCATGCTCTTGACCGACTTGGAGCAAGCCCGCGTGGTGGAGGTGGTGGAAGACCGGACTGAGGAGGCCGCCGGGAAGCTGTGGGAGAGCTTGAGTCCGGACCAGAAACAGGCGGTGGAAGCGGTGGCGGTGGACATGTGGGAGCCGTTTATCCAAACGGTGAAGCAGCAGGTGCCCGCCGCGGACGTGGTGCATGATAAATTCCATGTGAGCAAGTATTTGAACGAGGCGGTGGACAAGGTGCGGCGAGCCGAACACAAGCAGTTGCTGGCCGAGGGGGATGAAACGCTCAAGGGCACCCGGCAACTGTGGTTGTATAACCCGCAAAATCTCCGTCCGGAACAGGTGTCGGCGTTTGCCGTTTTGAAGGAGTTGAATCTGAAAGTGGCGCGGGCCTGGGCCGCCAAAGAGTTGTTCACCCAGTTTTGGGAATATCAGGAGGAAGGCTGGGCACGGAGGTTTTTCAAGAATTGGTTCGGGTGGGTGAGCCGGAGCTGTCTCAAACCGCTGGTCGAGGTGGCCCAAATGCTCAGGCGGCATCTGGAGAATCTGCTGACCTATTTGAAGCATCGCATCACCAACGCGGTCACCGAAGGGTTGAATTCAAAAATACAGAGCATCAAATCCGCCGCCCGGGGCTTCCGCAACTTCGAAAACTACCGGACGCGCATTCTGTTCTTCTGTGGAAAGCTCGATCTCTACCCACTATGATCCTCGAAGAAATGTTTTTTTCCTTGTCCGCGGGTTCGCAACAGCAGTAGAGTGCGCCGCATGAGAAGCGAATCCAGCGCGACGGTTGGCCAATGCTGGAACCCACTCAATCCACAATAGGAAATGCTATGTCGGTTGATATTGAAAAAATCCTGCGTCCCATTGACAACCCCATCCCGCCGTTCCCGCCCAAGTACATGTTGCTGGCCGGCGGCGAGGAAATGGTCATCCGTCAGGTGAGCCGTGAGGACATACCTGACATTCTGTGCCACGTCGAACCCCTGCTCCACGTCGAACGAGACTACTACGACGTGGTGGCGGCCCGGCTCTATAGCGAACTGCTCGCTTATTACCGCCACCGCGTTCAGGACGAATACGTCCTGGTGGCCCAGATTGATGGCGAGCTGGTCGCGGTGGTCAACGGGCGTCTGCTGAGCAAGGAGGTCGGCATGTCCTATCACACGATGGCGCTGCGGCGCGGGTTGCGCGTCGGCGCGCACGCGTTTGCGTCCAAGATGGAGTACCACCTCGACATTATCGGCCAGAAGGAGGTTCTGATTGTGGC
>DLMG01000194.1:6313-6482 GCA_002479245.1 Verrucomicrobia subdivision 3 bacterium UBA7542 | reverse complement strand
AAGATACCAACACCAACACCAATGCCCTCCCCCTCACCCAAACCGTGAAATACCAAAAAGCGTTTGATAATGACCGGTCTTTGGGCGAACGATCCCTCCTTCCACCCGGTCTCAAGGAGAAGATGAAGCTCACCGACGAGCAGAGAGGCGAACTGAAGCCAATCGAGGA
>DLMG01000194.1:4897-6221 GCA_002479245.1 Verrucomicrobia subdivision 3 bacterium UBA7542 | reverse complement strand
AGCCAACCAACCCCGGATTGACGCCGCCGAGGAGGCGAATCGCCAAGCGCGCGAATCGAAGGACACGGCAAAAATTGAGGCAGCGCGCAAACAGTTGCAACAGGTCTGGGCCGGTCTCCGGCCATACAGAGAGACAGCCGTCAAGCAAGTCGAGCCTTTGCTGACGCCGGATCAGCTCAAGGTTTTGGAGGATCCGAAGAACCAATGGCGCGAAAATCATGCTGCTGAAGCAAATGATCCGTCTGCGCATTGAATCATCCCGACAGTGATTTTATTGGACGGCGATGGCTACAAACCGGCGGCGAAACAATGGCTCAAAGCCCAAGTGAATCGTAACGGCGCGCTGATTGCCGTCTGGGATATGAAAGAATTTCAGACACAAGCAAACAACGGATTTTTTAGGCTAACCTTGTCTATGAATCCCAAACCGTTTTTCTGAATCACAGTGTCGCCATGCCTTTAGAAACATTTCAGGCGAGCCGGTTGACGCACGGCAATTTTCTTTTCCCCACGGTTATCGAGGTGACGGACAAGGCGGTCATCCGGCATAAACGGTCGTGGTTTAGCCGCGACGAGATCAGCATCAGCATCACGAAGGTTGCGTCCGTTCACATCAAGACGGGAATCATTTGGGCGGACATTTTGATTGAATCGTCCGGCGGCAGCGACCCGTTGGCAAGCCACGGCCACAGGAAGGCAGATGCGCGCCGCATCCGTGAGCTGGTCGAAACCGCGCAGGGAGGTTTTACGGGCAGAATCGGTCAGGAGAGCAAGTCATGAAGGCGTGTGGCATGCTCGTGTTGTTTTTGGCGGGTTCACTTGTTGCGCGGGCGGATGACGACACGGTCACATTGCCGGAACTGGTTCAAGGCGCGCAACAATGGGCGCAGGAAAATCTCGACACGAACATTCTCAACGCGCTTCCCGAAGTGGACGAGCGCGCGGTGCGGCAATTTTTTCGCGACGTGCAGCAGCGCTTTCAAGGCGACTACGTGGTGGATATGGCGGCGCTGCGGCAAACGGCCCAAACCGTCCTGCCGTTGCTGGAAAGTCGCGAGGAAACCCGGCCCTACGCCGCGTGGCTCAAGGCGCAGATGGATTACCTGGATGTCGCGGACGAAATCCGGCTCACGATTCCACCGCCAAAAGTTGAAACCAACCAGCCGCCCCAACCGGTTCCCAATCCCCCGCCGCAAAAGGAACGCGAGCTTTGGGCGAAGAAAGTTTCCGGCGGTCCCTGGCCAGCTTCAGCCAAAGAATATGTGCCGGAGTTGAAGCCGATTTTCGCCGCCCAAAAGGTGCCGCCGGAACTGGTCTGGGTGGC
>DLMG01000194.1:0-4849 GCA_002479245.1 Verrucomicrobia subdivision 3 bacterium UBA7542 | reverse complement strand
CCGGAACTGGTCTGGGTGGCGGAAGTGGAATCGTCATTTGACCGTCGAGCCCGGAGTCCGGCGGGAGCGGCGGGATTATTTCAATTGATGCCGGACACGGCCAAACGGTTCGGCCTTTCCTTGTGGCCGCGCGATCAACGTTTTCAACCGGAACCGAGCGCGACCGCCTCCGCCCAGTATCTGAAATATCTTTACGACCGTTTCAAGGATTGGCGGCTCGCCCTGGCCGCTTACAATGCCGGTGAAGGCACGGTGCAAAAACTCTTGGATCGCTATAAAACAAGCAGTTACGACGCCATCGCCGAACATCTGCCCGCTGAAACGCAAATGTATGTGCCCCGCGTCGAAGCCCTCCTCCTGCAGCGTGAAGGTGCGAACCTCGAACAACTTTCCGCGCCGCAAGGCTCGCCGATCAGCTCCCAAATGCATGGTAGGGTTATACCCCATAGCGAAGGGACAGCTCGCAGCATAGCATGCTTCTCGTCGTTACAACTAAACCAAAACGTAACAATCGAAAGTAAAAGCAAATGAAAATGAAATCAACTTACCCGCTCGCACTCATCATGGCTGCGGGCGCCATATTAGTCACCAGCACATCCCTGCGCGCCTCCGATACGGACAGCCGCATCGAGTCATCCGCCGCAAAGTCGTATGTGTTCAAAACCTACCTCAAGAACGATTCAATCAAGACTGATTCCAAAGATGGCGTCGTCACCCTGACTGGAACGGTCGCCGAAGCGTCCCATAAGTCCCTGGCCCAGGACACCGTGGCGAGTCTGCCCGGCGTCATAAGCGTGGACAATCAACTGCAAGTCAGCGGCGAACAACCCGCTGAACATTCAGACGCCTGGATCAGCATGAAGGTAAAATGCGCGCTCCTGTTCCATCGCAACGTGAGTGCCACCGGAACCACCGTGTATACGAAAAACGGCATCGTCACCTTGCAGGGTGAGGCGAGCAGCATGGCCCAAAAGGAACTCACCACCGAATACGCCAAGGACGTTGACAACGTCAAAGAGGTCAAGAACGAGATGACGATTGCCAAGACTCCGGCAACGTCAGACGCAACCATCGGCGACAAAATTGATGACGCCTCCATCACCGCCCAGGTCAAGTCGTCATTGCTGTCGCACCACTCGACCAGCGCCCTGAAGACGTCGGTTTCAACGACGGATGGCGTGGTTACGTTAAGCGGCATTGCCAAAAACGACGCCGAAAAGAGCCTGGTCACCAAGCTCGCCACCGACATCAACGGTGTGACCAGCGTGATCAACAACATGACCGTCGAGATACCGGCTGCGCCCAGCAAATAAACCGGCAGATCACTGTTGGCTGGTGCGAAAGCGCGCCAGCCCTTAGTGACAATACAAACTAAAAGGAAAATCTTATGTTATACACGATTGCGGTGGTGCTGCTCATTCTGTGGCTGCTCGGTCTAGTAAGCGGTTACGCGCTGGGCGGGTTCATTCATATCCTCCTTGTCATCGCCATTGTAGTGGTTTTGGTCAGAGTCATCTCCGGCCGAAAACCATTGTGATGAATGCGAGTGAACCTCGCTTCCGGGCGCAAATGACTGTTTTGAGAAACTGTCAGCCAAAGAAATTAAGTTATAGATTCAATATGAACACAAAAACCATTGTTGCAGTCCTCCTGATCACTCTAGGCATTGTGGTGCTCGCTTACTCGGGCATCACCTTCACGACCCCGGGAAAGCCTGTCGAGTTTCTCGGAATGCACTTTGAGACCACAGTCAGCCACTTTATCCCGCCCGTCGTCGGAGCGTTTGCGCTCGTCGGCGGAATCGTGTTGCTGGTTGTGAACCCCAAGCGGGCCTGATGGCGGAGTCGAAGCTGGTGTCGGCATGCTACCCTAACAAGCGATACGCACGGCGTTGACCGCGCCCGGCAACGGGTTCTTGCGAACCGGCGCGCGACGTTCACGCCGCTCCGCCGTCCGAATTGCGAATGAATTGACGCCGCCACATTTTCCACGGAAAATCGCGGCATGGCGAAAAAGGCTGCTGTGAAAGGTAGGGCGGGCAATCCCTTGCCCGCCGAGATGGGAAATGGCACTGCCACCGGCGCGCACGGAGTGACGCGCCCTACCACCAAAAAGGAAAACTCCCTCGCCCGTCGGACGGGAGAGGGCCGGGGTGAGGGTCGCCCATCCTCCTTCCTCGACACCCGCGTCGTTTATTGCGGCGATAATCTGGAACAGCTCGCCAAGCTGCCCGACACCTGTGTGGATTTGATTTACATAGACCCGCCTGCGTGGCCGAAGCCACTTCGGCGCGGCGAAGGCCCGCCCTTCAACTCCAACCGCAACTACGAGGTCTTTTGGGGCTTGCCCCGTGAAATAAAACCACGCGCGACGCTCCCACACCGCCTCCATCGTATTTCACGGGGCGAGACCAAGGAGAAGCGCGCCTTTGAAGACCGCCACGAGAATACCAAGGCTTATCCCGCCACTGCGGGACGCCCGCGCTGCGTGCAACTCGCCCGCGTCCTCAAAGAGACCGGCAGCTTTTATTACCACTGCGACTGGCACGCCAGCCACTACGTCAAAGAAATGCTCGACCAAAATTAACTCCAAAACAAATGAGTAAAGATTGGAAAGATGGACTTTTATCAAGCAGATTTAGAAACTGGTTCATCGCCGGAGTCGCCGCCGTTTGCTTTGTTACAGGTCTGGTGCTCTCTCATCGCGTTGAGCCTGGCGTCCGCGTCCAAAAATTAACGCTCGCCGAAGAGACGCCTGCGCTTGAGTTTCTTCCCGCCGGCCCGGGACCGCATCCGGTGGCGCTGCTTGCCCATGGATACGCTGGCTCGAAAGAGACGCTCTTTCGCTACGGGGAGGCGCTCGCCGCCGCCGGATTTATTTGCTACGACGTGGACCTTCCGGGGCACGGAGCGTCGCCGCGGACATATACTTTTATGGAAGCGGTGCATACGCTGGAGGCGGTCGCACGCGAGGTCGGGCCGGTAGATGTTTTCGTAGGCCACTCGATGGGTGGCTTTACGGGAGGCGAGGCAGTGCGGGAAGGGGGAATGAAACCGGGGCTTTTCATTGCTGTTGGTTCCTTTCCCGTCCTGGGCGACCATGCCCCACCGTTGCTTCTCCTGTCAGGCCGGTTCGAAGAAGCCTTTATGCTCCTGCACATTACGCCGGCATTGCTGAAGACGCGAACGGACGCGCGTGTGGTGATTTCTCCCTGGTCCGATCATTTGCTTGAGGCGTTTGATCCTGTGCTGGTGAATGCAGCCGTCGAGGCCGCGTGCGCTGCGGTGCATAAGACGCCGCCGGCGCCTCCCACTGCCTGGCGCTGGCGACTCATTGGCGCGGTGCTGGCAATGCTGGCAGCGGGCAAGCTGGCAAGTTGTTTGACGGATTTGTTGCCGCAATTGGCTCGATTCCGCGGACTGTTTATCGGTGTCTTCATTGCTGTCGCCTTCATGCTCACCCTCGGCGGCAGGTGGCTCGATGCGATACCACACTTACGGTTACAAGGCATCGCCATGCTTGTTACCTTCCTCCTGGCAATGATTGCTGGCAAGCTGCGCATACCGCGATGGAGCTTCGCCGCGCTTGGTGTCCTTGTGATGGTGATTGCGGTATGCTGGGTCAAGGTTAGCCCGAGTTGGGCCGCGTTTGTATTCGTGACTTGTAGTCTGATCCTCACGCCTCCCCTGATCGCGGGAATTGTCATCGGCTGGATTGCGGCCCGCCGCGGGTCCCGGCTGCAAGGCGACATCGCCATGGCCATCATCGTGGGTTGCGCCGCCTTCCAATGCTTGGAACCGCCACGAACGCCTCCTGAAGTGCCAAAACCGCATATAGCAATCAAGCTGGACGCAAAACTTCTCGATGCCTGTATCGGCGAATATGAATTTGCGCCAGATAACGTGTTTTTCACTGGAATGAAGCTGACCATTCGGCGAAATGGAGACCATTTAGTCGGGCGAGCTCTTGGAAGAAACGCATTACCAGGTCCTTTGGATGTTTATCCCGAATCGGAAACAAATTTCCTCGTCAAAATCAATGCCGCGCAATTGACATTCATTAAGAATGATAAAGGCGAAGTGACGGCGGTAATCCACCAGATGGCGGGGCTGCCGGATAGCGAAGGAAAGAAACTTACAAATTGAACAGAATGATTTTTCCGGCTCAGAATTTGAAACGCCAGTGGATTGGCATTGATATTTCGCCCATGCCTGTGCGTCATGGCCAAACGCCTGCGCGACGTTTGCACCTGCCGGAAAGCGAACCGCTCTGGCGTGCTAGACGCGGCTTCGTCGTCCGCGACCCGCCGTGGACGGTGGAAAAACTGCGCGTCATTTGGCGTAGCGGCGTCTCGGCAGAGCGCCGCCATCTGAAAACAAGCGGAAACATTTGCGGCGGTCTGCCGAGACGCCGCTACGAAGAAGGAGAATCATCCGCCGGCTCCTTGAAAATTGGCGCGACCGGATTTGCCGGACGTCAATCGAATTACTGAGACCGTGATTGGTAAAATCCTCTCCCCGGGGGAGAGGACACAGGTGAGGGCGGGCGTAAAACACAAAAATAGATTAAACGACCGTCCTCACCCCGACCCTCTCCTCCAAGGAGAGGGGGAAACATCCGCCGGCTCCTTGAAAATTGGCGCGACCGGATTTGCCGGGCGGACATTTATTTTCCGGCGAGCGAAGTTTTTGGCGAAGGCAGATGGAGCGTCCGGCCCGCCACCATGAACTCGCCTTCGCCCTGATGATGTATCGTCCGCGGCTGTTTCCGCGCCGGGTCAATCCAAGCCTGGACGACTTCCAGAATGAAGAAGTTGTATTGGGCGGCAGTTTCGCATCCCTGACCTTGC
>DLMG01000250.1:12734-14876 GCA_002479245.1 Verrucomicrobia subdivision 3 bacterium UBA7542 | reverse complement strand
CTGGTGGCTGGGCAAGCCGCAAATGGACGATGGGCAATTAAAGTTGTTTGCCATTCTCGACAGCGTCAGTTGCGCGGGCGCGTATCAAATTGTCATCCACCCGGGTGAAATGACCGTGGCGGACGTTGAAGCCGTGCTGTTTTTACGCGAAACGAACACGGTTCACGCCGTGGATACGAACCGGCTGCCCATCAGAACCATCGGCCTGGCGCCGCTGACGAGCATGTTTTTGTTCGGCAAAAATTCGGAGCGCAAATTCGATGATTACCGTCCCGAAGTTCATGACACCGACGGATTGCTGGTGCGCATGGACAACGGCGAAGTGTTCTGGCATCCGCTCGACAATCCGTCCGTCATGCGCCACCAGATTTTTTCCGCCCCGAATATCCGCGGTTTTGGGCTGTTGCAGCGCGAGCGTTCCTTTGCGGCGTATCAGGACATGTTCAACCTTTATCACCTCGAACCCAGCGTGTGGGTCGAGCCGCGGGGCAACTGGGGCGACGGCGATTTGCATCTGGTGGAACTGAGCGAGAATTACGAGGGCTTCGACAACATCGTGGTGTTTTGGGATCCCAAAAACAAACCCGCGCCGCTGCAACCCTGCCGCTTCAGCTACACGCTTCGTTGGATGAGCGACACGGACAAACTATCCGACGAAAAAGTCGTGTCCACGCGCATGGGGCTGGACTCAGGCTATCCCAATGGCCGGCAATTCGTGATTGATTTCGACGGGCCGAAACTCGACGCCATTCCCGAAAGCGATCTCCCGCAGGCGGTTGCCAATTGCAGCGCCAACGCGGTGATTGTGAACAACCAGGTCCTGCGCTGCTACGGGCTGGGCACCTGGCGCGTTATTTTGAAAATGCAACCCAGGCCCGGCAACACCGATCCCGTGGACCTGCGCTGCACATTGCAAAAGGGAACCAACCTTTTAAGCGAAACCTGGACTTATCAATGGAGTCCGCCATGAACGGCATTGGCGCGCTGACCGATTCCGCCGGCCATCTGGCGGGACGCCCGCTGGAAGAATGGAACGCGGCGTATGAGAAGGTGGAGAATTATTTCCACGCCCTGCGCGTCCGCAACAAAGCCCTGCTCGGCCGGCTGGTGCTCCGGGTGCTCGAACGCGCCGCGCACCGCGCGCCCGTCGAACCGGACCGCTCCGCCACCCAGCTCGCCGCCGAGGAAATGGATCGCATTGTGATTGAGTGGTTCGCCGAGGTGTTGCAGGAACCGCCGGCCAACGCCGACCAGATGCTCTCCACGCGCGGGCGGCTCGCGCTGCTGCTCGCCGACATGCCGGGCCGATGGCAGGAACAATTTTTGCGGCCCGGCCCGTGGCCGAAGGAATTCATCAGCGCCATGCGCGAAACCTATCTGCGCGCCGGGCCGGATTTTCAGCTCTCAAAAATGACGCCGCGCCCCTTCGATCTTGGCCCGATTACAACCCTGACGAATCTGGGCAAGCTGCCCTATCTCAAAATGGTTCTGGCCTGGACGCTGTTTGCCTTGCTGCTGGTGGCCATTTTCATCCTCACGCACTAAGCCATGCCCGGCGTTTCCCCATCCGCCCCGGCCTCAAGCCAGTCACCGCCATTGCGGGTGATGTCCGCGCCGCCTATCGAGCGTCATGGCTGGCGGCTGTTCAACTTTTATTCATGCGCGCTCCTGCTGACGGGTCTGGTCTCGATGCTCTTTGCCGATTTGCTGTGGCGGACGGGCTGGTCCGCGTCGCGCACCGTGCTGCTGGTTTTGTTTGTGATTTTGTTTTTGTTCATTGCCATCGGTTGCATGCACGGCGTGTATGGTTTTGTGTTGCGGATGTTCGGCGACGACCGCTGCATCACGCGTCTGAAGGAATATCGCGGCCAAAGCATTGCCGGCATCAGCACGGCGATTGTCTTTCCGGTTTACAACGAAGAAGTCGTGCGCGTCTGCGAAGGCTTGCGCGCAACGTATGAATCTTTGGAAAAAACCGGCCAGCTTGAACGGTTCGACTTTTTCATCCTGAGCGACTCCACCAATCCCGACAAATGGATCGAGGAGGAACGGTGCTGGTATGATTTGGTTCATGAACTTGACGCGCTGGGCCGCATTCACTATCGCCGCCGGTTGAACAACGAAAGCCGCAAGAGCGGGAAC
>DLMG01000250.1:11350-12603 GCA_002479245.1 Verrucomicrobia subdivision 3 bacterium UBA7542 | reverse complement strand
TGCGACGCCGACAGCGTCATGCGCGGCAAAACGCTCGTGGACCTGGTGAAATTGATGGAAACGCATCCGGACGTCGGATTGATTCAAACCGTGCCGGCGGTGGTCAACGCCGAAACATTGTTTGGACGCATCCAGCAATTTGCCAACCGCCTTTACGCGCCGCTGTTCATTGCCGGATTGAATTACTGGGCGCTCGATCTGGGAAATTATTGGGGGCACAACGCCATCATCCGCACCGAACCGTTCATGCAATTTTGTGATTTGCCGCAACTGCCCGGGCGCAAGCCGTTCGGGGGCCAGATTCTCAGCCACGACTTTGTCGAGGCGGCGCTGATGTTGCGCGAAAATTGGGAAATCTGGTTCGCTTACGACCTCGAAGGCAGCTACGAGGAAACACCGCAGGCCATGATCGAAAACGCCCAGCGCGAACGCCGCTGGTGTCAGGGCAACCTGCAGCACGGCCTCGTGCTCTTTGCCAAAGGGCTGCGCGGGGTGAGTCGGTTGCATCTGATTCTGGGTATTTGCGGCTATCTTGCCGGGCCTTTATGGCTGGCATTTTTGCTCACTTTCAACTGGATCTGCTGGTTCCACAAACACACCGGTCTTTCGGACATCACCGTGCGGGCGTTCACGCGATCCTTGGGCAACTTTAGCGGCACCGCCCACGCCCTGCTCATTTTCGTCATCTGCATGGTCGCCATCATGCTGCCAAAGGCGCTTGCGCTCATTGACCTTTCATATGATTCGGAACGACGGCGGGCGTTCGGCGGCCTAGCGCGCGCAACCACCGGCGTCTTTTGCGAAACCATTTTTTCCACGTTGCACGCGCCACTGCTGATGCTGTGGCATACGCGGTTTGTCGTCACCAACCTGTTGGGTGTCAGTGTCGGTTGGTGGCCGCAAAAACGCGCCGCCGGTGGCACGGTGTGGACCTATGCCATCCGGCGGCATTGGGGGCACACGCTGATCGGGCTGGTTTGGGGCGCATTCATGTGGTGGCTCGGACCGTCGCTGTTCTGGTGGTTCACGCCCATGCTGGCGGGAATGATTTTGTCCATTCCCTTGAGTGTCTTCACCAGCCGGCGCAGCCTCGGCGCGCAGGCGCGAAAGCTGGGATTGTTTCTCACGCCGGAAGAAATCGCACCGCCGCCGGAACTCGTCGCGCTCCGTGCGAACATGAAAGTTCATGAAATCACCGAAGACACTTCCCCGCGCCGTCCCCACACGGGTCTGGCGGAGGCGGTGCTCGATCC
>DLMG01000250.1:0-11246 GCA_002479245.1 Verrucomicrobia subdivision 3 bacterium UBA7542 | reverse complement strand
CTCAATCCGGTTTATGCCGAGCAACTCGCCGGGATGGGCGTCGGAAGTCCACAAGTCCGCGCGCTCGGCGAAAAATTGCTGGCCGCCGGGCCGGACAAATTGACGCCCGCCGAACGGCTTTTAGTCATGGCCGACGAGCGCACCATGGTCTGGCTGTATCATGAAGCCTGGCTGCGTCAATCGCTCGCGCCGTGGTGGAAAGCCTCGATCCGCGAATACAGCCGGCAGGATGAGTCGTGACTGTGAACCTGGGTTCGTGTTCGCCGGTGGTTTATCCTGACCGGGGCTGTGTAAAATAACATCATGGTTGGTTTAACGCCGTGCCGCTGCTCGCGGGAAGGAGCATCGGCAGTGGCTCGGGTTCGGTGAAAAACAAAGTTTTGCCGCTGATTATTCCATCAACACTCAACCCTCAACCTTCAGCCATTCCTCCAGTTTGTAGTCGCAGGTGCGACAGACGGAATTCAATGGCCCCCGATAAAATCCTTACCCTTTGGCTCAAGAGTCAGTTCCATTTTATTGGTTGTTCCCGGCGAGAATTTGGCGCGAATATGCCGGTCACGCCACCCGTTGGGCTCCTGTAGCGGCACCTGAAATTGCGGATGTTCAACATCCATTCCATGGGTCTCCGCTGGAAGGTTCTTAATGACGAGCTTTCCGTTTTTATCCGTCTGGCCGGAAAAAATGGGGTCGGACAGATGCGGTATCTCCCGATAAGGTTCTTCGCTGGAATTCTTCATCCAGCCAAACATTCCCCACATGCGAAATACGGACGGATACATCCCCACCCCGACTCCCTCAATCGGCCGGCCCGATTGGGTTGTGGCGGTGAATTCCAAGGTCGCGGTGGGTTCCGTTGTTACCTCAATTTTGGTGACGGGCGCCACCAGCGGGAAAGCCTGCGGGATGGCCATGACGGGACCTTTGACCAAAGCCCCATTCACCCGATTCTGGAGTTGGCCGATGGTTTTGGACGCAAAACCGTCGCCCAAGACAACGACGTCCGCCTCGCCAGGAGGAATGGACTCAAAAACAAAGGTTCCATCCTCGCTGATGGGGCGATAACTGTGCCAAAAATGACGGCCACCGTATTTTTTATCGGCATCATAATAATCCTCGACCACGTTAAGCACAGGATATTCCTTAGGCCGGATATCAATCATGACCCGGCCATTTTTCACCGGCCGTGGCACCTGATCGTCAATCCGTCCTTCCAGCCGAATGCCAGGCTTCATTTCCATTGCTAAATGACAGGGCTTCCCTTTTTCGGCCGTGAAAGCCATGGTGTCACTATAGACAATCTCACCCGATGGCAGCCGTCCCATGAGTTGCAGCAGATGTCCGCCAGGGGAAAGTTTGTGAAAGACGAGCACGCCGTTTTCCTCCTTCTGCCAGTCTTCCGGGGGCACTCCTTCACTGAGATTCGGGACCAGTTCAGTTACGGGCTGATGATCACTACCGTAATAACCCGAGACTTCCAGATGAATGCCTCGGGTCAATTGAATCGGTTGCTCCGGGCTGTCCACTGAATAACTCTGTATGAATACAGACGCAAATTCCGGGTGGGAAACCCCGAAGATGAGTTCTCCCGTGAACTCCTTTTCCTCCGGGATACCTTCAACGGGATATTTCACATATGCTTTACCCTCGCTATCGGTGATGGCCTGTACAGGTGGACCGAACAGCTTTTTATTCCAACCATACGCATCAGCACCATGAAGCCCTTTCACCCGAAAACCCGAGGGTGAAATCGTCGCCCCTTCGATTGGCTTGCCGTCTTCGTCCTGCACCACGACCAGCACTTCTTTGAACTCAACCTTCGTCGAGCTTTGTGAGGGGGTGGGACTAGATTTTGAAAACTCGCAACCGGCGGTCATGAGGAACAATAACCCCACCAGGCCAAATCCCGCCACCGAATATTTCCAATTCCAAGTGTCCATTCCCTTTTTGCCAAGATGATTCAACCGCCACGCAATTTGAGAATTTCCATTCAGCGTCAGTTTGGTCTCAACGGCCGGCAAAGCCAGCACCCGCAACGCCAGCCGGGCCAACAACTGGGCATAGGAATCTTGGTCCGCCAATTGTCCCGAAGCGACGCGGTCGGCTTCCTGTTCACAGGCCAGGTTGTGAGCGGCAGGAATCTGCCACACAAACGGATGAAACCAGCAGACGGCCTTCATCCATCGCCAGGCCACACACCAAGCCAGGTCGTGCTGGCGCAGGTGCGCGATTTCGTGGCTCAAGAGCGCGGATGCTTCGCCCGGGGAAAGATGCTGTGCCAGCGTTCGCGGCAGGATGATCGTCGGTTTCAACAAGCCGCAAACAAATGGAGAAGTAACCGCATCTGAAATTTGAACATCAACCTCCCGCCGAACATTGAGCCGGGCCCGAATTTGTTTTGCCAAGTGCTGAAGGTCCGGACCCGGGCGGCAGGTTTCTTTTCGCAAACGGGAAAGATGAAGCTGCAGCACGACAAGCCGGACGACTCCACAGCCACAGCCCAATGCCCAGGTCACCACGAGAATACTTTCCCATGAGGCTGGCTTTGGTGAGGTTGGAGGTTGGAGAGAATTGACACTACGGGAAGTCGGGCTGACTCCGACCTGTGCTTGCGCCGGTGTTGCCACTGATGCTGTGGGCTGAACTGGATTACCGGCGGTGGCCGGTGAAAGTGAGCCGGCGAATTCGGTTGTGGAAGCAACATTGCTGGCGATCGGAATCTTGAGGCCGGGGACTTGAAAAAATTGGAGCAGAGGCAGGGCCAGACTGAAGCAAAGAATGCTGCGCCAGAGGATCAACCGCCAGCGGGCGTGACGGTGACGCATCACCCAATGGGCCGCCCAACCCAGCGCAAGCAGGCAAGTCCATTTGAAAAGGGTTGCAATCCCCGGCGAAGCAAGGAATAGAGGCAGATTCATTTTGATTTCCTTTTTGCTTTTTTGGACGCCAACCCGGCGGCGGTTTGGCGGATGAGTTTGAGGTCTGCTGCTTTGATGTCGGATGTTTCCATCAATTGAACAACCAGTTCCTGATGGGAGCCGCCCGTAAAGACTCGCGCCAGCGTCTCCATCATGGTCTGAAGCAAAGTGGCTTTGGGAACACGGGCCGCATAAAAAAACGCCTTCCCCTGCAGCCGTCGGGTGACGTGCCGCTTCCCGACCAGGTTGACCAAAACCGAGCGCAAGGTGGCGTTTTCGATCGGCCACGAGAAATGCGCCTGAATCTCCGCCGGCTTCAATTCGCCCCGTCCCCAAAGGATGCGAAGCGCCTCCAGTTCATTTTGATTCAGGGAAATCATGGATATGTGTGAAATATTCACACATTGCGCCCCGGCTGTCAAGCGCGATGTGTGAATCTATCACACATTTGATGTGGTATTCCTGCATTTCACACCGATGTCTCGCCCCGATGCCGGGTCCTGCCCCCAATATGGCTGGAAGCAGTTTTGTTGCCGTGTGTCCAAGCCGATGAACAATGCCCAAAACGATTCGCCAGAGTGTATCCAACCGGCGCAGGCAACTTGTCCAACCCCTCATCGTTAATGTCCCATCGGCAGGTGGAACCCTCCTTCGCAACGCAGCGGGCCGGCGGGACGTCAGCCTCCGCTCTGAAGCTTCGGCCCGACAGACCGGCGCTCCCAGGAGGGGGAATTTGGCCGGGACTACAGCAATTCCAGTGTGCGTTGTAATTCCGCGTCGGTGTTGTAAAAATGCGGCGAGAAACGGATGTAATTTTGTCCCTTGCGGTCCGCGCGCAACGACGCCACGACGCCGGCGTCAGTCAATTTTTTGTGCAACGCCGTGAGGTCTTTGCCCGCCTTCGCGGCTGAAGCCGCTTCGTCGCGGCTGGGGCCCGCCTGATGAAAGGAAATGATACCGCTCGCGTTTTCAATTTTCGCGTCCGCGTTCAAAACCGCAAAACCTTTTGCCTGCAACGCGGGCACGAGCCATGCGCGTTTGCGCAGCAGTTCGGCCGCAATGTTTTCGACACCAATTTCCAGCACGAGTTCCATGGCGGCGATCAAACCGACCAGTCCCAGCAGATTGTGCGTGCCGGCTTCGTATTTCGCCGCGCCGTTGCGGAAAATAATTTGTTCCTGCGCGACGAAATTCGGGCAGCGCACGTTGTGCCAGCCGTAAATCGGCGGGTTCAGTTTTTCCTGCAACTCGCGCCGGACATAAAGCAGGCCCGCACCGCAAGGGCCGAGCAGCCATTTGTGCGCGTCGGCGGCGAGAAAATCCACGTGCTCGACCGTCGTCGGAAACGCGCCAAGCGTCTGAATCGCATCGAGACAAAACAGGATTCCGCGTTCGCGCAAAAATTTGCCGATGGCCTTAAAATCAATTCGATAGCCGCTGATGAAGTGGCAGGAGGCGAGCGCGACGAGCCGGGTGTTTTCGTCCACCTGGCCCATCACGTCCTGCGGGCGGATGACGCCGAGGCCGCGCGTGTTGAGCAGGCGGACTTCGACGCCGCGTTCGGCCAGCGCCATCCACGGATAAACGTTCGACGGGTAATCGTCGTGATAAATGAGGATGTTGTCGCCTTTGCGAAAACCCAGCCCGGCGGCGACAAAACTCAGCGCGAGCGAAGTCGGTCCGACCAGCGCGATTTCCTCCGGCTGGCAATTCAACAATTGCGCCCCGAGCTGGCGCGCATCGTTCAAGCGGTGCAGGACGAAGGCTTCCTGATCTCCCAGCGTGCCGCGTTGGGCGCATTCGGAAACGGCTTCGGCAACGCGATGCGGCAACGGACAAACCCCGGCGTGCGCGAGGAAAATTTTGTCGCGAGCGACAGGGAACTCACGTTGGCGAAGTTCCTCGTTCGCGAGCAATTCGGTCAATGTCATGCGGCGAAAGTAATGGGCAACAGTCCGGCGCGCAAAGCGGAATTAAAATCCTTTCAGAACATTGGAAAGGTCGCTGTGTGGACCATAGAGGCCAGCCCAGAACTGGATGACTTTGTAAGCGATCATCAACGCGACCAGCATATAAACGAGCCGCGGCATCCAAGTGGCGAAGGCGTTCAGCTTGCGCGTGCCGTCCTCATTGTAGATCCGGTTTAGCTGGCGGAGCGAATCATCCAGTTTGCCGCTGACCTCGCCGCTGGCGTAAAGGTTGGCGAAGGTTCCCGGGAACAGCGGGCAGAGGCGCACGGCCTCGGACGGCATTTGGCCGGCAACCACGCGCGATTTCCAGGCGGCGACGGCCCGACGCAAGGCCGGCGAGCCGCTGGCAGTGGCAGCCAGGTCCCAAGCCTCAAAGATGTTGACCCCGGCGCTGATGAGCGCTTCAAGCGCCGCTGCCAGCCGGGACAGGGCGAGATAATGCCGTGCCGTGCCGAGGATTGGAACCGGTCGCAACAGGGATTCCATTACTGCACGCCAGTTTTCGCCGTGTTTGCTTTGCGAGGCGTAAATCATCAGGGCGACGGCGCCATAAAACGGGGAGAGAATGAGCGCAGCTTTGGCGCAAAGCAGGGGCAGGCTGGCATTGAACTGTGATCCGGCGAACGGAAGCACAATTAAAAAAATGAAGGCGGCAAAATGAATCAATCCGACGGGATAAATAAGTTGGGCTATCACCTGCTTGATGACGCGGGCGCGGTCGTTGTAGTAATCGGCGAGCATGCGGAAACAGGTATCGAGCCGACCGCTTTGCTCGCCAGCCGTGATCAACGCCAGGTCGAACGCGGGCAGCCAGTCGAGCGCCTGCAATGATTCGGCCAGCGTCGCGCCCTTGGCGAGTTCATCGAGCAGGCGTTGCAACGGCTCGTGGAACGAAGGAGCGGGAGGGTTGCGTTTGATTTGCTCCAATGCGCGAACGATGGGGATTCCGGCGGCCGTGAGCTGGTTGAGTTGGTGGTACAACTCGGCACGCTGGGTGAATTGGCGGGGCGTGACGATAAGCGGCATAATCCCGCCTCGCGGGACCGGCAGCGGTCAGGCCGCGACGCGATCCAGGCTGGCCTTGAAATCGCGCCGGCTCTTGGCGCCAACCATTTGCTCGGCGATTTCGCCCTTGTTAAAAAGCAGCAGCGTAGGTATGGCGCGGATGCCATACTCGGTGGCGAGCGACTGATGTTCGTCAATATTCACTTTGCCGATTTTCACCTTGCCATCGTATTCGTCGGCCAGTTCGTCAAGGAGCGGCGCGATCATTTTGCACGGGCCGCACCATTCGGCCCAGAAATCAACGAGCACGGGCACCGGCGATTGCAAAACCTGCTGCGCGAAATTGTCCTGCGTGAGCGTGACGATTAATGGAGAAGCCATACGTCAAATGGAATGGTTTTGGGCACGAAAAACAATTCGGTCAAAACCGGTTTCAGCCGATTGCATTTTTGAGGATCAGGAACATCCAGACCACAGTGCCGGCGGCAAACAATCCAGCCACAACCGCGGCGATGACCAGAATGTTGTCGAGCGCGCCAAACGTGGGAGCGGCGGCCGGCGCCACTCTTTGAACCGCCGGAGCGGAGCGTGTTTGAGCTACGGGCGCAGCAGCGGTAGCAGTAGCGGCTCGTGGCGCGGCAGCAGTAGGCGCCGATGGCGCTTTTGCCGCGCCGCTTGACAATGGTACCACGCTTGGAGCGCCGGTAGGACCGCCGGGCGGCAGCGTCGGCAGTTTGATGGTTGGCGCCGTGGATGGTTTCGGCGGCAAATTGATTCGGACGGTTTCTTTTTTGGGTTGGACCTTGCCGGTTTCTTTTTTTACCGGTGGCACAGCGCCTGCGGGCGCGCCTGGTATGTTCGAGGGAATGTCAGCCATAGTATTTAGTGGTTCAAGATAAACGGCGGACGGCGGCTGTCAAATATATTTCTGGTAATACCGGGGAGGACTGTTGGCACCCAACCCGCCATCAAGTCTTTTCCTCAATCAATTCACGCCGTGCGCCGCCGAGCAATTGTTCGACGAAACCGGTTGAATAAACGCCACGCCGGAAATTCGGGTCCTGCATGATGGCTTGCTGGAAGGACACTGTGGTTTTAATGCCAGTAATCATATATTCGGCGAGCGCCCGGTTCATGCGATCCATCGCCTCCCGCCGGTCTTTGCCCGTGGTGATAAGCTTGCCAATCATTGAGTCGTACGCCGATGGGATCGTGTAACCTGCGTAAGCATGTGTGTCCACGCGCACGCCGCGGCCGCCGGGTTGAAAATACATCTCAATCCGCCCCGGGCTGGGACGGAAATCATCAAACGGGTCTTCGGCATTAATGCGACATTCGATGGCGTGACCTTTGATTTGAATGTCACCTTGCGAATGTTGCAGCAGCTCGCCCATCGCCAGCAGGATTTGATAGCGCACGAGATCAATGCCCGTGACTTCCTCGGTGACCGGGTGCTCGACTTGAATCCGCTTGTTGACTTCGAGGAAATAAAAATTACCGTGATTGTCCACGATGAATTCGACGGTGCCGGCGTTGGTATAGTGTGCGGCCTCAGCGATTTTCACGGCAGCCTTGCCGATTTTGTCGCGCAATTTGCGGAATTTATACTCGAGCAATGGCGACGGCGCTTCTTCGATAAGTTTTTGGTTGCGGCGTTGAACGGAACAATCACGTTCGCCCAGATGAATAATGCGGCCCTTTTGGTCACCGAGAATCTGAATTTCGATATGATGCGGATTCTCGATGTATTTCTCGATATAGACCCCGGAATTGCCAAATGCCTTTTCCGCTTCATTTCGCGCTGTGTGATAACCTTTCACGAGCGAAATGTCATTGTGCGCCACACGCATCCCGCGTCCGCCGCCGCCGGCAATGGCTTTGATCATTACCGGATACCCGATGTGTTTGGCGATGGTCAGGGCCTCCGGCTCCTTTTCAACAACGCCGTCCGATCCTGGCGGCAACGGCACGCCGGCTTTTTTGGCCAGTGCGCGGCTGAGCGCTTTGTCGGCCAGCGCCTGCATCGTGCGCGGATTTGGGCCGATAAAACGAATGTTGCAACTCTCGCAAACCTCGGCGAAATGTGCATTTTCCGAAAGAAAACCGTAGCCGGGATGAATCGCGTCCACATCCGTGACTTCCGCTGCGCTGATGATGCGGTCAATGCGTAAATAACTTTCCGCCGCCGCCGCTTTGCCGATGCAAATGGCCTCATCGGCCAGTTGCACGTGCATGGAATTGGCATCCGCTTCCGAATAAACGGCCACAGTGCGGATGTTCAATTCTTTGCAAGCGCGGATGATCCGAACGGCTATCTCGCCGCGATTGGCGACCAGAATTTTTTCAAACATGGGCTTTCAGTGAAAGCAAACAGGATTAACGAATGTTTCCGTCGCCGAAGTCAGGCCGGCCGCACTTTGAACAACGGCTGGCCGAACTCCACCGGCTTGGCGTTTTCCACCAGAACCTGAGTGATTACGCCTTTGACTTCAGCTTTGATTTCATTCATCACTTTCATCGCTTCGATGATGCATACGACGGATTCGGGACTTATTTCGGTTCCAATCTCAACGTAGCTTGCGGCCTCAGGGGATGGTGCGCGATAAAAAGTGCCAATCATTGGCGATTTGACCTCAATTTCGTTCGTGGCGGGAATCAGTGGTGTGCCAACCGGTGCCGATGGGACAGCGACAGGCAGTAAAACTGGAGCGCCGCCACCAGCTATTGGTTCATCGTACTGAACGACAGGCACACCGCCGTTGGAACCACGTTTGAGCCTGATTTTTGAATCCTGACGTTCTAACTCGAACTCCGTAATGGAATTCTTCTTCATCAGGTCAACGATGGCTTTAATATCTTTTATATCCACAGTACGTTTTCGTTAAAGTAAACTCAAATTCCTGTTTTTTATCCTAAATAACCCAAAAAACAGCATCCAAAGTCTGACTATGCTTAACTTATTATTAAGCTGGGTTAAATCCTAACCATTTGAATGATTATCGTCAAGTCACAAAATAGAAAAATTTAAATCAAATAAAAACCGATAAGATTGCCATAAAAATACATTTTTACGACTGTTTTTTATTAGCGTTAACGTCAACGGATGCTTCTAATGCCAAAATATAAGATTTTTGGCCAAAGCCGGTGATTTGCCCCCAACAAACCGGCGCAATGAGCGATTTGTGTCTGAATTTTTCTCTCGCATGAACGTTTGAGAGGTGGATCTCAATAGTCGGGACTCCTACCGCCGCAATCGCGTCCCGTAGCGCAATGCTGGTATGAGTGTAAGCAGCGGCATTGATGACAATCACGTCAAATTTCCCCTTTGCCTGCTGAATCCAGTCAACCAGCTCGCCTTCCAGATTGGATTGCCGGAAATCAATCCCCACCTTCAACTGTGCGGCACGTTCACGCACTTTTGCCTCGATGTCAGCCAAAGTCACGCGGCCATAGACTTCAGGCTCGCGCTGTCCCAACAGATTCAGATTCGGCCCGTTGAGGAAGAGAATTTTCATGTGCGGTAGGCAGAATAACCGGTCATCGGATGTTTGTCGATTTGATTTCCGGTCGTGGCGAGCAGAAAGCCTAATAAGATGAAAGCCGTCCAAGCCAGTGCCGGAACATAGAGGCTAAACTCACCCAACCCCTGGATAAACCAGGCAAATACTCCCAGAAAAATGGCGAAGCTGGCCGGATCACCAGAGCGCCAGACGCGCCGCCCGATCGTCAACAGCGAAAGCACAATCCAGGCTCCAAAGAGCGTTCCGCCGACAATGCCCGAGTCCGAAAATTGTTCAAGGTAGTCATTATGTGCCAGGCGGGCCATTTCGGCGGTGGGCGATTTGAGTTGTGCGTAAGGCCGTTGAAAAGTGCCCGGGCCCGTTCCCAGCAGCGGATGCATGAATGTGGTTTCCACCGCCGCGCGCCAGTAATCAAACCGGGCGCCGACACTGGTTGCGCCGGCGGCAAAGTAGCTGTGAAATCGTATGGCAAAAATTACCAGCCCGATCAGCAAAATACCTGTCAGGGTTGCCAGTTTTAATCGCATCGGCCACCGCAAACGAAATAAGCACGCGCCGCCAATCACCATCGCAATCAGCCAACCCAACTTCGAGCCGGTCCAAAAAAATGCCGCGCCACCCAGAAAAATGGTCAGTGTGATTACCGTCGCGCGAATGGGTGGTCGCAGTCGTTTTGTGCTGTTGAATGCCAAAACGAGCGACACCGGCAGTAACAGCAGAATTAGGCCCGCCAGGGCATTGGGATAAACCAACGTGCCCATGACGCGCCCTTTGGCAAACTTGGCGAGGATGGCCGGATTGGGCACATCCACGCCGTTGGTGTTGATGACCGCCTGGTTACGCTTCATTTCCAGCAGCATGGCCGGCGGAATGTTGGTCCAGCCTGCGCGCTCGCCTTCCAGTAACAATTGGCGGCTCGCTGGAAACTCAAAAAGCCGCTGGTTGATTCCCCGAACGAGGCAAAATGCAAACGCCGCCAGCACCCCGATGAGCAGCCAATGCCATGCGCGCTCGCGTCCCAAAACCAATGCGCCGATGAAATAGCAGGCGAGGCATCCGGCAAATTGACAAAGCGTCGTTGCGGTGAGATTGCCATCCACCGTTTGCGTGGCGGAAAGAAGCTGCCAGCCGAACCATAGCAACGGCAGCAGCCAGAGCCGGCGTGTTCCCGGCCAGCGCGGCTTGCTCGCGAACACAAGCGCCGCGCCCGTCAATGCCAGCGGCAACAGAATCCAGTTGCCCCAATGCGGGGGCCAGGCGTCCGCCCAAAATTCGGAAGGCGAAACCGGCGGCGTGATTTTTTGGTCGAGGATGACCGGATTGCCAAACTTCAAAATCGCCAGACCGAGAAACAGTCCGAATACGAGCGCGTAAAACCCGATTCCGGTGATTTTTTTTTCAGACCTCATTGCGGAGATTTCGTTCGCAACCGGTTAAAAACGAAGTTTGAGCAGGCTGACTTCCAGCGCAAGCGCTTCCTGCACGTTGGTGTGCAACAACCGCTGGGTTTGCTCCAGGGTTTGCAAATTTTTCAATGCCTGCCGTGGCGTAATGCGCCGGGCGACGGCTTCCGTACCGGAAATTTCAGGGAATTTCAGCAGGTTTCCGCCGGCGGCAAGTGTGCGCCCGTCCTCCGTAGCAGTGCTACTGCGGAGGGTGGACAGCCAAACGTCGCGCAACCACCATTGCACGAGCAAAAGCACCTCCGCCCGCTGGCGGCGATATTCCGCTTCAATGGCCGCAGCCAGTTCGTCCTCCCACTTTTCGCGCAGGTCTTTTTCGATTTCATCGTGCTGTTGCAATGGCGAACGCGCGGTCAGGGTCTCTTCCAC
>DLMG01000167.1:2351-3079 GCA_002479245.1 Verrucomicrobia subdivision 3 bacterium UBA7542 | reverse complement strand
TCCGCCAGCGGCACGATGCCGGCTTCCTGGATGATTTTGCAAAACTCGCGCGAGCTGCCGTCGGCAATGGGCGGCTCGTTCGCGTCCAGTTCGACAATCGCATTGTCAATGCCGTAACCCGCCAGCGCCGCGAGTACGTGCTCGACGGTGTGAATTTTCACATTGCCCTTGGCCAATGTCGTGGAGCGGTTCGTCTCGCTGACATTTTCCACGCGCGCCTCGATTTCCGGCCTGCCTTCGAGGTCCACGCGGCGGAACCGCACGCCGCTGTTCGCGGGCGCGGGGAGGAGGGTCATGTTCACCCGGTTGCCGCTGTGCAAGCCGACGCCGGAAAAACTCGCGGGCCGATTCAGAGTCTGCTGGTTGAGCACAGGCAGATTAGACAAAACCTGTGCGAGCTTGGCAAGATTGTGTTTGGTGAAGGAAACCAGGTAGGGCGCGTCACTCCGTGCGCGCCGTCGTGCGGCAGCTTGATGTGCGAACATCTCACCAAATTCACGGCGGGCAGCGGAGTGCCCGCCCTACCAGACCCTCAAATCATATCCACCGCCACCACCCGGATGATTTCTTCCAGCGTCGTTTCGCCGGTGACGGCGCGTTGCAGCCCGTTTTGCCACAGCGTGCGCATTCCCTGCTGGATGGCAATCTGTTCCAGCGCAGACGTCTGCAGTTTCTTCAGCACCGCTTCCCGGAAAGGCTCGGTGACCGCCAGTAATTCAGTCACCGGC
>DLMG01000167.1:0-2265 GCA_002479245.1 Verrucomicrobia subdivision 3 bacterium UBA7542 | reverse complement strand
GTAACCGGTGTGATTGCATTGGTCGCAGCCCGCGCCCCGGCGGAATTGGGCTTCGGGCATCAACTCTTCCGGCACAATCTTCAACCGGCTCGGCTCCGGTTCGTAGGGCTGCGTGCAATCCGGGCAGTTGCCCCGCACCAGCCGCAACCCCATCACACCCAGCACACTCGACGCCAGCATGAACGGCTCGATCTCCATATTGATCAACCGCGTGAACGCGCCCGCCGAAACGCCGGAGTGGATGGTGCTCAGGACCAGGTGCCCCGTCAGGCCGGCCTGCACGGCGATGGCGGCGGTTTCCGCGTCGCGTATTTCGCCCACCATGACAACTTGCGGGTCCTGCCGCAGGATGCTTTTCAGCGCCACGGCGTAGGTGAAATCCTGCGCGGGATTGACCTGCGTCTGGCTGACCATCGGCAGATTGAATTCCACCGGGTCTTCCACCGTGCTGATGCTCATGTTGATGCCGTCGCGTTGTATGATGTAACAAAGCGCCGAATACATCGTGCTCGTTTTGCCCGAGCCGGTGGGGCCGGTGAACAGGAGCAGGCCGCCCGTCCGTTTGAGCAGGCGCAACAGTCCTTGCAACGTCGAATCCTCAAAGCCGAGCGTGTTCAAATCAAATCGCCGGTCTTTTGGATCGAACAGCCGCACGACAATTTTCTCGCCGCGCGTCGTGGGGAAAATGGAAACGCGCAACTGCACGCCGTCGAGTTCCGGACCGCCGATGGCCGTGCCGTCCTGCGGCATCCCAGCCTGGTAGGTGACCAGGTTGGACATCACCTTGAAACGCGTCGAGATTTTGTCCAGCAACTCCAGCGGCAGCTGCGCCACTTCGGTCAGCACGCCGTTGACGCGGGCGCGCACTTCGATGGCTTTTTCCCACGGCTCGATATGCAGATCGCTGGCGCTGAGTTTGATGGCGTCCTGCACCATGCAGTTGACCAGCACGATGATTTCGGGTCCCTGCGCGGCGACCGATTCGGATTGGAGATAATTGGTGGTATAGCTCATGGCGATGGGGAGAAACTTACGGGACGATTAAGCGTCTGCTGATTGAGCATGGGTGGATTAGAACAAAACCCGAAGCTGGTTGGCAAGCGGCAGATTCGGAGGGCCGGTCTACACGAATTCAGCGTTCGGTGCCTGCCGCGTCGAAGCAGCAGAGCGAAGGCTGGTCCCGGCTTCAGCCGGCCCTCATTCAATGTTGAATGTGTAATGTTTCCCTTCCTCCTCGTTCTCGTCCTCGTCCTCGAATTCCCCTGATTATTCAACGCTGAACGTTGGAAATTGGACGGCCATCCAAGAGCCTTTTGGGTTGGCCGATGAATCGCGAGGCAGGCCCCGATAAACTTCGATCAACTCCGTTTCCGCGAGCACGCGACAAAGCCGGTGGCGCGAGCAGGCGGCATCGGGACTGGTGCTTGGGCTTGTTGTTTGTTCGATCTCATGTTTACTTTTGATACAACTCAACCATCATCCACCAAACAAGGAGACATCCCATGCGCAGACTGATTCAGATACTAAGCTTGCTGGCAATCATCAGCCCGGCGGCGGCCCAGCCGGTCCGCACCGAGGTGACCAACGCCACCACCACCGCCGTGGATACCAAACCGAACAGCGACACGGTGCCGGATGTTTATGCGCTCAGCGGGCAATTCGAGCGGGTCCTGGTATTGCGCTTCAAAAATCAAGCCGACCTGCTGGCCGGCCTGGAGCGCATGGCCAAGGAGCACAAGATCCGGAACGCCGTGATCCTGTCCGGCATCGGGTCGGTCCGGAGCTATCATTACCACACGGTCAGCAACGGCACCTTTCCCTCCAGGAACATCTTTGTGAAGAACCCCACTGGCCCGGCCGACATCGTGAGCATGAATGGCTATGTGATTGATGGCCGCGTCCACGCCCACATCACCCTGGCCGATCCCGACAAGTCGTTCGGCGGGCATCTGGAGTCCGGGACCAGCGTGTTCACCTTCGCGGTCGTGACGGTTGGAGTCTTCAAGGACGGAATTGACCTCAGCCGGGTGGACGACAAGAACTATCGGTAGGCGACCGCATCAGTACCGGATTTTGTCCGGCTTGTTTTTCCATTCAGCAAAAACTTTCAGCGCTTCGCTGCGGAACAGTTGTTTCATAGGAATTTTGCGGCGGGCAACCGGCCGGGCGGCTTCGCGGTAAAGAAAATCGTCGTCAAAACCAATGGCCGCCGCGTCGTGCCGGGTGTTGGCGTAATAAATCCTCCGCAGCCGCGCCCAATAACCC
>DLMG01000340.1:5965-8238 GCA_002479245.1 Verrucomicrobia subdivision 3 bacterium UBA7542 | reverse complement strand
CAGGCGGGGCAGCGTGCCGCGGATCCAGATGAAGATGAAGACCAGCGCCATCAGCTTGGCAAAGAACCAGAGATACGACGGCACCCAGGTGAGGAACGAAAACGGCGCCGTCCAGCCGCCCAGGAACAGCGTAATACCCAGGCCGCTGATGGCAAACATGCCGAGGTATTCACCGAGGAAGAACAGCGCGAATTTGAAGCCGGAATATTCCGTGAAATAGCCCGCAACGATTTCGGATTCCGCCTCCGGCAAATCGAAGGGTGAACGGTTGGATTCTGCAAGGGAGGCAATGAAGAACAGGATGAAACCGGCAAAACCCCACGGCGTGAACATATACCAATGCGCAATGCTATAGGTGTAATGGTTTTGCGCAGCGACGATGTCCACGGTTTTGAGCGAGCCAACAATCATGATAACCGTGACGGCAGAAAGGATGAGCGGGATTTCGTAGCTGATCATCTGCGCAATAGCGCGCATGGCGCCCAGCAACGAGTATTTGTTGTGACTCGACCAGCCGGCCATAAACACGGATAGTTCCACCGCCCCGCCCACGGCGAAGAAAAACAGCACCCCCGCATCAAGATCCACCGCGGTCATGTTGCGACCCATCGGCAGCACCGCATAAGCCAGCAGCACGGGGATGAGCAGGACGACCGGCGCCAGGAAATGCACCACCTTGTCCGCCGCACGCGGCACGATGTCCTCCTTCGTGAGCGATTTGATCCCGTCCGGTATGAACTGGCCGAAACCGCACAGGCGGATCTTCGTCAACGGAATGCCGACGCGATTTGGGCCGTAGCGGTTCTGGATGCGGCCGAGGCCCTTGCGCTCAATGACCGTGACAAAGGCGAACAGCGTGGCGAACACCAGCGGAATGAACGAAATCGAAATCAGGGCGGAAACCAGCGGCTGCCAGGCGCCGGGGAAAACCCCCACCGCCTGGTGTTTTAAAATGACAAAAATCTGGTCCAGTTTATCAAACATCGTTCGCCCCTCGGGGGCCAGAGCGAACTCCAGCATCATTAATTATTCTTCACAAATCAAGAAGAGAAGGCCGGTGAGAAACGAAGGCGGAAAGAACCCAAAGACAAGACAGGATTGAAACCGCGAAATACGCTGAACACGCGAAAACCTGTTTGGTGCTTGCCGTGCCGAAGCTTCTGAGCGAAGGCTGGTCCACCCTCCTGCCGCGTCGTCTTGCCGCGTCGAAACGTTGTGAAGACGGGAGCCTCCGGCGAAGACGGGTCAGGGTGTTCCGGCCTCAGCCTTCAAAGTTGAGCGTTGAGTGTTCGATGCTTGCCGCGTGCGGCTGAAAGCCTTTTACGCGGCCCGTCTCACTTCTCGATGCCGAGCAATTCCACCTCGAAGATCAATACGCTGTTGGGAGGAATCGCCGGGCTGGGGCTCTGGTCGCCGTAGGCCAGTTTGGCCGGGATGAACAACTGCCACTTGTCGCCGACCTTCATCAGTTGCAACGCCTCGACCCAGCCCGGGATCACGCCGCCGACCGGAAAGGTGATGGGTTGACCGCGCTGCACCGAACTGTCAAAGACCGTTCCGTCAATCAACGTGCCGTGGTAATGCACCTTCACCCGGTCGGTCAGCTTGGGGGACTCGCCCGTGCCGGACTGGATAACCTTGTATTGCAGACCGCTGGCCGTGGTTTTGACGCCTTCCTTTTTTGCGTTCTCCGCGAGAAAGGTTTCACCGTTGACGGGTTGCGAGTCGGCTTTCATGTCGGGTTTCATGTCGGGTTTCGCTGTCGTATCAGTCTTGTCTTCTTTGACGCCACAACCGGCGAGCAGGCCGAGGGCGAGCGTCAGGATAAAAAATGATTTCATAAGGTTTTTAAACTGCATTGGTTGATCTGCGGCGGGCGGGAGCATCCGGGAAGCCGGGCGCCAGGTCAAGCCGCGAACCGGATTTTCAGGATTCTTCCCCATCGTCCCCTGTCCACCATAGTCCTGCATTGCGGGGCGAAGGTGGATCGTCCTTCGGCCTTTCGCTTATTTCGCGGTTTAACTTCTGGCCTCAGTTTGAAAGTTCGACGTTGGATGTTGAATGTTGAATGTTCAGTTTTCCCTCTCCATCAGCTTGTCGCGCCGACTTGCCGGGTCGTAACGACTTGCCGCGCCAAAGCATAGCGCCGGCGGGAGTGAAGACGGGAGTGTGGCGAAGGCGGAAGTCCTGCAACACAGGACGAAGTTGGAAGTTTTACGCTGGCTTGCCGCGTGGTGAAACTTTACGCGGACTTGCCGCGTGGCGCAGCTTTA
>DLMG01000340.1:0-5875 GCA_002479245.1 Verrucomicrobia subdivision 3 bacterium UBA7542 | reverse complement strand
GCGTGGCGCAGCTTTACGCGGTCACAATTCCAGGACTTTCACCCTTTCAAAGACCGGCTTGAAATGCAAACGGGGTTGTGACGGCTAATGTTTTAATCGGAAGAACAGGGAACCGGTCGACTTGTTGAGCGACACACTGTTTATCCCGCCGTTGCTGTTCACCGGCCCGGTGTAATCGCCCCAGTTTGTCGTCGTTAAATCCGAGTTGGTTTGCAACACAAATCCCGTCGCGGTTGACGGCCACGACACGACGACGGTGTCCAAATTGACGTCCTCCGAGGGGTCGGTGAGCAGGATGGACAGCATCGGTGAACCGGATGGGGACGGCGGCGTATTCGTCACCATTGGATTGAACGTTACGGAATTGGTTCCCGATATCCCGTCAATGGTATAGGTCCCGGTGAAGAAAAACGGCTGGTTGCCGATTTGCGAAGCGCAAACGACGATGTTGCTTTGCTGGGTGGCAATGCTGTCACTGGATGTGCCGTCCGGCCACCAGGCGTTGCCGGAGCCGCAGGTGACGATTTCATTGACCAATTGAGTCGCTGGGCCGTTGGTGACATAGATGTTTTGGCCGTTCGGACCATAAATAATTCCCAGATAAACGGGATCGGCGCTGCCGGTATTCAAACCCGAGTACGAGTAAGGAATGGGCGAATAGGTCCAATCCAGCGTGTTGCTGGGATCCGTCGAGGTCATGGTGAACGACAACTGCGCGATGGAGATGAGGTTCGTCCCGCCCTTGATGTCCATGCCAAACGTAAGCCGGTTGCCCGACTCCTGAGCGAAGGCCGGGCCAAAGACACTACCGGGGTCGGCGACTCCCATCCACGACGGGAAACTGGTCACCAGGTTGTTGGTCACCGGAACCGCGTTCGTTATTTGCTGATAGAATGTCGGCGACGACGGATCGCCATACGAAGAATATCCGTTCAGGATGGCGGTTACGGCATTGGAAGCCCAGGCATTCCAACTGGGCGAACCCCACCGGTTCGGCGCCAGGGCGGGAAAAACCGTGATGCTGATGCCTCCGCTTCCCAATATCGGTCCGGAATTGGTCACCACCGGATTGAGCGTTACGGAATTGGATCCCGACACCCCGTCAATCGTGTAGGTTCCCGTGAAGTCAAAGGGCTGGTTGCCAATCTGCGAAGCGCAAAGCACAATGTTGCTTTGCTCGCTGGCAATATTGCCGGACGTATCATACACCGCCCACGCGTTGCCGGAGCCACGCCCGACGATCTCATTGACCAGTTGCGTCGCCGGGCCGCTGGTAATGTAGGTGTTGGTGCTGCCGGGACCGTAGATGATCCCGACATAGGATGCACTATAGTTATAGGAACCCTGTGCGAAGGCAAAATCGAGCGTATTGCTCAGGTCGGTGGAATGGGCGCTAAACGACAATTGCGAAATGGATATCAGGTTTGTCCCGCCTTTGATATCAATGCCGAACTGGAGCCGGTTGCCCAATTCCTGGGAAAAGTTCACGCCGAAAACGTCCCCGGGATCGGCCAGGCCGTTCCACGATGGGAAACCGGTTACAATGTCATTCGTCACCGAAATCACAGCGGGCGCCTGTTGGTAATAGCTTGGTGACGACGGGTCGCCATACGAAGAATATCCATTGGCGATGGCGGTGGTGGCGTTGGAAACCCAGGCATTCCAATTGGGCGAACCATAGACATTGGGTGCCAGGGCGGGAATGATTGTGATGGTGATTCCCTGGGCTTGCGCCGGGGAGAAAAAAGGCAGCGCAAGGACGGTCAAGAAAATGCCGCCGAAAATCAAACGCCTGGCTGAAGTCATTCGTAACATCATGCAAGTTATTTAACAGAAACGGGCTGCAACGTAATGAATAAGGGACACATTACGGGATTTGAGGGGTGAATTGCGCCCGGTGAGGGGCGGAATTCCGAAGGAAAATGAGGCCGGACGGCGAACACCGCCGGGCTGCCAGGGTTTTCAGAGGTTGGTGTCCCCCCTCCTGCCGCGTCGTCTTGCCGCGTCGAAACGTTGTGAAGACGGGAGCCTCCGGCGAAGACGGGTCAGGGTGTTCCGGCCTCAGCCCGAAATCCTAAATCCCAAACCCGGGACGCCAAACCAAGCCGGTGGAAATGTGTCATTGCCGGGGACCGGCCTCTTTTTGCCGCGTGGCGCCCTCTCCATCGTAGTCCTGCAACACAGGCAAAGTTGGACATCTCGACCAAACCAGCCAATCATATGAATAGCCCCATTTCCTTCTAACGGTAAGTTCTTCAATCATAAGAGGTTTACAAAACTTTGTCCCACGTGGGACAAAGTTTTGTCGTTCTCGTTCTCGACTTTTTTGTCGTAATTCCGTTCAGGGGTGATTCTTTCACGGCTTCAAAATTCACCGCGGCTGACGCCGATGTCCTGCATTTGTTTGACGCCGTCGGGCGGGGTGCTTACGGTGGGGACATGAAAGCGAAAAAGGGCGAGAAGTACCAGTCGAACGCTCCCGTGTGTGTGCCGCCGGTGTGGCGGTGAGGCCGATCTTGATGGCGTCGAAGTGATTGATGGTCTCGCGCCAGACGCTCATCTCCTGCGCCGTGTAACTGCGATGACATTCGTCGGCAATAATGATGTCGAAGGCGTGAATCGGGATTTCGAGCTTGTCGGCGTCCGCCTCGGTTTCGGTGTCACCGCCACTTTGGACGAAACAGCCTTCAGCGCCGAAAAGATTTCGGGCCATGCGCTGGATGGTGGAGACGTAAACGAACGTGTGGCTCGGCTGCTCAAGCACGTTCTGAGGATTCACCGTGACCTTCTTGGCCTCGATGATGCCAAGCAAAATTCCGTTGACGAACAGGGCGTAGTCCGCCGGGCCGTTCTCGGTGGGAAATTCCTCAACTGCGACGCAATGCAAAGAGGAGAGGTTCAGGCCGTCGCGGTATCGAATAATTTTCCAAGGCGGCGGCGGGGCACACAATCGGGTGTCTATGCGCTTTTTCCGCGTCAGCCATTCCGATTCGTTCAACATACCCATGGAGATTCGACTGCATCGTAAGTCGCTGGGGATGGAAGAAAGGCTAAAAGCTAAAGAATAAAGGCTGAAAACTCCCGCCTTCGCTGAGGCTTCCGTATTCGTCACACTCCCGTCTTCACTGAGTTACAGCGCGGCGGTCTTGGCTTCGGCAGCAGCCTTCGCCTTGGCCTCCGCCCGGGCCTTTTCCCCGGCTAAGCGCTCATCCACCGCCGCCGCCGCCGTGGGATGGATTCGACGGTAATATTCATTTGGCTTGGCCAGCTTGTCCTTCGTCAATAACAGGCCGCCAAAACGGTCGCCGGTGCTCAATTCAAACTCGGTGTCCATCTTAATGGCGTCGAACGGGCAGACTTCGACGCAAATCTGGCAACTCATGCATACTGAAATATCAATGTCGAACGTGGCCGGATAAAGCTGGGGCTGGCCCTTGTAATCCGGCTTCTTGTCCTTGCTTTTTACGATGTAGATGCACTGGGGCGGGCATTCCTTCTCACAAATCTGGCACGCCACGCAGCGCAGTCCCTTTTCCCGGTCGTCACCGTCATAAACGAGAAAAGGAAACTGCCGGGTGTTTTCCTTGGGCGTCAGGCGTTCCTCGGGATATTGCACGGTGGTGAGCCGCTCCTTCGAGACGTAACTCCCGAAGAAGTTGCGGGCGGTCACCGCCATGCCCTTGATGATTTGTTCGCCTAACATTTTGGATCCATTGGATTCCCGCTCGCGCGACAGCGGAGTTCAGCGTTGAATAAGCCGCCATTCAAACTTCGTCCTCGTACTCGTACTCGTACTCGTCCTCGATTGAATTTAAAATTGTTCGAGGACGAGGACGAGCACGAGGACGAGATGGATTCCATTTGTTTCACCGGTCCACCTCGCCCAGCACGATGTCCACGCTGCCGAGGATGACCACGGTGTCCGCAATCCGGTGGCCGAGGCACATGTCCTCGAGAATGGTCAAATTGATGAAACTCGGCGGACGCACCCGGTAGCGATACGGATTGGCCATACCATCACTGATGAGATAAAAGCCCAACTCGCCCTTCGGCGCCTCGATCCGCCCGTAGGCTTCACCCGCCTTCGGTCGGAGCCCGCGCAACTTCGCTTTCGGGTCCATGACCGGTCCGGAGGGAATGTCACGCAGCGCCTGCTGCAAAATCTTCAGGCTCTCGCGCATCTCCAAAATGCGAACCATGTAGCGGTCATAAGTGTCGCCGTGTTCGCCCAGCGGCACCTTGAAATCAAACCGGTTGTAGATGCCATACCTGTCCACCTTCCGGAGGTCATAGTTCACACCCGAGGCGCGCAGCATCGGGCCGGTAATGGAGGCGTTGACGGCCAGTTCGCGGGACAGCACACCGACGCCCTGGCTGCGCGCGAGCAGGATTTCGTTTTCGGTGAGCAGGGTTTCATATTCATCGAGGAACTTGCCGTAGTCATTCACCAGTTGCTTCGCCTGGACCAGCCAGTCAGGCGTGACATCGCAGCGCACGCCGCCGAAGCGCATGTAATTGCACATCATGCGGGCGCCGCTCACCGACTCGAAGAGGTCGAGGATTTTTTCGCGCTCGCGGAAGGCGTACATCAGCGGCGTGCCCAGCGCGCCCATGTCCTGCACAAAAAAGCCGATGAGACAGGTGTGATTTTGCAGGCGCGTCAACTCCGCCATGATGACGCGGATGTATTCGGCGCGTTCCGGCACCGCCAGACCCGCGAGCTTTTCGACGGCGAGCGCGTAGGCCCAGTTGTTCGTCATCGAACAAAAATAATCCAGCCGGTCCGTGTAAGGCATTGAGCCCAGGTAGGAAATATTCTCGGCGATTTTCTCGTGGTTCCGGTGCAGATAACCGAACACCGGCTTGAGCTTCACGACCTTTTCGCCGTCCAACACCACATCCATGCGGAACACGCCGTGCGTGGACGGATGTTGCGGCCCCATCGAAACTTCGAGGAATTCACCAATCGGTTCGCCGGTCTCGCCTGTCTTCGGCAGAATTTCGTAATTCTGCGACGTTCTTTCGCCAACCGCGTTCACGTCTTCACCTCCGGCGAATAATGCTTTCTGGCCTCCGCCAACACTTTGTCGTGCGGCGTCGGCTCGTATTCAAAATCATCAGGCGGCACGTAATCCTTGCGCATGGGGAAACCCTTGAACCCATCCCACATCAAAATGCGCCGCAAATCCGGATGGCCTTCCAAGCGGATGCCAAACAAATCAAAAACTTCCCGTTCCTGGAACTCGCAGCCGCGCCAAACCAATGTCAGTGAAACAACCGGCGCTTTGGCGTCGCGATTGGCCGTGCGCTGGCGCAGAACCACCGGCCCATGTTTCAATTCCATCGAATACAGGTGATAAACCACTTCAAGAAAGCCGGGGCGTACGTTTTTCTTCAATTCCTCAACTTCCTTTTCCACACCGTCCCCAACCTGCTTGACCTTGATTTTTTCGGCGATTTCCGCCTCCGGCCAGTCCACGCCAGTCACGTTGGAGCAAAAATCGAGGCGCAGTTGCGTGTCGTCGCGGAGAAATTTCGCCACGGCAAGGACGTGGGCTGTGTCCACCAGCAATGACCGTTCACCCGCCGGACAATCGTTCGGTAGGATTTCAATTTTTGCGCCCGGCACCGCCGTTTCAAGGCGCAATTTGATTTGTTCGGGGGTTTCCACGGGTTTTTTTATTAGGAGACCAGAAAGCCAGGATTTATTTGTCCCTGGATTCCTGGATTCCTTATTAAATTCTCATTTTCTGATCATTATCGGCGGTTGCCAGAGTTGGGGATTACTCGATGGTTCGAGGTCATGTTCGCCGTAGGCCGGCACCGGAAATTCGCTGGGTGCGTGGGCGACCAGATGCCGCGGACGGTCCGGCCC
>DLMG01000338.1 GCA_002479245.1 Verrucomicrobia subdivision 3 bacterium UBA7542 | reverse complement strand
CAGGCCTCGCCGGAAATCGGCACGCCGCGTTTCTTCGCCTCGCGCAGCAAGGCGACGCTGCCCGCTGCGCTGAGGTGCTGGCAATGGACGCGCGCGCCGGTAAGTTCGGCGAGCAGGATGTTGCGCGCAACGATCATTTCCTCGCCGGCTGACGGCCAGCCGCGCAAACCGAGCGCGGTGTTCCAGTAACCTTCGTGCATCACGCCATCGGTCACGAGCGAATAATCCTGGCAATGATCCATCACCGGCAGATCAAACATTTTTGCGTATTCCAGCGCGCGGCGCATGAGTTCGTTGTTTTGAATGCAATGGCCATCGTCGGTGATGGCCACGCCGCCCGCGCGTTTGAGCGAGCCGATGGGCGCGAGCTCCTCGCCCGCGATGTTTTTGGTGATGGCGCCGGCGACAAAGACGTTTACAACGCCGTGTTGGGCGGCGCGTTCATTGATGAGGGCGACGGTCCCGGCGTTGTCAATGGCCGGGGACGTGTTGGGCATGCAGACGACCGAGGTGAAGCCGCCCCGCGCGGCGGCGGCAGTGCCGGTGGCGATGTTTTCCTTTGCCGTCTGACCGGGCTCGCGCAAGTGTACGTGCAGGTCAATCAAGCCGGGACAAACAATTTTTCCTTTCGCATCAAATCGTTCGATTTCTCCGGGCGCCTTGGTGGCGGCGTCTTTGCCGACGGCGGCAATTTTTCCGTTGAGGATGAGCAAATCAGCAACAGCGTCGAGGCGATTGGCGGGGTCTATGACTCGCCCGCCGGTCAAAAGCAGCGAGTTCATGCGCGGCCAGCATACACGTGCGGAATTGACAACGCAAGCACGGGGATTAAGATTCAGCGCGCAGCAAGTCTTGAGGGCTTGCCGCGTCAGCCTTCGCCCTTTTGGCTACGGCTCGACAAGCCGGCTGGGTTCGCTGCGGTGTGGCGGGCCTGCCGCGCCGAAGTCCCGCCCGGCGGGACGAAGGCGGGCGTAGTTCAGTGGTAGAACGGAAGCCTTCCAAGCTTCACACGAGGGTTCGATTCCCTTCGCCCGCTCCATTCTTAATTGCTGATAAGCCAGCAAATAAATTCCATCGTTCGGTAGATAATGGGATGCATTCTAACAGACGCAACCATTTTCCTTTGCGCGGGCGTTTGTGTTTTTTGATGAATATCCGAATGAAACAGAACTGGCAGTAAACCTCCGTGCCGGTTTTAAGCGAGTGAAACCGCAAACGCAAATTCCCCACGCGAACCAGAAATAATTCCCGCGCCTTGGCAGGCATGGGCCTTCTTTTGTTTGTGGCATTGCTGCCAATGTTAGGTGATATGGTTGACATATCAATTGCAACCAAGTCAACCTAGTCACTATCGAAAAACAAAAAAACGCCGCTTTTGACGGTGGTTCGGTCTGTGAAAAACGGCTTTATTTAGGCACTACACAGGCAAGGCATCATTTCATTGTCTTCGCATTTAACAACCGCTTCGCTTCCTCGTGCAGGTCGTGAATTTGTTTTGTCTCGACCACAAGGGTTTCCAGCGTGGACGTGTCCCAGTCGGCTAGCGGCTCCGTCTCCGTCCATTTCTCGAACAGTGCGAAGCTGTGATTCAACGAATGGCTGAGGGCCGTCAGCGGCGAGATTCCCGAGGCTGATTTTTGTAGGTGCCTTTTCCCGGTATCAGCGTCCAGCCTCCTTCTATCAACTTTATTGCGACTAGGCACAAGGTTTATCCTCATGTCGCGTTTGAATTTCTGAATGGCTTTATCGAGTGTCACCGCCTTGTCTAGCGCAACTCGCTTATAGGCTTTTGTGTTTTCTGGTCGTTCCGAGTTTGCCCAGGCATCCCGATATTTCTTAATCATTCTGATTAGCCTTGCAATGTCCTTTTTCGGCCACCCATCAACATATTCGATGTGCCGCTGGCGATGTTTTTTGGTCTTCTTGTCCCAGCAGGATTCAACCAGGTATCGGCGTTTTTTGCCGTCAATTACTTTGGTGCGGACAAACATTTTCAACCTCTCAAAATTAGCGGCGGTAGTTTTTCCAGTCGCGACTAAATCAAGCGAGCAGCTTTTTCTTTTTCCCCTACTTATGCCGCCGCAGATCGTTTCGTGTCAGACGGCGTTTTGTCATCATAGGCTTTCCGTTGCAATCCTCCCCCTAAACTCTTCACTGCGAAGCGTCATCCTTCATTTTTTCAATGTAAATGTACGCTGCTTTCCAATACAAAGAAAGACATAAATCAAATGGAACACGAAAGGCGGTGCTATCTGGGTCGCGGGGATAGTTCGCTGGATTAACTTTCACGCCCGTTTTCTGTAAATCGTTAAAATCATATTGATACATGAAAGTTTCATTTTTCTCTCTCATCCAATCATATTTGAAGTAGTCAGACCATTCATCATTCGCTTTGCCGTAATAACGCATTGCGTTTTCTGCACATGATAAAAACCGTTCATGGCGAAAGGTGGATAATTTTGTTTTTTCAAAATTCAATGTGGAATCAGCCTTGATCAATAATTCTCCATATTTGTTGTGAGTTACGCCCAAAGCAGTTGCCGATTGAACTTCCAGCAAGGCTTTCAAAACATTTTCCCGCGAAACCTTTTCTTCTGCTGACATCAGTAATGGCTTTGGTGTTAAAGTGTCAATTCTCTGAACTTCCGTCATTTGGGTTTCTGGTTTTATTACCACCGGATTATTCGTTGAAGCTGTTTCAGCGACTTGTTTGGGCGATGTCTGGGACAAGGCGTAGCCGATAAGAATAAGAACGAGGACCGCCACCATCGCGCCGACGATGATCCACCAAGCTGGTGTAGATTTTGGAGCAGGTTCGGCTGGCGGCGGAATAAAAAGCATGGTTTCGAGGCCGCATTTCGGACAGGGAATTGTCTGGCCGGCTTGATCGTGCGGGAACTCAATCTCGCCATCGCAAAACTGGCACCGGCATTTGACTTCCGTGCTCATAAATTTTCCAGTTTCGGAGAAATCCGAAGTTCCCGTTTCACCGGGGCACTCGATGTTGCATCGGGTGTGTTGGCCGTGTCAAATACGTTCACGCGCTCAATTTCCCCCCGCGTGCGGCAAATTGAATTCAGTGGAGCGACGGAATTTTTTCGACGGCGGCGCGTCCGCCTTCGTTCGCTCCGACGCGATAAGGAACGGCTGGCATCACGCTTTCACGAGCGTCTTGGTGCAATAGCTATTGAGACTTTCACCGGCGGCAAGGGCTTTGGCGGCAAGGCGGCGATGCAAGGCCGGTTCCAAGCGCAACACAAACTTGCCGCTGAATTTTTTCGCGGCCAGCGGTTCGGGCAAGGCGTGGCCGTCCGTATGAATCAGTTCCAGCATTTCCTCGACGGCCTGACACAATTCCGCATACACCCGCGTTTCGTCGCTGCCGTGAACGCCGCCCGCCATGATTTCCGGGCAGCGGCCAATGAAGCATTGATCCTCGTCGCTCCACTCCACAAATTTCGCGTAGCGCGCGGCCTGTTCTTTGATTTGCTTGCTTGTCATAACTCAACTCGCTTTCGCGGCGTCCAGTGCGCGGCGCACGTCGCGTTCCTGATAATGCTTGGCGTCATCGCCCGCGCCGCCACTGATCGTCACCCGCAACCCTTGCGGATGCGTAAAGTTCCGATGGCTTCCCTTGCCGCCCCGGTTTACAAACCCGGCCTTTTCCAGGTCGGCAATCAGTTGTCGCACTTTGCGCGGCATTTCAGTATCAAAATAGTATCACAGAGGTTTGCCAGTGTCAAGGCTAACGGAAATGTCCGGCGTGGGTTCGATTCCCTTCGCCCGCTCCATTGATTATCAATAACTTGCGAAGATGTGCAAGTAAAGTGCAAGTAAATTGACCTCTTCGGATTCTTCCTCTGTACCTTGTCTCTTCCCGTCCCCCAAGGGGCAATGATTGATTGCATTTATCATGCTTCCTGCAAAATTTTCGCGGCGCGTGGTGGCAGGCTGGCATTAGGGACCGTTTTCGTATTGCCTGCGGGCAACCCTTTCCCGGCATTCTCCAACCCGATTTGCGCCGTGCGCCATTGCGCGAAATCCTGCCAGAAGACGGCCCCGCGAAAGACCGGAAAACCGGGTATCCTTGGCGAGTCCGGGGACGGGTCAATTGCACGAATGCGCTCAGAAGGCGGCGAACCCGGATCGAATCTGCACCGCGCGTTGGTATTTGGTTGAGGGGTTTGGGGGTATGTGATAGCTTACAAATGTGCAACGGAGCCTTTATGTGGAGCGAGGCAAGCTGAGTTCATCGTCGGTGACCTTTCCGCTGCGCGCTACCAGAAATCGGGAGTTGAGCGAATTTCCAGGCCGTCGTTTTTTCGCATTGGCGCTAATAGTGGCGTGCTGGATGGTTTCCTCTTTGCCAACTTCGGCGGCGCAACAGGTTCTCAAAGGCCATGTGCCCCCGACAACCAAACGGCTCACCCCCATCAGCCGGCTTGATAGTGGCACGCGTCTGTCTTTGGCCATCGGTTTGCCGTTACGCAACCGCGAAGAGCTCACGAACTTGCTTCAAGAGCTTTATCAACCGGGTAATGCCAACTTTCGCCACAATTTGACGCCAGATCAGTTCACCTCCAAGTTTGGCCCCAGCCGTGAAGACTACCAGAAGGTGATTGATTTCGTGAAGTCCCACGGGCTGATTGTCAGAGGAACCCACCCTAACCGCACTTTGCTGGATGTAGCCGGGTCGGTCGCCGATATTGAGAAGGCTTTTCACATCCACATGCGCGTCTATCAGCATCCGGTTGAAGCACGTACTTTTTTTGCTCCGGATGTTGAACCGTCCCTGGACCTCGACACACCCGTGCTGGCGATCAGCGGTCTGGACAATTATGTGAGGCCGCGTCCGCCGACACACCGGTTGGGCGCGCAGGTCCAGCCGGCGATTCGCCCGTTGGGCGGCGGAGGCGGAGGCGGAGGCGGAGGCGGAGGCGGAGGCTACACCGGTCCCTTCGAGGGCTATGACTACCGCAGCGCTTATGCCGCCAACGTTTTGCAGGACGGCACCGGACAATCGGTCGGGCTTTTTGAACTCTTCGCTTTCTCCCAACAGGACATCCAGGACTACGAAGACGATGCCGGCATCTCTCCCTACGTCACTGTGACACCTGTTTTGATTGACGGCGCCAGTGGCGATGATACGGACGTTCCTTACTTTGATGATGAGGGTAATCCCACTGGCTACCTTGATTATGGCTTGGAAGTCGCGGGGGACATTGAAATGGCGATTTCCATGGCGCCGGGGTTGACCAACGTGCTGGTCTATGAAGGTCCCACGCCGCAGGATGTGCCGCCCTTGGGGACAAATTATATCCAAGACGCAACCACGACCGCCCAAATCAACGATGTGCTGAATCGCATGGCCACGGACGACCTGGCCAAGCAACTAAGTTGCTCCTACGGGTTCGATATTAATCTTTCGACGGTGCAAATCTTCCAGCAATATGCGGCGCAAGGTCAGAGCTTTTTCCTGTCCAGTGGCGATAGCGGAGCAATTTCGGGGCCCGTTAACGAACCGGCTGACGATCCCTATATCACGGTTGTAGGCGGAACAACGTTGACGACGGCATCGAGCTCGGAAGGAGGACCATGGTCGTCGGAAACCGCCTGGCTCACACCGGCCGATGCGCTTGGCGACCCCTATGAAGCCTCCGGTGGTGGTATCAGCACCGTTTACGCGATTCCATCGTGGCAGCAGGGCATCGACATGACGACCAATCAGGGCTCCACCACCATGCGCAACGTGCCGGACGTCTCCTCAGTGGCCAACAACATAATTATCATCTGGGGCAACGATGGTTTTGGAATCTCGTTTCCATTGCCAGAAGGGGGCACCAGCT